>DAIQNY010000405.1:0-1505 GCA_036788155.1 Actinomycetota bacterium | reverse complement strand
CGGGCTTCACGACGCACTTCTCCGAGGTGCTCTGCGTCAAGGTCGACGACGTGCCGGGCGGCCTCGCCGGCGTGCTCGAGCAGCTCGCCGGCGCGGGCGTCTCGATCGACTACCTCTACAGCATCTCCTTCTGGAACATCTGCTTCGCGGTGCGCGATATCGACCGTGCCGTCGAGCTGCTCAAGGACAAGGTGAAGCTGCTCAGCGATGCGGAGGTGCGGGCGCTGTGAGCGTGGCGACCGAGGAGCACCTCACCAGAGATGCCGCCGGAGGGCTGAACTGGCAGCCGGCGGCCGAGACCATGCCGCGCGAGCACCTGCTCGCGCTCCAGGTGGAGCGCCTGCGGGCCACGCTCGAGAACGCGTACGAGAACGTCCCGTTCTACCGCAAGAAGATGGACGAACTCGGCGTCGAGCCGGGCGACGTGACCGGGCTTGACGCCGTCGCGAGCCTGCCCTTCACCACCAAGATAGACCTGCGCGACCACTATCCCTTCGGCATGTTCGCGCGGCCGCGCGACCAGGTGGTGCGCGTACACGCCAGCTCCGGCACGACCGGCAACCCCACCACCGTGGGCTACACGCGCGCCGATATCGACACGTGGGGCGACCTCATCGCCCGCACGCTGGCCGCCGGCGGCGTGGCGCCGGGCGACCTGCTGCAGAACGCGTACGGCTACGGCCTCTTCACCGGTGGGCTCGGCCTGCATTTCGGCGCCGAGCGCCTGGGCTGCACCGTCGTGCCCATCTCGGGCGGCAATACCGAGCGGCAACTCAAGATCATGCGCGACTTCGGCGCCACTGCCCTGAGCTGCACGCCGTCCTACGCCATGTATCTGGCCGACGCCGCGCGCGACCGCGGCCTGCGGCCGGAGGACCTGCCCGTGCGCGTCGGCTTCCACGGCGCGGAGCCCTGGACCAACGAGCTGCGCACGCAGATCGAATCGGGCCTGGGCGAGCACGCGCTGGACATCTACGGCCTCAGTGAGATGGGCGGGCCAGGCGTCGCCTTCGAGTGCCTGTGCAAGGGCGGCATGCACATCAACGAGGACCACTATCTGGCCGAGGTCATCGATCCCGAGACGCTGCGGCCACTCCCGTTCGGGGAGATCGGAGAGCTCGTGTTCACGACGCTCACCCGGGAGGCGCAGCCGCTGCTGCGCTACCGCACCCGCGACCTCTGCACCCTCATCGACGAGCCGTGCGCCTGCGGCCGCACCAGCGTGCGCATGAGCAAGCCCATCGGCCGCAGCGACGACATGCTCATCATCAGGGGCGTCAACGTCTTCCCGAGCCAGATCGAAGAAGTCCTCATGAGCATCCCGGCCATCGAGCCGCACTACCAGATCGTGGTCGACCGCAAGGGCTACCTGGACGTGATCGAGGTCTGGGTCGAGGTGGGCGAAGACCTGTTCGCCGAGACCATGGGCGACCTGGAGCGCTTCCAGAAGGGCGTGCAGGCGCAGATCTACAACGTGCTGAACATCCAGGTGGCGGTCAAGCTCA
>DAIQNY010000404.1:0-1509 GCA_036788155.1 Actinomycetota bacterium | reverse complement strand
TACTCGATGGTGGCTGCCTGGGTGATCAGCTCGTTTCGCTTCGCGTCGTCGACGGTCGTGAACGCTTCCTCCACGAGCGCCAGCCACTCGGGGTTGTCCCAGTGCGTCTCGTTGTAGTAGGCGTCCGGCATGGAGCCCATGCCCGCTTGCGCGAGATAGCCACGGGCGCCCCAAATGTCCATCGCGAACGGGTACTTGAGGTATTCCTCGCCCCAGAACACGTCGCCGGTGACGTTGTCCACCTTGACGGTGACGCCGGCGCCCTTGGCCTGCTGGGCGAACACGGTGGCCGCGGCGGGCGCGCCTGGGCTCACCGAGGTCGACGTCGTCAGCTTGACGCTGAGATCGTTGTCGTAGCCGGCCTGCTTGAGCAGGGACTTGGCCTGCTCCAGATCCTGCGCGCGCTGCGGCAGATCCGCGGGATAACCGGGGTCGAACGGCCCGTACATGTCGTTGCCGAGCCACTGCATGCCGCCGGACCCCTGCGCCATCATCTGCTCGCGGTCGACGAGCAGGCGGAACGCCTGCCGCACCTTGACGTCGTTGAACGGCTTGATGTCGGTGCGCATGGTGAAGGGGATCCACGATCCCGTCTTGGCCTCGAGCAGCGCCATGCCGGCGCCCTCCGCCACGGTCCGCTGCGCGCCCTCCAGCATCTGGCAGTAGTCCACCGCGCCGCCGAGCAGAGCGTTGAGCTGCGCGGTGGAGTCGGCGAACTCGATCATCTCGAGCGTGTCCACGTACGGTCCGCCGCCTTCACGCCAGTAGTCGGCGTTCTTGGCGAACACGCCCTTCTGGCCGGGGAGGAAGTCCTGGACCTTGAACGGGCCGGTGCCGATGGCGCCGGTGCCGCCCTTGGGGTCGTAGCCGGTGGGCACGATCCCGCAAGCGTAGTTCGAGAGCGCCTCCGGGAAGATCGCGTTCGCCGTGTCGAGGACGAAGGTCACGGTGAGGTCGTCGACCTTCTTGATGCCCTTCGGGGTGAGCCCCCTGAGCTGCGGCGCCGCGAGGCCCGGGTTCTTGGGATCGAGGATCCGCTGGAAGCTGTACACCACGTCGTCGGCGGTGACGGGCTTGCCGTCGTGGAACACGAGCCCGGACTTCAGCTTGACGGTGTATTCCGTCGCCGCGTCGTTGGGCACGACCTCCTCGGCGAGAGCCATGCCGAGCACACCCTCGGCATCCTTCTCGAGCAGTGAGTCGTAGACATTGAAGCGCATGCTCATGACCGGGATCGTGAGCGCCGGCGCGTGGATGTCGAGGTTCTCCTTGGAGGAGCCGGCCGCGACCGCCACCCGCAGCGTGCCGCCGGACTTGGGCGTGCCGGCGGCGGCGCTCGGTGACGCATCGGAGCCGGCGTCGTCGCCGCCGCAGGCGGCCACGAGCGGGCCGAACGCGGCTCCGGCGCCGACCATGGCCGCCCCCTTGAGCACCTGGCGTCTGGTGACGGGCTTCTTCAGGAAGTCGCGCTGGAACTCATCATCTCGTGCACTCACGTCTGCTCCCCCT
>DAIQNY010000403.1:0-1529 GCA_036788155.1 Actinomycetota bacterium | reverse complement strand
CAGGGTGGAGCAACCTGTGCCGCATCATCAGCGCCGCGCACCTCGAGCATCCGGGCGAGCCCCCGCTGGCACGGCTCGCCACCCTCGCCGAGCACGGCGATCACCTCGTCGCGCTCAGCGGCTGCCGGCGCGGCGAGGTCTGGTCGCGGCTGCTTGCCGGCGACAAGGCCGGCGCCCGGGCGGCGGCCTCCGTCTTCCGCTCCATCTTCGGCCGCGACTACTTCATCGAGCTGCAGCACGAGTTGCTGCCCGACTCCGGCGTGTCGCTGCGCGCCCTCGACCTCCTCGCCCACGAGCTGCGCATCCCCACCGTGGCCACCGGCGACGTCCACTACACGGTCAAGGGCGACGCCGGCCTGCACGACGTCCTCGCCGCCGAAGCCGCCAACCAGCCGCTGCCCAACCCGCTGGGGCGCAAGAACGCCGAGCTCTACCTCAAGAGCCCGGCGCAGATGCGCCGCCTCTTCCAGCGCTACCCGGAGGCGTACGCCAACGCCGGGCGCATCGCCGCGCGCTGCACCCTCGACCTCGGGCTCGGCAGGCTCCTCTTCCCCGCCTACCCGCTACCGCCGGGCGAGACCGCCTTCTCGCTCCTGTGGAAGCGCTGCTTCGAGGGCGCCGCCGAGCGCTACAGACCCCTCACCGCCGAGGTCACGGCGCGACTGGAGCGCGAGCTCAGGGTCATCGAGGAGCTCGGCTTCGCCGAGTACTTCCTCGCCGTGCGCGACATCGTCGAGTTCGCACGGGGCCGCGGCATCTATTACTCGGGCCGCGGCTCCGCCGGCAACAGCATCGTCAGCTACGTGCTGCGCGTCACCGACGCCGACCCAATCGAGCACGAACTGCTCTTCGAGCGCTTCCTCAACCACACGCGCCGCGAGATGCCGGACGTGGACATCGACTTCTGCTCCGCGCGCCGCGACGAGGTCATCCAGTACATCTACGAGCGCTTCGGTCACGACAAGGTCGCCATGGTCGCCACCGTCAACACGGTGCGTGCGCCGTCGGCGGTGCGCATCGTCAGCCGCGCCTTCGGGTTCACGCCGGACGAGATCAACCGGCTCTCGCGCAAGGTGCCGTGGGGCAGCGCCGACAAGCTCGGGGAGATGCTCGCCGAGCGCCCCGAGCTCGCCGACCACGAGTTCCGGCAGTCGCACTACAGCCGCCTGGTCGACGTCGCCGAGCGGCTGTCTGGGTTCCCCGCCCACCTCGGCACGCACTTGGGCGGGTTCATCCTCTCGCGCGACCCGCTCACCGACCGCGTGCCGCTGCAGTGGGCGGCCAAGGGTGTGGTGGTCGCGCAGTTCGACAAGGACGACGTCGAGACGCTGGGCCTCGTCAAGATGGACATCCTCGCGCTCAAGATGCACTCGGCCATCGCCGAGGCGGTGCGCCGCATCGAGACGCGCACCGGCGAGCGCGTCAGCGCCTGGGAGCTCCCGCGCGACGACCCCAAGGTCTACGAGCTCGTCAGGTCGGCGCGCACCGTCGGCCTGTTCCAGCTCGAGAGCTCGGGGCAGCGCAACCTG
>DAIQNY010000402.1:0-1537 GCA_036788155.1 Actinomycetota bacterium | reverse complement strand
GGTCAGCGTCATGTCGTAGTTGGGGATGATCTCGCCGTCGACCTCGATGAGGTAGCCCTCGCTGCCCTCCACGACGTTGGGGGCGTTGGCCGGATCGGTGATGGTGGTTTCGGGGTTGTCGGTCATGTGTGGGTTTGCCTCCCGGTCAGTGATGCGGTCCGTCGCTGACAAAAAGGTCGGCCCGCGGACCGCGGCGGGCCGAAACCAGCGGAGTATAGCACTCCCCACGCTCGGAATCGAGTCTTGTGGAGCGGGGTGGGCGAGAAGGGGCGGGCGGCGCGGCCGTCAGGCCTTCGCCGCCACCCAGTCGTCGCCCACGCCGATGTCGACCTCGAGCGGCGGGTCGAGGTCGATCACGCCGCACATGGCCTCGCGCAGCAGCGGAAGGCACGCGTCCACCTCGTCCTCCCTGCACTCGAGGACGAGCTCGTCGTGGACCTGCAGCACCAGCCGCGAGGCCAGACCACGGCGTTCCAGCTCGCCGCCGACGCGGACCATCGCCACCTTGATGATGTCGGCCGCCGTGCCCTGCAGGATCGTGTTCACGGCGAGGCGCTCGCCCAGCGAACGGTTGCGGAAGTTGGACGAGCGCAGCTCCGGCACCGCGCGTCGCCGGCCGAACAACGTCGTGACGTACCCGTCCTGCGTAGCCTGCGCGATCACGCGCTCGCGGAACTCCCGGACCTTGGGGTACTTGGCGAAGTAGGCCTCGATGAACGCCCTGGCCTCGTCCACCGGGATGTCCACCTGCTCGGAGAGCCCGAACGCCGAAAGCCCGTACATGATGCCGAAGTTCGTCGCCTTGGCACGCTCGCGCTGCTGCTTGGTGACCTCGTCGACGGGGATGCCGGCGACGGCCGCGGCGGTGACGCGGTGCACGTCCTCCCCGCGGTGGTAGGCCTCGAGCAGCGCCGGCTCGCGCGAGAGCGAGGCCATGAGCCGGAGCTCGATCTGCGAGTAGTCGGCGACGAGGAGCCTGGACCCCTCCTCGGCGACGAAGCAGGCACGGATCTCCTGCCCAAGCTCCGTGCGCACCGGGATGTTCTGCAGGTTGGGGCTGGAGCTCGAGAGCCGGCCGGTGGACGCCACCAGCTGGTTGAAGGTGGTGTGGAGCCGGCCGGTGACCGGGTCGAGGCGGGCAGGGAGCGGCTCGAGGTACGTGTTGAGCAGCTTGGTGAGCTCCCGCCACTCCTCGACCGCCGGCACGATGGGATGCTGGTCGCGCAGACCGCGGAGGACCCTCGCGTCGGTGGAGTACCCGGTCTTGCCCTTGCGCGTCGCCTCGAGGCCAAGGCGGTTGAAGAGCACGTCCGCCAGCTGCTGCGGCGAGCCGATGGTGAACGGGTCGCCGGCCAGCCGGTGGATCTCGTCGGCGAGCTCGTCGATGCGGTCCCGCACCCGGGCCGTGATCTCCCCGAGCCGGTAGGGATCCATCTTGACGCCGGCGGCTTCCATCTGTGCCAGCACACGGACCAGCGGCAGCTCGACCTCGCGGAAGAGCCGCTCGAGGCCGAGCTCGACGAGGCGCGGCCGCTGG
>DAIQNY010000401.1:0-1547 GCA_036788155.1 Actinomycetota bacterium | reverse complement strand
TGTCTTCCAGGGCCTTCACTGCGGCTCCGAACCCGTGTCGCTCTAACGCACCGCGCGTAACCTGCGCGGGCTGCGGTCTGAGGTTACTACAGAAACCGTTGACCGCGTCAGGTTGACGCGCTTGTTGGGCAGTGCGCCGCTCACCGCTCCGCCAGCTTCTTGACGTAGACCAGCTCGGGATCGCCGGGATCGAGTTCGTCGATGAAGCCGCAGGCAAGGAAGCCCCGCCGCGCGAGCAGGCGCTGCATGCGATGGTTGGAGACGTTGGTGGTGCAGAACAGCTTCGGCGTGTCGCAGGCGTCCTCGAGCGCCTGGAGCAGGTGCTCGCCGATGCGGCGTCCGCGGTGGTCTACGGCAAGCATGAGCATGTCGACGTTGCCCTGGCGGAAGAAGTCGTGGTTGAAGACGGCGTAGCCGACCGGCAGATCTTCGGCGACGGCGACGTAGACCACATCGTGAGCCAGCCAGGCGTCAATCGAGGCGGCTCGCTGCGCGTCGAGCGGCACGACGGTGTCCAGCGCCTTGAGCGCCACGGCGTCCGCCGCTCTGCCCCGTCGAACCGTCACCGCCATGCAGACCCCCGAGGATTGCCACGCCCCGACAACAGCTGCGGCTCCGCCGCAACTGCCCAACGCACCGCGCGTAACCTGTGAGCGGTCTGGCTGGAAGGATCAAAGCCAGACCTGCTGCGAATCAGGTTGACGCGCTTGTTAGAGCTGCACGCCTCGGAGGCCGCCGGAGACTGGGCCTGGGCCTGAGAAGGCCAGCCGTGGGAGTTGGAGAGGTCACGAAGTATGCAGGCGGGGCGGTGCTGTCGCGCCCCCGGTGATGCTGACGTGCCCTCACCCATGCTGGCTCTTGTCATTGCCCTTGGCCCCTTCACTGCGGCTCCGAACCCGTGTCGCTCTAACGCACCGCGGATAAGCTGCGAGCGCGCCGATTCATATGGACAGAATCGGCGCCGCGGCGAGTCAGCTTGATCCGCTTGTTAGGAGCACGTCCACGTCATTCCCTCCCGGTCGCGGAGTCGCCACCGTCCGGCGCTTGGCGTACCGGAGACGAGGCGAGGACGCTGACGATGAGCAGCAGGACGGCCGGGACATAGGCGACGCCAATCGACAGAGCCCCGAGGAGCGCGAAGACGGCGAGGAGCACGGCGACGGCGATGAGCAGCGTCCGCCGATGACGTGCGGCGGCCCACGCAGCCATGGCGCAGAGCAGCGCCGGGACGATGAGCGGCCAGAGGCTGGAGAGCGAGAGCGTGAAGATGTGCTCCCGGGTCTCGACCTCGGCGCCTGACGAGGAGGTGGTCCCAGAGGTGCCGAGTGGCAGGAAGTAGAGCAGCAGGCCGACTGCGACCGTCCAGAGGAGTCCGGCGATGGCGAGGTAGAACGCCAGTCTCCAGTCGCGCCACTTCACGGTTCAACCTCGTTGCTCCTAACGCACCGCGCGTAACCTGCGAGCGGTCTGGCCTGAACCTACACCACCAGACCCTGCTGCGAGACAGGTTGACGCGCCTGTTAGAGCGGTCCTGCGGCTCCGGTGCA
>DAIQNY010000400.1:0-1555 GCA_036788155.1 Actinomycetota bacterium | reverse complement strand
ACCTCTCGGCGCCGCGCATCCGCGACAACCTCAAGATCATGCTGCAGATGGCGACCGTGCTCACCTTCGGCGCCGCGTTGCCGGTGGTGAAACTGGCGCGCGCCGCCGGGCAGTTCGCGAAGCCGCGCTCCAGCGCGACTGAGGTCGTCGGCGGCGTGGAGCTGCCGTCGTTCCGTGGGCACATGGTGAACGACGACGCGTTCGACGCCGCCGCGCGCACGCCGGACCCACAGCGGATGCTGCAGGCCTACCACCAGTCCGCGGCACGCCTGAACCTCCTGCGGGCGTTCACCAAGGGCGGCTTCGCCGACCTCCGCCAGGTCCACGTGTGGAACCAGGAGTTCGTCGCGCGATCCCCCGAGGGGCGCCGCTACGAGCGCTTCGCGAGGGGCATCGACGACGCCCTCACCTTCATGGCCGCCTGCGGCATCGACCTCGACCGGGAGCACCAGCTTCACGAGGTCGACCTGTACACAAGTCACGAGGGCCTCATCCTGCCCTACGAAGAGGCCCTCAGCCGGCGGGACAGCCTCACCGGCGAATGGTACGACTGCTCGGCACATTTGCTTTGGATCGGCGAGCGCACGCGAGCACCGGCGCGCGCGCACGTCGAGTTCTTCGCCGGCGTGCAGAACCCACTCGCCTGCAAGTTCGGGCCGAGGACGCGGCCGGAGGACCTCGTGGCGCTCTGCGAGCGCCTCGACCCCGGCCGCGACCCCGGCCGCCTCACGCTCATCTCCCGGCTCGGCATGGATCGGGTCGAGGACGTGCTGCCCCCGCTCATCCGGGCGGTCTCCGCCGCCGGCTTCCCGGTGGTCTGGGCCTGTGATCCCATGCACGGCAACGGAGTTGTGACGGCGGACGGCATCAAGACCCGCCGCTTCGACGACATCATGAGCGAGCTCACGGCCTTCTTCTCAGTGTGCCGCGGCGAGGGCGCCTGGCCGGGCGGCGTCCATCTCGAATTCACCGGTGACGACGTCACCGAGTGCGTCGGCGGCGTCGAGCCGGTGCACGAGTGCGACCTGGGCGTCCGCTACTCCTCGCTCGTCGACCCCCGCCTCAACGCGCGCCAGTCGCTCGACGTCGCCTTCCAGGTGGCGGAGCTGCTGCGGCCGATGAGCGCTCGCCCCTGACCCGGGCCGCCGGCGTGGACCTTCCACACGGCTACCTCGCCCGCGAGGCCCAGTGTGCGGACGCGCAAGGCGCGACCGCCTGCGTCGGCGCCGCCTACAAGCACTACATCGCGCGAAACGGCAAAGTCCCGGCGCCGATGCTCGACGACTACGCGGAGCTCATCCCCGCGCACGACGTCACCGTCGTCGAGCGCGACGGCGAGGTCGTCGCCGTGCTGCTGGTACGCGAAGGCCCGGAGGGTTTCCTCCTCGACAACATCGCCGTGCTCCCCGCCTGCCAGGGGACGGGAGTGGGCCGATACCTCCTCCACCTCGCCGAGGAGAAGGCCCGAAACGCCGGATACGACTCGATCTAACTCTACACGCAGGACATCATGACCGAGAACCAGGCGCTCTACCGGTGGATCGGCTACGTCGAC
>DAIQNY010000399.1:0-1564 GCA_036788155.1 Actinomycetota bacterium | reverse complement strand
TCGACCCGTCCGAGAAGGCCGACGAGGCCGCCGCCGACGCGCTCGGCGACCTGCGGCGCCTGGCGCCGGGCGCCGGGAACTAGGCACCGGGGGCAGGCCGAGGAGCGTCGAGGGCCCGAAGGCGTGAGTGAGAGTGAACCTCCTGTCCTTCCGCGGCGTCTTGACTCAACGTAGGGTGGGGACCGTGGAGGGGCACTTGTCTTGCTTGCGACGCTTGGGTCTGGTCCTGCTGGCCGTGTGCGCGGCCGGGCTGCTCGCGGCCGGCTGCGGGGAGGAACGACTGCCGCCGGTGGACGCCGGGGGCGGAGCGGGAGAGGGTCAGCAGGCCTCTCCGGTCCTGACCTCCGCCTCACCGTTGCCGACCCTGACCGACCCCGCCGGCTGGTACATCGACTCCACGGGAGCCGACGTCTCGGCGGTCGAGCTCTCGACCGGACGCACCGTAGTCCTTGAGCACGGGCACGGCTGGATCGGCGGCGTGGTCCATGACGGTAGATGGCTGGCCTGGCTCGAGGGCAAGACCATGGCGGAGATGCCGCCGCAGCAGCTCCACGTGCTCGACCTGAAGACGGGGTCGCATCGCGTGACCGGCTACGGGTCGATCTGGAACGTGTCGATCTCGCACGGCCTCATGCTGTGGGACAACGAGGTGGACGCGGACCGGGGCCAGCTCGTGATCACGGACCTTTCGACCGGCGAGACCAGGCCGGTATCGCCCTCAGACGACTCGCAGGCCGGCGGCCAGATCTCCTACCCCTGGGTCACGTGGGGACAGGGCGGCAAGGAGACCACCGCGCGGTGGGTCAACCTCGAGACCGGCGAGAGCGGCCACGTCGCCGCATCAGACTATGGCTCGCCGCTCCTCTCGGGGGACTGGATGGTGTGGTGCGACCGCGGCTCGTCGGAATCGTCGTCGATCAAGGCGCTGAACCTCCGCACCGGGGAGACGACGCGGCTGGCCGACCGGGGCGGAAGGACGGAGCAGGGCTACGATCTGGTCGTCGGAGCGCCGTGGGCAGCGTGGTACGACTACTCCTCGAACGTGCTGCGCGCCGCGAACCTCGAGACAGGACGGCACGTGGTCGTGACCGAGGAGTTCGCCGAGGAGGACGGCCTCGTCATCTCCGGCCCGTGGATCGTGTGGCACTGCTGGCGCCCGGGAGGCCTCTTCGCCTACGACACCCGGACCGGCCGAACTCAGCGGCTTGCAGAGGACAGCGAGAACGGGCCGTGGCTCTACGGCACCTGGATCGTCTGGTCCGAGGCCTTCAACCAGGAAGGCCCGACCGGATTCCGTGCGCATGACCTGGTGAGCGGCGAGGACCTCGCCTTCTCCTTCTAGTCCCACGGGGAGCCCTTGTCGGCGCGCGCCATTGTGCGCCATGTGCCATCTTGTGCCACATCGAGAGGCGCTCGTCGGCGACCGAGAACGACGGTGAGCGACCGTGGCCGCACCCCGCTCCCGAATACCTCCGTTTGCAGGTGTTTTTCCTGGTGACCTTGCGACTTGAAAACCGCCAACGGGGCGACTCGTTCGTGGGTTCGAATCCCACCCCCTCCGCCA
>DAIQNY010000398.1:0-1567 GCA_036788155.1 Actinomycetota bacterium | reverse complement strand
CGGCGGCGGCGGCGGCGACCTGGGGCGCCGGCGGGTCGCCGCCGTCGTCCGAGCGGACGGCGACGGCCCCGGCGGCGGCCGCCCGAGCGCCGTTGAAGTCGGCGAGCACCTGCCCGACGACACCCTCGACGATGGAGCCGCCGACCTCGCTCGTCGGGTTCTCGTAGAGTTCGATCTGAGCCGTCGCGGAGGGATCGTCCCCGTAGACCACCTCACTGAAGTCGGCGGGGACGATGACGGCGACGGCCGCGTCGCCGTCGTCGACCGCCTTGCGCGCCGTGGCGGCATCCTCGACGCGCCGGACTCGCAGGACGTCCTGCAGGCCCGGGCTCTCGAGGATGCCGGCCACCATGCAACCGGCGACGACGGAGGACTCGGGCGTCCCCGTGTCGCCGTTCGCAACGACGACTTCGGTGGCGGCGATCTCGAACGACTCGCCGCCGCCGAAGGCGAAGCCGAGCAGGGCGGCGAGGGCCAACGGCGCGACGAGCATCATCACCAGCGCCGGCACGTTGCGCACCGTGCTGCGCAGGTCCTTCCAGGCGATCGCGAGGACCTTCATCGGCAGCGGGTCACAGTCGAGTGCACCTCCGGCGCGCCCGATGACGATTCGACGTTGCGCATCATTCCCTCAGGGCCCTGCCTGTCAGATGCAGAAACACCATCTCGAGGTTCGGCTCGCTGACGTTGATCTCGGTGATGCGCGAGCCTGCCGCGGCGGCCGTCTCGAACAGCCGCGGCAGCACCTCGTCGGCGTCGCCCGTGAGCAGGACGGCCTCGTCGTCCTCCTCCACGTCGACCTGCTCCACCCCGGGCGTCTCGCGCCAGCGCCCGGCCATGCCGCCCAGGTCCTGGTCGACCCTTGCTCTCACCCTGGACTGGCCGCCCACGATCTTCACGAGCTCCTCGTGCGTGCCCATGGCGATCATCTTGCCGTGATCGACGATACCTATGCGGTCGCTGAGTTCCTGCGCCTCGGCCATGTAGTGAGTGGTGTAGAGGATCGTCATCCCCTGGTCGCGGAGCGCGAGGATGCCGTCGAGGATCGACCGCCGGCTCTGCGGGTCGATCCCCACCGTCGGCTCGTCGAGGTAGAGCACCCTGGGCTTGTGCAGCAGCGCGACACCGATGTTGACGCGCCGCTTCATGCCGCCGCTGAACTTCTCCACGCGGTCCTTCTGGCGGTCGACGAGCGTGATGAGCTCGAGCACCTCGTCGACCCTCCTCTTCAACTCGTCGCCCGAGAGCCCGTACATCCGCCCCCAGAAGACGAGGTTCTCGCGCGCGCTCATGTCCGGATACAGGGCGATGTCCTGCGGGACGACGCCGATGGTCTCCTTGACGGCCTGCGCCTGATGCACGATGGAGTTGCCGCCGACCATCGCGTCGCCGCCGCTGGGCCTGAGCAGGCAACTCAGCATGGAGATGGTGGTGCTCTTGCCGGCGCCGTTGGGGCCGAGAAGGCTGAAGATCTCGCCCTCGGCGATGTCGAAGCTCACCCCGTCGAGGGCGAGCACGCCCTTGGGCGGGTCGTACTGCTTGCGCAGCTCCTTGACCTCGACGATGC
>DAIQNY010000397.1:0-1572 GCA_036788155.1 Actinomycetota bacterium | reverse complement strand
ACGCCCTCCTGGCGCATGGCGACGCAGACCTGGTAGGCCTGGACCGAGATCGTCGTGATGTTGGCGAAGGCGATGAACAACAGGATCACGATCCCGAGCACCGCACCGGTCAGAGGGATCATCCAGGCCGTGGGGTCGGAGTCCGCAAAGGTGAGCGCCGCCATGAGGCCGACCGTCTGGGCGACGAGCGTGACCACGAAGAGCCCGATGATGGCGGCCCAGGCCGCCGACCGCTGGGTCGTGGCGAGGCGACTGAGGTTGCCCTGGGCCGGCCACCAGGAGACCGCCCCGGCGAGCGCGAACTCGACGACCATCATGAAGTCGACCTGCTTGATGCCGAACGGCTCGAGCGGTTGAGCAGCGGTCAGCTCGGCCCAGCTGGTCTCACGGAAGATGAAGTAGACCATGATGAGCAGCACGGCGATGAGCAGCGGCGCCGCGAAGCGGTTGAACCACTTGAGCGCCACCGGCCCTTTGACGACCACCACCCAGCTGATGGCGAGAGCGACGAACCCGAACACGCCGACGAGGAAGTAATCGCCGCCGTAGTCGGTCCCCGCAAGGTGGTTGATGATGTTCACGGCGGCGCGGCCGAACATGACCGCGAGCACGCCCGTCCAGCCGATGCAGACGAGGAAGTTGAGGATGTAGATCAGCGGCTTGACCCCGTGGCGGCCGAACACGGAGCGGATGGACGTGAAGTGTTCGAGGCCGTACTTGGTGTTGCTGAGCACGCTGATGATGACGAAGAAGAGCCCGACCGCGTTGCCGAGGACCATCGCGGCGATGCCGGCCTTGAGACCCAGGAAGTAGACGACGTCGCCGCCGATGAGAAAGGCCCACGTGGCGATGGCGAGGCCGGTCATCACCCAGCTGAAGTCGAGGAAGCCCCAGATGCGCTCGCCACGGTAGAGCGGCAGGGTGTCGAAGAGCGCCTGCGTCGTGGTCTGCTCGCCGAACTCCTCGGTCTGTTGCGTCGCCACGTCAGTACCCCCAGACCGTGAAGGCGACGGCGCAGACGGCGAGAAAGCCGCCGAAGACGAGCCAGTCCGCACGGGTGAAGTCCTTGCGCGCCGGGTCCTCGTAGTCCGGCGCCGTCACCGCGCCCAGGCGCCGCGCGATCTCGGCGCGTACCTCGGGATCGCCGACGAAGCCGTTGTCGGCCTCGAGCGGTCCGCCGCTGCCGTCAGATGTGCTGGTCATGGGTCCTCCTGTCACCGTCGTGGTCCGTCGCCTCTCGCGCCGCCTCACGCGAGCAGGGCTCGACCGATGTCGTGCAATGCGTCGTCCGCCGGTAGTCCGTCGATACCGATCAGCGCCAGCAAGAGAGCCTTCTGGAAGTGCTTGCGGTTCTCGGCCTCGTCGAGGACGATCGAGAATGGCGCGTCGAGGATATCGTCCGTCATCTCCTCCCCACGCACCGCCGGCAGGCAGTGCATGAACTTCGCGCCCGGCCTGGCGTGCGCCCAGAGCTCCTTGTTCACCTGGTACGGCCCGAGGATGCGGCGGAGCTCGTCCTTCTCGTCCTCGGGCTGCATCCACCACCAGCCGACGGTGAAGACGACGTCGGCC
>DAIQNY010000396.1:0-1596 GCA_036788155.1 Actinomycetota bacterium | reverse complement strand
CGCCGGCGGCCTCACGGGAGGCCGGCGCGCTCGCAGCTTATCCGCGGTGCGTTGGACGGTCATCCAGGAGGGTGGGTGGTAGTCGAGCGGTGGCATCCGGTGACCCACGACATGGGCCTCATCCAGGCGCCCGTCGATCAGGTGGTCGCCGCACTTCGCGGGTGGCACAGCTCGCTCGGCATGACCTACATCCGCCGCGACGTGGTCACCTCCCTCGCCGACGCCTTCGACGCTCTCCCGCCGCTCTCGGCGGAGATGCGGCGTCGGCTCTTCGTCGCCACGACGGCCGGCTGGACGGCCTGCTTCCAGAGCGGCATCAGCGGGTCGGACCCTTTCCCGGCGACTAACCATCTCTCCACTGAGCTTCTCCACGTTCTCGGTATGCGCGTCTGCTCGACACCGTCCGTGGCGCAGTGGCCGGCCACGATCTGGGAGGTCTACGCCCCTGTCGAGCTCGGCGGGATCCCGCCGCTCTGCTACCGGCGCTCAGTCGAGGCCGCCAACGACGGCGGCCGCTGGGTCTTCGAGATGTCCGGGGAGCCATTCCCGTTCGAGCAACTGGACCAGTACAGGCTGCCGCGCACGCGCGACCGCTTCACGCGCGAGCTGCTCCGCGAGTACCTGGCGGAGTTCGACCTCGATCCGTTCAGCGACTCGTTCTACCGCGTTTCTCCCGACAGTCCCGCCGTGGTGCTCGACAGCACGACGCGCTGGCCCGAGCCAGCTCCCGAGTACACACTCCATGAGGTCGTCGCTGGTGTTCCTTGGGAGCGCAGCTGATGCCGTCCAACAAGCGCGTCAACCTGACGCGGTCAACGGCTTCTGTAGTAACCTCAGGCCGGAGCCCGCGCAGGTTACGCGCGGTGCGTTAGCACGGGCAGACCTTGGCGGTACCGCAACACTCATTGGGGGCCTGAGTAAGTGAGTTGCAGCGTAGCCAGCAGCGCGGATCTCCTCGGAAGAGCAGGGCAGTGTGGCCTTGCCGGGGCGGGCGCGAGAACACCAGCGCCCGCCTCCGGCATCAGCCGGCCTCCCAGCTCTCAGAGATCGTCTCGCGCTGCCGGTTCCGTGGCCGGTGCACTGAAGCCGCAGTGCCGTGCTAACTGGCGCGTCAACCTGTCTCGCAGCAGGTCTGGCCGGGATACTCCGGGCCAGACCGCTCGCAGGTTACGCGCGGTGCGTTCGGCAGAACCCAAGGCGTAGCGTGACAGCGAGCCGGGCATCATGTAATCTGATTCTCAGATGTCTGCCGAGGAGCCGTCCATGTCCGACGTGACCGTCACCCAAGTCGCCCGCAACTTCGCCGAGTACGTGAACCGCGTCGCCTACCGGCGCGAGTCGTTCACCCTCCTGCGCGGTAAGAAGCCGCTCGCCGAGCTGCGCCCGCTGCCCACCGGAGCGCGCCTCTCCGAGCTGCCCGGCCTCCTCGCCTCGCTGCCGCGGCTCACGGAAGCCGAGGCCGGCGACCTGGCGGCGGACCTCGACGCCGCCCGTGATGAGCTCGGCGAGGCGCGGGACGCATGGCAGTCCTAGTCGACGCGAGCATCCTCATCGAGGCGGAGCGCGGCCGCCTCGGGCTCGAGGCCCACGTCGCGC
>DAIQNY010000395.1:0-1636 GCA_036788155.1 Actinomycetota bacterium | reverse complement strand
AGCCACGGCAGGCTGAACACGAGGCCGTCGCCGCCGAGCTGCGTGACGATCACGTAGCCCATGGCGATGCCGACGAGTGTGCCCAGCACGCCGCCGATCACGGCGGTGATCACGCTCTCGTAGCGGATCATCTGGCCGAGCTGCCGCCGCGTGGCGCCGATGGCGCGGAGCATGCCGATCTCGCGCGTGCGCTCATGCACGCTCAGCACCAGTGTGTTGACGATGCCGAAGATCGAGATGATCACGCTCATGGCCAGCAGGCCGTAGAACATCATGAGGATCTGGTCGACCTGCTTGTTGATGGCGTCGAGGTACTCGGTCTTGGTCTGGACCTTCTGCGTCGGGAACTGCGCGAGCGCCCTCTGGACCGCTGCCTGGGTCCCTTCACTGCCGTCGGTGCGCACCAGCGTCATGCTCGCCGGCGTCGGGACGTCCAGCTTCCTCAGGGTATCGAGGCTGACCATCATGCCCGTGTAGGCCATCTGGTCGCGGTAGAAACCGAGCACGGTGAGCTTGGCCTTCTCACCGCTCTGGCTCGTGACGGTGATCGTGTCGCCGGCGTCGACCTTCCCGGCGATCGGCGAACCGTCCTCCAGGATCACGCTGTCTGCGTCGAGCTCGGCGAACAGGGCGTCGCTCCCGCCGCGCCGCCAGTCGTGACCCCAGACCTTCGTCCACACGGCGGGGTCCACGGCGTTGGCGGTGATGATCCCGCCGCCCTTGACCTTGAGCGCCGCGAAGGTGACGCCGGCGGCCGCGTCGACGCCAGGCACGTCCTCGAGGTCGCGCACCGTCTTCTGGGGTACGGTGAGGAACGCACTCTGGTCTTGCGCGACGAGGTCGGCGCGGGTGGAGGTGCTGATGGCGTCGCCGAAGGAGCCCTTCATCGCCTGGGCGAACACGGCGACGAAGACGACCATGGCCAGGCCGATCATGAGCGCCGCCGCAGTGGCGGCCGTACGGCTTGGGTTGCGACCGGCGTTGTCGCGGGCAAGTCGCCCGCTGGTGGGGGCGAGCCTTTCCATCGGCCAGCCGATCACGCGGCTCGCCGGGCGGACGACGAACTTGGCCAACATGGCGATGGCGACGAAGAGCAGCAGCGCGCCGAGACCCATGAAGAGCAGGCGGCCGTTGGTCCCGCCGTCGCCGAAGATGCCGAAGGCGAGCGAGCTGCCGCCCAGGGCGGTGACGATCAGGGCGACCGCCGTGCTGAACCTGGTGAAGCGCGTCGGCGGAAGGGTGGCGCCCTCCTGGAGCGCGGCAACCGGCGGCACGCGCGTGGCGCGCAGGGCCGGGGCCAGGGCGGAGAGGAGCGTGACACCTACTCCGACGACCACGGCGATGAGGATGGTCCGCGGCTCGAGTGCGATGCCGGCCGTGGGGATGTCGGCGCCGAGGGCCTTGAAGAGCAGGTTGATGCCCTTGGCCACGCCAAGGCCGGCGCCGATACCGATGGCCGAGGCCAGCACGCCGAGCGTAAGCGCCTCGGCGACGACCGACGAGAGCACCTGACGTCGGCTGGCTCCGAGAGCGCGCAGCATTGCGAACTCGCGGCGGCGCTGGGCGACCGTGATGCTGAAGGCGTTGAAGATGATGAATGCGCCGACGAAGACGGAGACGCCGGCGAACGCCAGGA
>DAIQNY010000394.1:0-1641 GCA_036788155.1 Actinomycetota bacterium | reverse complement strand
GAGACGAGCGTCAGGGCGGGGTCGCGGATGATGAACGTGTTGGTGAACTTCTTCATGAAGTCCTCGTCGGCGATGTCGCTCACGTAGTACGCCATGTCCTTGAAGAACACCGGCTTGTCGGCAGAGGCGGCCTCGATCATCTCGGTCGTGCCCTCGAACGTCTGCGGATGGCCCTCCTGCGGCTGCATGCCCACGGGCTCCTTGTGCGCAGCCTCCAGGTAGAAGAAGTACCCATACGGCTCGTGGATGACCTTGAAATCGCCGCGCTCGAACATCATGCGCTCGAAGCCGGTGGAGATGGACCGCGGTACGGACCAGAGAGGGACGATCTTGTTCATGTAGCTGCTCCTCGCTCTGTCGTGGCGTGCAACGCCTGGCTCTTCCGACGCGCCTCGCGGGCACGGCTGCTGCAGCCGGTCGCGTGACGGAGTCCCTGGCGCCGAGCGTAACACCGCACTCGGCGCCTGACAAGCAGGACATGACGGATTCCGAACGAGGATAGCATCTTGTCGTCACTTCGTGAAGCGAGGAGGCGCAATCAACATAGTATGTAACCGCACACCAGAAATCACGACGGAATCCGTAAATCCACTGGCGCTCCAGGCCCGGCCAGCGGGATCGGAGACGGCGACGCCCGCGGCCGGCCCTGGGCCGGCCGCGGGCGTCCGACACCGCTGCCGTCTGTCCCTACAGTCGCTTGAGGCAGGGCACGTCCACGTCCAGGAGCTCGGCGATGGTGCGCTTGGCCTCGATGCCCCGGCGGGCGCCGGGGACGGCGGTGATCACGCCGATGTCCAGCTCCTGCCGGAGGCCACGCATCACCGTCGAGTCGGCGAGGTCCTCCACACCGACCCTGAGCTTGTCGGCCACGTACTTCTTCGCCTCGGGAAGACGCATCCTCTGGGTCATCTGCATCCGGGCCACCAGATCTCCGGAGGTCCTGATGCCGCCCATTCCCGACGCAAGCGCATGGCTGATCGACATCCCGTAGGGATCGCCGGTGCCCACCTACAACCCGTCGACGCGCCCGATCTCGACCATCGCGGCGCTGGCTCGCGTGAGCACGTCGGCCGGCGGCACCTCGAACATCGGCACGCCGCCGACCCCCATCCCCACGTTGGCGTGGATGGGGATACTGGCGACCCGCGAGCACTCCTTGACGACGGTCACGGCCCGGGCGACGTTCCACGGTACCGACTTGCGCGAGTTGGTGTTCACGACGGGGCCGAACAGGTGGGCGCCGGCCTCCTCCACCACCTTGACCTGCTGGTGCGGCCACATGCCGGCGAGCCGGTGGCCGCGCCACTCGAGCTCGCCGTGGAAGCCCAGGACGAACTCGGCCGCCATGCCGACCTCGATGGCGAGGTCGGTGGTGGCGGCCAGCTCCTCGACCGTCTCCAGCACCGCGAGGAACTCCGCATCGCCGGTGGACGCCGTGGTGTCGAAGTTGATGCCGTCGGCGCCCACCATGGCCATCTGGCGCGAGACGTACAGCATGTCGTCCTTGCACGCCTGGGCCATCTGCATCTGCGCCTCTCGCGCCGCTTCCACCTCGCCACGCGGCAGGAGATCCGCGGGGTTGGGGAACGGCCCGTCCGGCTGCGCGTAGAGGCCGAAGTTGGGCATCGCCCCGTAGAACAC
>DAIQNY010000393.1:0-1643 GCA_036788155.1 Actinomycetota bacterium | reverse complement strand
TGCCGCCTCGTTTGAGGCGCTTTCCTCGACGGATACGCCGCTGTCGGTCGCCTGCTCCTGGGGCTCCACCTGCTCGACTTCGCTCTTCCTCTTCCTTCCCATCGCAACCTTCCCTTCTCACCTGTGCTGTTCAGCCAGCCCGAGAGGGCTGGTCCCGTAGAACTCCACGGGGACGCTCTCCGGCGCGTACTCGAGGCCGCAGACGCAGCGCTGGCCTCGCACGCGCCAGCTCATCCCTTCGCATCGCACGCAACGCCCTTGCCGGTGACGAGGCGCCACACCGACTTGGGGCTCCTCGGCTCGCTCACCTCGATCACACCGCGGTCCCGCAGGGTCAGCAGCGGCTTGCGCAGCTCCCACGCGTGGCGGTCGATCCGCAGAGCCTGTGCGAGCTGCCCGATCGATGCTGGACCTCGGCGCAGGAGACGCAGCACGTCCTCGGTCCTGTCGACCACCACCGGTCTTCCCGGCGAGGGATCGGACCGTGTCGCGCCACCGGCTTTTGGGTAGGGCTTCGGTGCCCGAGTCGGCTCCTGGGTGGACTCTGGTGCAGGGGTCCCCGGCTGGACGGTGAGGCAATCGCCCTGCAGAGCGAGCATCGTCCCCAGGACGCGCCCTCGCTCCACCGGATTCAGAGGCTCGAGTTCCTCGAGGATGACACGCGTGGCCTTGATTACGTCTCCCATGACTACCTCCCAATGCGAACGAAGGCCTCGATTGCGAGGCAGGACAGGGTGATCGCGGCGAGCGCGAACAGGCCGATGAACCAGGTCATCCGAGGTCACGCTCCAGGCGGTCGAGCTCGCGGCGCGCCTCGCCGAGCTCGCGCAGGATCCGATCGCGCTCCCCGGCGTCGACGCGGCCGTCAGCGAGCGCGAGGTGGACCTCACGCGCCACATCGCCGAACTCGGCGATGCACGAGCAGACGCGAGCGGGCAGCGGACGCGCCGCGTGGTGTCGCTCCGGGTAGAGGGCCTGGAGCCCGCGGACCAGAGCCTCGCAGACGTCTGGCCTGGCGGCCGCGAGGCGCACCAGGTGCAGCAGCGACGGGGCGCACTCGCCGCTGACCCAGCGGGTTACCTTCGAGCGTCCGACACCGACGGCGACCGACATCTCGGCCTGCGAGCAGGAGCAGACCTCGAGTGCGATGCTGATCAGGCGCGCAACGGTGTCCTCCTGCGCAGGCACCGTGCCGAGTCCCGGCACGACTCGATCGAGCACGACACGGGCCGCACGCTCGAATCCATGGTTCGCTTGGCACGCCATGACTCACCCCCTCCTCGCCGCGGTCATGGCGGCGCCGACGAATGCTACGAGCGAGCTGCGCAGATTGGTTGCCTCAGCATTGGCCTGCTCGTGGGGCAGGAGCATCACGGGGATGCCGACGACGCGAACGACGGACATGTCGCCGCCGGCGGGAGAGACCTCGACACCGATGCTCGCCCACACGTCGGGACGCAGCGAGCAGGTGGGGCAAAGCCAGACGCCGGGCAACTCGACCCAGCCGACGCCGCGAGCGACTGCAGCGGGGTCCGGGCCGTCCACCCCAGCGCCGCAGATCGGGCATCGCACGGCCGCGTGAATCGTCGCAGGCTGCACCGCTGTTCCCTCAAACATCGTCGACCTCCAATCCCGGCCACTCG
>DAIQNY010000392.1:0-1650 GCA_036788155.1 Actinomycetota bacterium | reverse complement strand
CCGGACGTGCGCTGCATCATCCTGCCGGGCACGCAGGACGTCTGCCTGGAGGCGATCGCCGACGGCACCATGCAGACGCTCATCGAGGCCGGCTGCGCCTTCAGTACGCCCACGTGCGGCGCGTGCCTCGGCGGGCACATGGGCGTCCTCGCCGAGGGAGAGCGCGCAGTCGCGACCACCAACCGCAACTTCGTCGGTCGCATGGGTCACACAGGCGCCGAGGTCTATCTCGCGAGCCCGTACGTGGCCGCCGCCTCGGCCGTCGCCGGCCATATCGCCACGCCTGAAGAGGTCGGCGCCGTGAAGGGAGGTTCCCGATGATCTTTGAGGGCAAGGCGCACACCTACGGCCGGGATGTCGACACCGACGTCATCATCCCGGCCAGGCACCTCACCACCCACGACCATGCGGAGCTGGCGAGTCACGCGATGGAGGACATCGACCCCGACTTCGTGAACCGCGTCGAACACGGCGACGTCATCGTCGCCGGCGAGAACTTCGGCTGCGGGAGCTCCCGTGAGCACGCACCGGTGGCCATCAAGGCCTCCGGCGTGGCCGTGGTCGTCGCCGCCTCGTTCGCGCGTATCTTCTACCGCAACGCCATCAACACCGGCCTGCCGATCGTGGTCTGCCCGGGCGCCGTGGACGACGCCGAGAACGACGACGTCATACGCGTCGACCTCAGTGCCGGGACCGTCGAGAACGTCACCAAAGGCAAGACGTACCAAGCCGAGGCGTTCCCGCCGTTCATGCAGGAGCTCATAGACCGCGGTGGTCTGCTCGAGTACGTGAAATCGCGCGTCGGCGGAGAGAGCGCGTAGCCAGCGGCCGCCACGCCGGCCATCCAGCACCGGAGAGAAGGACAATGGGGAAGACGTACAAGATCGCGGTTCTGCCGGGCGACGGCACCGGCCCGGAGGTCGTCGCCGAGGGGCTCAAGGTCCTCGAGGCGGCTGCCGCGAAGCACGACTTCAAGCTCGAGCTGGAGCACTACGACCTGGGTGGCGAGCGCTACCTGCGCACCAGTGAGATCCTGCCGGAGTCGGCGCTCGAGGAGCTCCGCTACTTCGACTCCATCTACCTGGGCGCCATCGGGCACCCGGACGTGGCGCCCGGCATCCTGGAGAAGGGCCTGCTCCTCCAGTTGCGCTTCGAGCTGGACCAGTACATCAACCTGCGCCCCGTGCGTCTCTACCCCGGCGTCGAGACCCCGCTCCGGGACAAGGGTCCCGAGGACATCGACTACGTGGTCATCCGCGAGAACTCCGGCGACGTGTACGCCGGCGGTGGCGGCGCCATGATGCCGGGCTCGCCACACGAGGTCGCCACGCAGCTCATGGTCTACAGCCGCGCGCAGGTGGACCGCTGCCTGCGCTGGGCGTTCGACTACACGCGTCAGCACGGCAAGAAGGCGCGCGGCCTCGGCGATCACAACACCCTCGGTCTGGTCGGCAAGACCAACGTGCTCACCTACGTGTACGACCTCTGGTTCCGCGCCTTCAACGAGATCGGCGACGCGGAGTACCCGGACGTCCGGCGCGAGTACTACCACGTCGACGCCACCTGCATGTGGATGGTCAAGAGTCCCGAGTGGTTCGACGTCCTGGTCACCGGCAACATGTTCGGCGACATCATCACCGACCTGGGCGC
>DAIQNY010000391.1:0-1653 GCA_036788155.1 Actinomycetota bacterium | reverse complement strand
GACGTGCGAGTCTCGTCAGCCATGCGCCTCCCAACTCCCTTCCACCATGCCTAACGCACCGCGGATAAGCTGCGAGCGCTTCCGTCTGAGGATACTACGGAAGCCGTTGGTCGAGTCAGCTTGATCCGCTTGTTAGGCCTGCACGCGCCCACGCAGCTCCTCTACCGCGGCCCGCCACGCCTCGCCATCGGCTTCATCCCACACTTCGCGCAGCTCTGAGTCGGGAGCGAGCACGCGGTCGATGGCCGCACTCGCGCGGGCGATGAGCTCGGGCGGGGGAGCGATCGGGTGAGATGCGACCCAGACGTCCGCGGGCTCGGTGTACGGATCCGAGTAGCCTTGCCGGCCCTGCAGCCGGGCAAGGACCTCACAGGCGGCAAGGGCGATGACGGCGGCATCCACTTCGAGATAACCGGCGCCGACCGCCTCCACCTCCGCGAACGCATCCTCGACCGCAGAGAGGTCGTCGCACGCAGACAACTCGAACGCCCAGTCGGCTGCGGCGTCGTCCTCGAACGCCCGGACACCCCATGCTCCCACCTCAGACCTCCCTCGTGTCGGCCTAACGCACCGCGGATAAGCTGCGCGGGCTACGGCCTGAGGTTACTACAGAGACCGTGGGGCGCGTCAGCTTGATCCGCTTGTTCGGCAAGCCCTACTCCCAGCTCCGGGTCGCATCACTGCAGCTCCCCGGCAAATCGTCGACGATCCTCGATGTGCTTCAGGTAGCGGAGGACGGCAGCACCCGAGTACACGCGGTTCACGTCCGGCCAGCAGTTCCACCAACCCTGATAGTTGAAGAAGATACCGCGTTCGCGCTCTCCGGCGCGGCCCACCACCCAGAACCCGTTGCCGGTCGCAACATAGCGGATCGCGTCGGGCGCACGCCCGAGATCGACGCGAAGCAGCTGCTCGGCTGCACCAACGTCGTACTCGAAACAGCCACCGAAGGAGTCAAACCCGAGTGGCAAGTCGGGGCGCCAGTTCACGGCACCGGCGAGAGCGCCGCCGCGCTCGTAGGCAACGAGGTAGTCGCCGCCTTCGTCGCGGGTCGCAGCGAAGACGCTCGCGCGCGAACCGGGTCGCGGCAAGGGCTGGTAGAGCGGGATCGCGCCAGCCACCACAGCGCCCTCCCAGGGTGAGTCCGTGAGGACCGGAGCGCGCGACCAGGCCACTGCCAGACGCGCCTCGACTGCGTCGGCGGGCGCGTCATGGCCGCTTGCCAGCAGCTCACCGCCGGCGGGGCGCAGGAGGAAGAGGAGACCGGCGCCGAAAACCGACACCAAGCACACAGCTGCGATGAGGATCTTTCTACGCACCGGCCCCCGCACGCACCGCTCCTTGGTCTGCCGAACGCACCGCGCGTAACCTGTGAGCGGTCTGGCTGGAAGGATCAAAGCCAGACCTGCTGCGAATCAGGTTGACGCGCTTGTTAGAGCTGCACGCCTCGGAGGCCGCCGGAGACTGGGCCTGGGCCTGAGAAGGCCAGCCGTGGGAGTTGGAGAGGTCACGAAGTATGCAGGCGGGGCGGTGCTGTCGCGCCCCCGGTGATGCTGACGTGCCCTCACCCATGCTGGCTCTTGTCATTGCCCTTGGCCCCTTCACTGCGGCTCCGAACCCGTGTCGCTCTAACGCATCGCGCGTAACCTGCGA
>DAIQNY010000390.1:0-1658 GCA_036788155.1 Actinomycetota bacterium | reverse complement strand
GAGGAGGCCGCAGAGCGTGCCGCCGTCGAAGGAGCAGACGATCCGTGGATGCCGCGCCGACAGCTCTCCGTAGACGCAGTTCCTGATCTCGATCACGGCGACGGATTTGTCGTCCGAAGCGGTCGCGTCGTACCCGGACCGCTTCATCCACTCCTCGACCGCCGGCACGGCGAGGGTCAGCGGCGCGGCGACGTCCGGACCGACGATCTCGGCCGCCTGGTCTTGCCCGTAGGCTTGGCCGATGGCTGCGGCCCGATCGGCCGCTGCCGCCTCGTCCAGGGAGTCGCCGATGAGCGCGAGCAGCAGCTGAGCGAGACGGTCGTAGTGGCGGGGCGGCACCATGATCTCGAGTCGTTTGTCGTCGGCCAGATAGCTCTTGGCCGGTCGACCGCCCTGGGGACGAGGCTCTGAGGAGATCGAGACCAGGCCCAGCTCGCGGAGCTTCTCCAGATGAGCGCGGGCGGCGGTCCGGTGGAGGCCGAACTTCTCGGCCACCTCTCCCGCCATCTGCGAGGTACCGCAGCGTCGCAGGTGACGGTAGATGTCCAGTCGGATCCGGCTCGCGAACACGTCGGCGAGCTGGTCCGGCGAGGGGTCGACCGACGCCTCGTCCCGGTCTGGGCGCTGCGGCACGTCACGCCCTCGCACTGCTGGTTCCTCTGCGATCCTCCATCGCCAGTGCGGCATCGATCTCGTAGAGCGCTTGCCGGGCAGCGGCCAGATCCTCGACCCACTCCGCCGGCACCCCCGCGAGGTCGTCGTCGACGAGGGCTTCCCAGTCAGAGCGGCGCCCGTGTTCCTGCCGGCGCCGCCGCTCCACGCGCGGAGTCAGATTCGAGACCACGCTCGAGAGGGGTGCGCGAAGATCGACGCACTCGGACGGCGAGAGACGTCCGATGAGGAGATCGTCCACCTGCTGCCTCAGTCCTTCGTCAAGTCCCGACGGCGGCTCCTCCCACACGATCTCGACGCGGCCGGTGCTCAGGGCCGCCGTGCCGCGGAGGGCGTCGGCGAGGATCTCCGGAGTGAATGCGTGCCCCACCGTCGGCAACTCGTCCAGGCTCCTCATGATCGCAAGGGCCGGCAGCGCGCGCTGCCGGCGCCCGTCCGTCGGACGCTGGTGCAGTTCCGCGTAGAGGATGTCGCTGCCCGGGACCGCCCGGATCTGCTGGAGCGTGTACCCGCAGTCGGCGTCGGTGATGAAGTGGATACGCCCGGGCACTCCACGGAGGCGGCGCTCGCCGCGCCCGTTCTGCCCCGCAGGGGTCATCGGCCCGGCGCGTCCGACGCTCTCGCGTCGATCCTCGCCTCGTCGACGTTCACGACCTCCACGATCTCGTCGTCGCCCTCCTGCAGGCCCTTCTTGAAGCCGCTGATGCTCTGGCCCATGGACTTGCCCAACTTGGGCAACCGTGTGGCCCCGAAGAGCAGCAGGATGACGAGGGCGATGATGATGAGTTCTGGCGCGCCGAGGTTCGGCATGGGTGGCTCCTTCCTTGATCGGCTACGGGGTGTCGTCGCGTGTCACGCCGGTTCAGGCAGCGGCTCACCGTCCGTGTCGTCGTCCTGGTCTCCGCCGCGGCGCTCCTTCGTCTCGGGACTGGGCTGCACGAACCGCGCGATGACGATCGAGATCTCGTAGAGCACGTACAGCGGCA
>DAIQNY010000389.1:0-1665 GCA_036788155.1 Actinomycetota bacterium | reverse complement strand
CGAACGCCGCGGCGGCCGGCGCGCCGAACGCGGCGCGCCCGACCTCGCGCTCGGCGACGATGCGGCCGCCGCGCACGCCCCATACAGCCACCCACCCGCGCCGGCGGGCGGGGTACACCAACACGAGGTCGTCGCGCTGGGCAGCACGGAGCCTTCGGACCATGCGCAGCGCGCGCTCGACGGTCTCGCGCTGGTGCTGCAGTCGCGCTGCCTGCTCGAATGCGAGTGCCTTGACGAAGGCCTGCTGGCGCTCGACCAGCCGGCGGTCGAGCTCCTCGCCGTGCCCGCGGAGCACGCGTGCGACCTGCTCGACCACGGCTGAGTACTCGCCGTTGAGGGCCTGCCGGCACGGCGAGAGGCACGCTCCTGTGCCGGCGCGGTGGCAGGCGCGCCTCCGATCGCCCCGGAGGAGATGCGCACACGTGCGCAGCGGGTAGGCGCCGTTGACGGCGTCGACGAAGCGCCGGGCGAGAGTGGCCTTGCGGAACGGTCCGGCGTAGTACGACCCGTCGTCACGCAGGTTGGGCGTGACGTACAGCCGCGGGTACTCCTCGGCCGTGAGCTTGACGTACTGGTAGCCGCCGGCGCGGGTGCCGTGGGAGTTGTAGGGCGGCCGGTGCTTCGCAATGAGCCGCCCCTCGAGCAGCAGCGCCGCGAACTCGGAGCCCGTCTCGCTGACGTCGATGCGCTCCAGCAGCTCCAGCGCCTGGCGGGCGTGGAAGGCCTGGCGCTGCAGGAAGTGGTCGCGCGTGCGGCGCCGCAGGTTGTCGGCCTTGCCGATGTACAGCGGCGCCCCCTTGCCGTCGCGCATGACGTACACGCCCGTGGTGGTCGGCAGCTTCTCGGTGAGCGAGATCTTGTGGTAGTTGCGGCGAGTGGCGGGCTCGCAGAAGCGCACCACCTCCTCGAGCGTGTGCATGCCTTGCTCCTGCAGCCGTGAGAGGAAGAGGAGCAGCAGCTCGCCCGTGGCCTGCGCGTCGTGGAGAGCGCGGTGCACGGGCTTGACGCGGGTGTCGAAGCGGTAGGCGAGGGCGCTCAGCGAGCACTTCTGCTGCGGGCAGAGCTTGCGCGCGATTCGCAGCGTGTCGAGCGCGGGCCGCGGGAACGTGAGCCCGCGAAGCCTGCTCAGCTCGTAATCGAGGAATCCGAGGTCGAACGGCGCGTTGTGCGCCACGAGCACCGAGCGTGCCGAGAAGTCGACGAACCTCGGCAGCACCTCCTCGATGGGCGGCGCCCCGGCGACGGTCTCGTCGTCGATGCCGGTGATGCCCGTGATGAAGGCCGGGATGGCCATCCCCGGATTGACGAGCGCGGAGAAGCTGGCGACTTCGCGCCCGTCCTCGATGCGCACGGCGCCGATCTCGGTGATCTTGCAGAAGCCGGGGGTGGCCCCGGTCGTCTCGAGGTCGACCACGGTGAACGCGACGTCCGCCAGGTCGCGCCGGCGGGCCTGCCAGGCGGCCAGCCCGACGTGGACGTCGCTGTCCCAGACGAAGCGCTCGTCGCTCTCGACGATGTCGGCGACGAGCTTGTGCATGAGCTCGGGAGGGCAGTTCGCGACGGGGAAGAGGCGCGGCCACACCTCGCGGAAATCGAGAGCTTCGCCGGCCTGCTCGAGCAGGCTGTGGAACTCGTCGACGGTGGTGAACGCCAGCTGCACGCGAT
>DAIQNY010000388.1:0-1668 GCA_036788155.1 Actinomycetota bacterium | reverse complement strand
TGCTCGAGCAGGCTGTGGAACTCGTCGACGGTGGTGAACGCCAGCTGCACGCGATAATCCTATGCCGCGGGGCCGACGGATGACAGTCCGACCACGCCTGTTCGTCCCTCTCGTGCACGAGGATGGCGACGAGTCCCCGCTGGTGCCGGACGCATGCCTTCTGAGCTGCCTGCGTGTTGCCTGCCCAGCGTGACGGCTTGAGTGCGACTCCCGACCGACTGTCTCCCTCTCGGGCACTTGCGCGCCGACCACGGGCGTCGTTACTCTCCCCGACGAACCGGGTAGGTCCCTGACGAGTTCCCGGAAGAGCGTGCCCCGGCGCCGGGCTCCGCCGATCGCCGGGGCCCCTGCGCAAGGAGTCGACCCCGTGGATGTTGAGAAGCTTCACAACGAGGTCCTGCGCGCCTTCAACGACTCGTGTGTGATCGCGACCAGGCAGTTCAGCGGCCGTGGCTTCCGTCCCGCCGCCGACGCCTACTTCGAGGAGGACACGCGCGAGATCGTGGTGCGCTTCGACCTGCCGGGCATGGCGATGAGCGACATCGAGCTCCTCGTCGACCGGCGTGAGCTGGTGGTACGCGGCGAGCGCACGTTCCACACGCGCGAAGGCCGCATCTACCAGCAGGTGGAGATGGACTACGGCCCCTTCGAGCGCCGCGTGCGGCTCATGGTCGACGTGGACCCGGAGGTCACCACCGCCACCTACGAAGCCGGCATCCTCGAGGTGCGGCTCACGCTGACCCCGCGAGGGGGAGCCCGCAAGATCGACATCCAGACGGGGGGAGGTGACGAATGAGCGCTGCAGATCCGAACGACGTGCAGGTGGAAGAAGTCGCCGCCCAGGAGATCCCCGCCGTCCTTCCCGTGCTGCCGCTGCGCGATACGGTCGTGTTCCCCGACACCATGATCCCGCTCACCATCGGCCAGGAGCGCAGCATCAAGCTCATCGACGACGTGCTCGCCGGTGACCGGTTGCTGGCCATGGTGACCAGCAAGGACGCCGAGATCGAGACGCCGGGGCCGGACCTGCTCTACCCGGTCGGCACCGTCGGTCTCGCCCACAAGATGATCAAGCTGCCCGACGGCACCATGCGCATCCTCGTGCAGGGTCTGCAACGAGTGCGCGTCAAGGAGTACGTGCGCGAAGAGCCGTATCTGGTCGCGCGGACCGAGAAGATCGAGGACGTCGCCAAGGAGACCCGTGAGTCGGAGGCGCTGCGGGCCAGCCTGCTCAGCGTGTTCAGCAAGATCGTGGCGCTCGTGCCGTACCTGCCCGAAGAGCTCGAGATGGCCGCCGCCAATGTTGAGGAGCCGGGGCCGCTCACGTTCCTCATCGCCAGCACCATGCGCATCAAGGCCGAGGACAAGCAGGCGCTGCTCGAGGAGGACGACGTCGAGGCGCGCATGCGCAAGCTCATCGGCATCCTCACGCGCGAGCTCGACGTGCTGGAGCTCGGCTCCAAGATCCAGAGCGACGTGCGCGGCGAGATCGACAAGAGCCAGCGCGAGTACTTCCTGCGCCAGCAGCTCAAGGCCATCCAGCAGGAGCTGGGTGAGACCGACGAGCAGGAGGCGGAGATCAACGAATTGCGCCAGAAGATCGAGGAGCTGGCGCTCCCGGAGGAGGCCGACAAGGCGGCCCGCCGGGAGCTCGACCGCCTCGCCAAG
>DAIQNY010000387.1:0-1671 GCA_036788155.1 Actinomycetota bacterium | reverse complement strand
TCCGTCTCCACCAACCTCGTCGTCATCAACGACGAGGGCGAGGTGCTCAAGGAGATCTACACCAAGACCGACGCCCGCCCCGTCGAGGTGGTCACCAAGGGCCTCGCCGACATCCAGGGCGAGATCGGAGCCCGCATCAACCTGCTGGGCGTGGGCACCACCGGCTCGGGCCGTGAGCTCATCGGCGAGCTCACCGGAGCGGACATCATCACCGACGAGATCACCGCCCACAAGACGGGCGCGGACTTCATCGGCCGCAAGATCGGCAAGCAGTGCGACACCATCTTCGAGATCGGCGGTCAGGACAGCAAGTTCATCAGTCTGCAGGACGGCATCGTCGTCGACTTCGCCATGAACGAGGCCTGCGCCGCCGGCACCGGCTCGTTCCTCGAGGAGCAGGCCGAGAAGCTCGGCATCAACATCATCGGGGAGTTCGCCGAGCTCGCGCTGGGTTCGGACGCGCCGATCCGCCTGGGCGAGCGCTGCACGGTGTTCATGGAGCGCGACGTCATGGCGTACCAGCAGCGCGGGGCCAGGCGCGACGACCTGGTCGCCGGCCTGGCCTTCAGCATCGCCACCAACTACCTCAACCGTCTGGTGCGCGAGCGCCACATCGGGGACGTCATCTTCTTCCAGGGAGGCACGGCCTACAACGACGCGGTGGCCGCGGCGTTCAGCCAGATCCTCGAAAAGGACATCATCGTGCCGCCGCACAACGGCGTCATGGGCGCGCTCGGCATGGCGCTGCTCGCCCGCGAGCGCGTGCGCCGCACGGGCGAGCCCACCACCTTCCGCGGCTGGGACCTCGCACAGGTCGACTACACCGTCGTCGACTTCGTGTGCAAGGCGTGCTCCAACGAGTGCGACGTGCGCCAGTTCACCATCGAGGGCGAGAAGACCTACTGGGGCGACAAGTGCTCGGACAGGTACCGTAAGCCGGCCAAGGTGGACAAGGAGCCCGTGATCGACGACCTTGTCGCGTTCCGTGAGGAGGCCCTGCTGGCGCCGTATGAGGCGGCACGCGCACGCGTGCCGGACTCGGCGCCCACCGTCGGTTTCGCGAGGGCCATGTACAGTCACGACCGCCTGCCGTTCTGGTCGACCTTCTTCTCGGAGCTCGGGTTCCGACCCGTGCTCTCGCCCGAGAGCGACAAGGCCATCCGCGAGGCCGGCGTGGCGCTCACGGTGGCCGAGCCCTGCTTCCCCATCCGCGTGGCCCACGGTCACGTGCAGTGGCTGGTCAACGAGGGCGTGGACTGGGTCTTCTTGCCCAACCAGATCAACGAGGAGAGCGAGTTCGATCAGTACAACTCCCACGCCTGCCCGTGGGGCCAGACGCTGCCGTTCGTCATCCGGACGGCGCCCGGCCTGGAGAAGCACAAGCAGAAGATCCTCGCTCCGCGCGTGCGTTTCCGCGACGGGCGTGACGGTCTCGTGCGCGACTTCGCGGAGACGGCGCGCATGCTCGGCCTGAGCACGTCTCGAGTGCGCAGCGCCTTCGAGATCGCGTATCGGGCGCAGGACGAGTTCCGCGGCAAGCTGCTCGGCGCCGGAGCAAGGGCGCTGGAGCGCCTCGAGCTCGCCGGCGAGCTCGGAGTGGTCCTGGTCGGCCGCCCGTACAACATGTACGACAAGGGCATCAACATGGACATCCCGCGCAAGCTGCGCAAG
>DAIQNY010000386.1:0-1694 GCA_036788155.1 Actinomycetota bacterium | reverse complement strand
CGTCGTTGGCGTCCTCGGCGTAGGCGTCGGCGCCGATCTGGTCGGCCCAGCGCTGCGTGCAGGGGGCGCCGCCGACGACGGTCTTCTGCGGCAGGCCCTCGTCCTTGACGGCCTTGATCACCTTCTTCTGCTCCTCCATCGTCGTGGTGAGCAGGGCGCTCATGCCGATGACGTCGGCGGAGAGCTCCTTGGCGCGCGTGATGAAGGTCTCGGCGCTGACGTCGCGGCCGAGGTCGGTGACCTCGTAGCCGTTGGCCTTCAGGTAGGCGATCACGATCGCCTTGCCGATGTCGTGCACGTCGCCCTGGACGGTGCCCAGCACGATCACGCCCTTGGCCTCGGCGGCCTCGCCCTCGAGGGCGGCGTTGGTGACCTCGGTGGCGCCGGCCATGGCGTCGGCGCTCATCATCAGCTCGGGGAGGAAGACCTCGCCGCTCTCGAACAGCTCGCCGACCTCCTGGATGCCGCGGACGAAGCCGTTCTGCATGATGTCGGCCGGGGTGAGGCCGGAATCGAGGGCGCGCTGCGCGACCTCCTCGGCGGCGGCCCTGTCGGCGCTCACGATCGTCTCGGCTGCTTCTTGGTAGATGTCTGCCATCAGCCCATCAGCTCCTTCGCCTTCTCCACCGCCATGCCGGCGTTGGCGCCGTAGCCGTCGGCGCCGATCTCATCGGCGTAGGCGGCGGTCACCGGGGCGCCGCCGACCATCACCTTGACCGCGTCTCTCAGGCCGGCCTCCTTGAGCGCCGCGATGGTCTCGCTCATGTGCGGCAGGGTGGTGGTGAGCAGGGCGCTCATGCCGAGCAGCTGCGCCCCGTGCTCCTTGGCCGCGGCGACGAAGGCGGCGCTCGAGACCCCGGTGCCGAGGTTGACGACCGTGAAGCCGGCGCCCTGCAGGAGCATGGCGACCAGGTTCTTGCCGATGTCGTGCAGGTCGCCCTCGACGGTGCCCAGCACGACGGTGCCCATGCCCGCCTCCTCGCCGGCGGCCATGTGCGGGCGCAAAAGGTCGAGGCAGGCCTGCATGACGCGGGCGGAGAGCAGCACCTCGGGGATGAAGCACTCGCCCTCGCGCATGCGCACCCCGACCACCTCCATCGCCGGGAGCAGGGCCTCGTCCAGGATCTCGCGGGCGGACGAGCCGCCGGCGAGGAGGGCGCCGGTCAGGGCCGTGGCCACGGCCTCGTTGCCGTCGATCACGGCCTGGCTGAGTTGGTCCTTCATCTGGGGTCTCCTTCAGGCTGCGCCGGCGGCGCGGTCGGTCTCTTCGACGATAGCGTGGATGCGGGCGGCGACCTCGTCGGGCAGCGGCTTCGGCTGGTGCGTCTCGAGGATCTCGCGTGCTTTGGCGAGTGAGCGCTGGTAGAGGTCGCTGGCGCCGCGCGCCTCCCAGTCCTCGCGCACGCGGCGGTCGAGGAGGGTCGGCTGGCTCAGCTCACGCATATGCTTGAGCGTCGCGTCGAGCGACAGGAAGTCGCCGAAGGCGCCCACCCTGGCGATGTCGTCCACCGCCAGGCTCTCGTCGTCGACGCGGACGCCGCCGACGACGTGCTTGATCATCCGCGCGATCTCGTTGTCCATCACGAGCTGTCCGAAGTCGAAGGTGACGCCCGATTCGATCATTCCCAGGCTATAGATCAGGTTGGTCCCTGCCAACGCTGCCATGAGGCCTGTGAGGGTCTTCTCGTGACCGG
>DAIQNY010000385.1:0-1722 GCA_036788155.1 Actinomycetota bacterium | reverse complement strand
CACCCCCTCCCTCGACCGGCAGACGAGCCCGCCGCAGCGCCGCACGGTGTCGATCCACTCGCCGGCCTCTTCGACGGTGAGCTCGCGGTCGGCGTCGACCTCACGCAGGTAGACGTGCATCCGGTAGACGCCGTCCTCTCGTACCAGCTCGTGCACGGCGACGTCGGTGACGAGGCGCGCGACAAGCGAGGCGCTCATGACGACGCCTGCCAGGCGTAGCACCACTCGCCGCTCTCGACCGGCCTGCCCTTGAGCCGCCGGCAGGTGCCGATGATGCTGCGGTGCCCGCAGGAGTAGCACGAGTGCGGACCCGGCGCCGCGACCGGCGTGAGCAGAACGTAGCCGAGTCCGCGTCGTGAGTAGATGTGCATCCCGAACGAGCCTGCGGACAGCCGCGCCGCCGCATTACTCACTGCCTGCGGACTGACCTCGCGGCCGAGCACGTCGCAGACGTCGCGGTGGCCGATGACGGTGTTCGGGTAGCTGGTCAGCAGGTAGCGCAGCACCCGTGAGGCGTGGGCGACCTCGGTGGTCGCTTCGTAGCCGTCGGGCGGGGCGAGGATGGGGGTGGCGGTCATGCCCCCACCTTCTCCCTCGCCCCTGTTGGAGCAGGCTCGAGCGGCAGTCGCAGGAGGCGCGGCCACGGCAGCTCGACGAGGCGCCGGTAGGAGTCCTCGCATGGGCTGCAGCGCGGGCCGTCGTTCCAGCCGCCGAGCAGGCAGCCGCACTCGCTGCAGCGACGCGGGCCGCCGGTTTCGCGCGGCCGGGCGACGAGCACGTACTCGCCGCCGAGCCGGGAGCCGCGGCGACGGTAGTTGTGAAAGCGCCAGCCGCGGCGCGTCAGCCTGGTCAGTGTCATCGCCACGTAGCCGGCCCCGCGGCGCTCGCCGGCCGCGTATCCGCAGGCGAGCGCCAGGTCGGTGGTGGTCGCCGGGCCGCGCGAGAGGCGGTCGATGATCGCCTGCTGGCCGGCGGTCATGGTCGGAGCGGCTGCAGATCTGCAGCCGCGAGTCATCGTCTGTGTCATCACATGTCCCCCATCTCGATCGGCTCGAAGCGGGACCGGGCCACTGGGGGTTCCTTATTAGTAACCCCCAGTGGTTCCCAGTGCTGGTCGGGATGCTGGTTCCTAGCGGTTCCGGAACCGCTATCAGGCTCAAATATGGAGATTTCTTCACCGGTTCCGGAACCGGTGTCCTCTGCCCCTTGTTCCGCGGCTTGCGGGAACCGCTCAGCGAGCCCTTCGGCGGCTTTTTCCCGGCGCCATTTGAGGGCGTGGAGGATGTTTTGTTTGCGCCTCGGCTCGCCCAGTGATCGCAGCGCTTCTCTTGCCTCACGGTACGAGGCGTCGAGCGAGAGACCGCAGCGGGCGAGGATGTTGGCGAGCTCTCCCGTCCCCTCCAGCCAATCACCGGCGACGCGCGTGTAGCAGAGCGGGCAGTCCGACTGACCCATGATCACGCTCTCCGGCACCCAGCTCATGCGCGCCAGTTCACGGTGCAGCTTGATGCCGTTCTGCGTGGCCGTGAGCTTCCACACCACGTCTACGTCGTCACCCTTGCTGGAACTGCCGCGCTGACCTTGCTCGGCGCTCTTGCCGCTATGGTCGAGCCGTGCCCAGGTGATGCCTCGGCGCTTGAACTGGATGCCGGTGTGTGAGTAGAAGGCACGGAAGGTGTCGGCGTCGTTCTCCTTGCCGGCCACCGCACGGCTGACCGTGTC
>DAIQNY010000384.1:0-1724 GCA_036788155.1 Actinomycetota bacterium | reverse complement strand
CAGAAGAACATGCTCTCCTCCACCTCGCCGCGGCAGCAGGCGCGGAACGCGGCGACCACGGCGTCCCCGTCCCAGTACGGGCGCGACTGGAACGCTGGCGACTGATACAGACTCGTGAAGGCGGCGCGGCGCGCCTTGATCCAGCGCATCTCCGGGGTGGTGAACCCGACCTTCCAGCGACGAAGGCGGATCTTCTCCGGCAGGGTGCCCTTGAGCGCGGCGCGCAGGATCCAGCGGGCCCAGCCCTGCCGCACGATCGCGTCCTCCGGCAGGCTCAGGATGTGGTCCACGAACTCCTGGTCGAGGTACGGGACCCGGCTCTCGATGCTGAACGCCATGGAGTTGCGGTCCTCGTAGCGCAGCAGGCAGGGCAGACTGTACGTCGTCGTGTCCTGGAGCAGGCGCTCCTTCAGGTCCGACTGGGAGCGCCCGTAACCCGGGTCGCTGGTACGGCTGAGGAACCCGGGCCTCAGCAGCGAGCTCGTGGCGAGGCGCTTGCGGCGCTGCTTCATGCGGCGCTTCGCCAGCGGCCAGATCACGTCGCGCGAGGCCGTCGCCTCCTTGCGCAGCAACTCGTACTTGCCCTCCTTGCGGAGCTGACGTAGGTAGACCATCTGGTACGGCACGTAGCCGGCGATCAGCTCGTCGCCCCCCTGGCCGTCGAGCAGCACGGTGACCTGCTCGCGCGCGGAGCGCATCACGCACCACTGCGCGTAGGGGCCGGTGCTCACGATTGGCTCTTCCTGATGCCAGACGAAGTCACGCAGCTCGCCGATGAACTCGTGCGAGGTGGGGTTTGTGTAGGTGGTGTCGGCGCCGGTGCTCGCGACGGCGGTCTCGATGTACTCGCGCTCGTCGATGGGGTCGCCGTCGAACACGGCGCTGAAGGTCTTGAGCTGGCCGCGCAGGGACGTCGCGTCCGGCGCGTCCTCCTTGAGCAGCTCGCTCATGAAGCTGACGATGGTCGTCGAGTCGAGGCCGCCGCTGAGGCAGGAGCCGACGGGGACCTCGCTGACGAGGCGCCGCTCGACGCTCTCGCGGAAGCGGCGCCTGAAGTCGGCGGGGTCGTCGCCGCCGTCTCGCGAGAGCACGGGCGTCCAGTAGGCCGTGCTCTCGAGCGGGGCGGCGAGCAGGCCGGGACCGTCCGCGCCCGGCGCCGGAGCCGCTTCGCCGCCGGCGGCCGCAGCCGCGCCGGCGCCGTCCAGCGGCACCTCGATCCAGGTGGCCGCCGGGACGTGGTACACGCCCCTGAAGAACGTCGCGGCGCGATGGTCGTGGAACCCGTGCTGCAGGTACTCGAAGATCATCTGCTCGTCCGGCTCGGCGACGAGTTCCGGGTCCTGCAGCAACGCCTTGATCTCGCTGGCGAAGAGCAGGCGGCCGCTCTTCGGCGAACGCGCATAGTAGAGCGGCTTGATGCCGAAGTGGTCGCGGTTCAGCACGAGCTTGCCGCCGCGGCCGTCCTCTCCGGCGCCGCGCAGGTCGGCGATGGCGAACGCCCACATGCCGTTGAAGCGCGCGGCACACGCCGCTCCCCACTCCTCGTAGGCATGGACGATGACTTCGGAGTCGCAGTGCGTGCGGAAGGTGTGACCGGCGGCCTCGAGCTCCTCGCGCAGCTCGCGGTAGTTGTAGACCTCGCCGTTGTAGACCAGCCAGACGGTCTCGTCCTCGTTGGCCACCGGCTGGTGGCCGCCCTCGCGGTCGATGATGCTCAGGCGCCG
>DAIQNY010000383.1:0-1730 GCA_036788155.1 Actinomycetota bacterium | reverse complement strand
AACCGTCTCAAACCCCCACACGTCGCACAATCAACCCTGGGTATGATTCGGACCGCACCCGCCACGACTAGCCTCTCCTTATCATCAACGTGCCCCCGAAGGAGAAGGCTATGGAGTCGTCAGTCTCCGTCACTCACGTCGAGTCCGCCGCTATGAGCCAGCGCAAGAAGACCGTCATCGACATACTCCGCAACAGTCACGACTTCGTCTCCGGCGAGGCGATCAGCGACGTCCTCGGTATCTCACGGAACGCAGTCCACAAGCACGTCAAGTCCCTGCGCAAGCGCGGGTACCGCATCGTCGGCGTCTCTCGCCGCGGCTATCGCCTGGAGGACGAGCCGTCGCGCCTCTCTCTGGGGCATGTGACGCAGCGCACAGAGAACACCCTGTTCGGCCACTCCTTCCGCTATCACGATGAGATCGAGTCCACGAATCTCGAGGCCAAGGCGCTCGCCCTGAAGGGCGCGCCGGAGGGGACAGTTGTAGTGGCGGAGGTCCAGTCGGCAGGCCGGGGGCGCCTGGGGAGGCGCTGGACATCGCCGGCCGGCAAGGGCCTGCTCTTCTCAGTGGTCCTCCGCCCCTCGCTGCCTATGAGTCAGGCGCATATGCTCACCATCGTGGCAGCCGTCGCGGCCGCCGAGGCGATTGAGCAGCACATCCAGGCTCGGGTGGCGATCAAGTGGCCTAACGATCTCTTCATCGGCGACCGTAAGGTTGGAGGCATCCTCATGGAGGTCTCCGGAGAGGCCGACGAGGTCGACTGGGTCGTTCTCGGCATGGGACTCAATGTCAACACTGAGTTCAGCGAGCTGCCCGTGGCGCTGCGACGGACCGCCACCTCTCTGAAGATGGCCGCCGGCGCGGTCGTCGACCGCAGCGACGTGCTCGCCTCGCTCCTCCTGAGCCTGGAGGCGCAGTACAAGGCGGCGCTCCGTGGAGGCTTCGAGGGAGCTCTGACCGCCTTCCGCGAGCGGGATTACCTGCTGTCGAGGACGATCAGCGTCGAGACCCGGCAGGGGCCAGTCGTGGGCGCCGCCGCCGGCATCGATGATCGCGGCGCCTTGTTGGTGGAGTTGCCACACCGCAGGGTGCGCAGCTTCCACTCGGGGGATGTCTCGTTGCACAAGTAGCAGGCCGGGTGCGGCCTCCCGAGACGATTTGACTGCCGTGTCGGGAGGCCGTACATTGTCACCTCCCTGCTCTTGTGGAAGGTTGACAATTGCCCCGGCTCACAACCCGAGAAGTCGCAGCAGCGGCCCTGCTCACCGCTCTGCTGGCGGTCTCAGCCTTCGTCGCCATCCCGCTAGGCTCTGTGCCGTTCACGCCGCAGGTATTCGTGGTCCTGCTCGCGGGCCTGGTCCTGGGGCCGCGCCTCGGCCTGTTGAGCGTCATCGCCTACCTGGTCCTCGGACTCCTGGCGCCGGTGTATGCCGGCGGCGCCTCGGGACTCGGCGCCCTCCTCGGCCCGACCGGTGGGTATCTTTGGAGCTTCCCGGCCGCTGTGGTCATCACCGGGGTTCTGGCCGGAGGCGGCGCGAGGACCATGCCGCGTCTCATGCTGGCCGGCGTCGCCGGTCTGCTGCCGATCTACGCCTCGGGAGCGGCGTGGCTCGCTGTGCAGCTGGACCTCTCGCCACAGGCAGCCGTGCTCATGGGAGTCTTGCCGTTCGTGTGGGTCGACCTCGTGAAGGCGGTTGCGGCCGCCCTGACCGCACGGGCCCTGGTCACCC
>DAIQNY010000382.1:0-1740 GCA_036788155.1 Actinomycetota bacterium | reverse complement strand
CGGCGCCGGTGGGGCGACGGATGCCGGCGCCGCACGCGCGAGCGGCCGCACCTCCCGCGCTCCGTCGCCGGCGCGCGGCGCCAAGGCGAGCCGGCCCGTGGTCGGCGGCGTCGGGATCAGCCATCCTGACCGCGTCGTCTTCCCGGACCCGGGCACCACCAAGCTCGGAGTGGCCGAGTACTACGACGCCGTGGCCGCTCTCATGGTGCCGTACCTCGAACAGCGCGCGCTCACCGTCATCCGCTGCCCCGACGGGATCGCCACGGAGTGCTTCTTCCAGAAGCACGTGACCCCCTCGGTGCCCAAGGCAGTGTCCAAAGCGAGGGTACGCGGCGCCGACGGTCAGACAGACGTGTACCCGGTGGTCGACACGGCCGAAGGCCTCGTGGCCATGGTGCAGAACGGCGCTGTGGAGTTCCACGTGTGGGGCTCGCGGGTGAGCGCCATCGAGGTGCCGGACATGCTCGTGTTCGACCTCGACCCCGGTCCGGACGTGCCGTGGCGACGCGTGCGCGAGGCGGCTCGCACGCTGCGCGACGAGCTGCGGGACCGGGGTCTGGAGAGTTACCTGCGCACGTCGGGCGGCAAGGGCCTGCACGTGGTGGCGCCGTACACGTCGCGCGCGCGCTGGCCCCGAGTGGGGGCCTTCGCGCGCGACGTGGTGGAGACCCTTGCCGCCCGGGAGCCGGCGAGGTACACGGCGACGATGTCCAAGGCCAAGCGGAGCGGCAAGGTGTTCATCGACCACTTCCGCAACGGCCGTGGCGCCACCTCCGTCGCGTCGTACTCCCTGCGTGCCCGGCCCGGCGCCCCGGTGGCGATGCCCATCGAGTGGGACGAGCTCGGCCGCACGAAGGGAGGCAACGACTGGACGCTGGAGCGCGTGCTCCGGCGACTGCGCACGCGCACGACGGACCCGTGGGAAGACTTCTTCGAGACGGGGCGGCGGCAGAAGCTGCCTGATGAGGGCCGGTGAGCATCCGTCTCAAACGAGCGTTTGAGCCAGCGGCGCCCGACGACGGCCTCCGGGTGCTTGTCGAACGGCTGTGGCCGCGCGGGCTGAGCAAGGAGCGCGCGGCCGTCGATCTCTGGCTCAAGGATGTAGCACCGAGCCCGGAGCTGCGCCGCTGGTACGGCCACGAGCCTGCGAAGTGGCCGGAGTTCCGGCGCCGCTACCGCGACGAACTGCAGGACCGCGACGAGGAGCTCGCGGAGCTGCGCCGGCTCGTCCGGAACGGCCCCGTGACGTTCGTGTTCGGGTCGCGCGATACCGAGCGGAACTCCGCGGTCGTGCTGCGTGAGGTCGTCGAGAGGCGGCCGGAGACAGGAGAAGAGTCAGCCGCGGCCGCCTGACCGGCGGCTGCTGCCGACGCCCGCCCACCGCGGTCCCCGCCCGACCTCCGCCTGCCGGGGGAATATGCACAGCAACGCCCTCGACACAAGGAGTCACGATGCTCATGCACAGCCCCGCGTTCGCCGGCTTCTCGGTGGACGACATCGATGCCGCCCGCTCCTTCTACACCGACGTGCTTGGTCTCGAGGTGAGCGAGCAGAACGGCATGCTGACCCTGCACCTCGGGAGTGGCGGCTCCGTGCTCGTGTATCCCAAGGAGGACCACCGGCCCGCGACCTTCACCGTCCTCAGTCTCCCCGTGGACGACATCGACGCGGCCGTCGACGGACTGGGAGCCAGAGGCGTGGTGTTCGAGCGGTACGAGGGCATGCCGCACGACGAGCGGG
>DAIQNY010000381.1:0-1778 GCA_036788155.1 Actinomycetota bacterium | reverse complement strand
CTCGGCGACCTCCTTGAGGCCCTCGGGACCCAGGTTGCGGATCCAGGCGTAGGCGCGGATCACGGCCATCCAGTTCCCGAGGAACCCGCGCACGCGGCCGATGCTCTCGGGACGGTCGTAGTCGAGGTGGTAGCGATCGCCGACCTTGGTCACGACCGGCACGGGCAGGTACGGCTCCAGCTTCTCGCTGACCATGTACGCGCCGCTCGCCGGACCCTCGCAGCCATGGGGGCTGGAGAACGTCTTGTGCAGGTTGAAGTGGCAGGCGTCGAACCCCGCGTCGCGTGCCCGGGCGAAGCCGAGGATGCCGTTGGCGTTGGCCTGATCGGTGAAGGCCAGGGCGCCGGCGTCGTGCAGGATCTCGACGTACTTGTCGATCTGCGGGTTGTAGATGCCGGTGTCCTCGGGGTTGGTGATCATGCAGCCCACGGTCTTCTCGCTGACCGCCGCGCGGAAGGCCTCGAGGTCCGGGTAGCCGTTCTCGTCCGGCATCACGGTGATGACCTTGAACCCGGCCACCATGGGCGTGGCCGCGTCGCAGGGGTGCGAGAAGATGGTGGTGATCATCTCGTTGCGCTGGTCGAGCTCGCCCTTGGCCTCGAAGTAGCGGCGCATGACCACGGCGTTGGTGTAGACGGCGTGCGAACCGCCGCCGGGCTGCAGGGTGAAGGCGTCCATCCCGCTGATCGCCTTGAGGTACTCCCCGGTGGCGTAGACGATCTCGAGCAGGCCCTGCAGGGTGTCCTCGTCCTGCCACGGGTGCAGGTCCGCCGCCTTGTGGCCGCGGATGAGCTCCTCGTGCATCTTGGGCGAGTACTTCATGGTGCAGGTGCCCTCGCTGATGTCGCTGCCGAGGTCCATGCCCAGCGTCATCTGCGCGTACCGCAGGTAGTGGCGCATGACCTGGTACTGGGCCATCTCCGGCAGCTCCGGCGCGGCGGCGCGGGCCATCCCCCGGGGGATGTAGTCCGCCGCCGCGCCCACCTCGGCAGTCACGCCGTCCTCGGCGAGCGGCACGAGGATGCCGCGCTCGCCGGGCGTGCCCTGCTCCATGATGAAGGGCTCGTCCCAGCGCGGCGCCCGGTAGTCGCGCAGCACGCCGCCGTCGCGGCGCAGCTTCGCGAGCTCGGCGACCTTCTCAGCCGCCGCGGTCTTCAGCTGGTCCGGCGAGAGAGTCATGCCGTCACCTCCTTGACCGCAGACACCAACTCATCGATGTCCGCCTGGTCGTAGTACTCGGTGACGCAGTAGAGCGCGCTCTGGCCGAGCTCGGGGAAGTCGGCGGAGAGGTCCTTGCCGCCGAAGATCTGGTGGCCGAGCAGTGCGGTGTTGACCTCGGCCACGGTCTTGCCTGTACCGCCGAAGTCGACGACGAACTCCTTGAAGAAGCTCGGCGAGAGCCTGATCTCCACGCCCGGGAGCTCGCCGAGCTTCTTGGCGGCGTAGTGCGAGCGGGCGATGCAGGTCTCGCCGAGTTCCTTGAAGCCCTGCGGGCCCATCAACGCCATGTAGACGGCGGCGGCGATGGTCCACAGGCCCGACGCCGTGCCGACCCAGTCCTTGCCCTGGTCGCGCGAGCCGTAGCTGGTGCGCTCGGCGATGGCCTCACCCACGGCGTACTGGCCCGGGGTGGCGGTCTCCATCACGGTGTAGAGCTCGAGCGGGCACTCCTGGGCGAAGACCGGGTCGTCGTCGCGGAACGCGATGAACCCGGAGCAGCCGCCGCCGGCGTGCATGTGCATGCCCAGCGGCTGGATGTCGCCGCAGGCGATGTCGGC
>DAIQNY010000380.1:0-1784 GCA_036788155.1 Actinomycetota bacterium | reverse complement strand
CATGGTCGAAGCAGCCCTCGCGCACGACATCCCGCTGCTCGAGGCGTCCGTGCTTCTGGTGGCCGTGGTCTACATGGTCGCCAACCTCATCGCCGACATCGTCGTCGCACTGCTCAACCCGCGCATCAGGATGGGAGGCTGACGTGGACGACCACCGCCAGACCTCTCTCGGCCCCGATCCCGATCTTCGCGAGGAGACCAAGGAACTCGGCGCCGACCCTGAGATGATCGAGCTTCGCGCCGACGCCGCGGCGTCCGCCCGTGAGGCGGAGCTCCCGGGCGACTCGGATCGGCGCGAGCAGGAACTGCACGCCGACGCTGCCGCCGCGGCGGAGCAGAAGCGGCAGCGCCGCTACCTCATCAAGGCGCTCCTGCGAAGCCCGACCTTCATGATCGGCCTCATCATCCTGCTGTTCTGGGTGTTCATGGCGATCTTCTCCACGTCCCTCACCCAGAGCTACACGGCACAGGACGCCATGAGTTCGCTCAAGCCGCCCAGCGCCGCGCACTGGTTCGGCACCGACGACCTGGGCCGCGACGTGTTCGCGCGCACCATGGCCGGAGCGCGAACCGTCCTCGTGATCGCGCCGCTGGCCACCATACTGGCGCTGCTCTGGGGCAGCATCATCGGCCTGATCGCCGGGTTCTGGCGCGGCCTCACCGACGACATCATCATGCGCGGCATCGACGTGCTCCTGGCGCTGCCGATCATCATCACGTCCATCCTCATCCTCTCGCTGTTCGGCAAGGGGACGAGCATCATCATCCTGACGATCGGCATCCTGTTCACGCCGGTCGTCAGTCGTACCGTTCGCGCCGCCGTCATCGGCGAGCGCGAGCGCGAGTACGTGCTTGCGGCGCGCCTGCGCGGCGAACGTTCTGGCTTCGTCATGGCGCGCGAGATCCTGCCCAACATCACGCAGCCGATCATCGTCGAGGGCACCGTCCGTCTCGGGTATGCGGTGTTCACTGCCGCGACGCTCGCCTTCCTCGGATTCGGCCTTGCGCCGCCCTCGCCCGACTGGGGGCTGACCATCGCGACCCAGCGCGTCTTCCTCCAGATCGCACCGTGGACGGTGCTCTTCCCCGCTGTCGCGCTCGCTTCCCTGGTCGTGGCCATCAACCTCATCACCGACGGACTCGGGAGGACGTTCTCCAAATGAGCACCGTGGAGAATCCACAGCCGTCCGGCGACGCCGCCGCTCTCGACGTCCGCGACCTCGAGGTCACGTTCCATCGCCGCGGCCGCAGGCTGCCGGTCCTCAAGGGCGTCACCCTCAGGATCGAGCGCGGCCAGGCCTACGGCCTGGTAGGGGAGTCGGGTTGCGGCAAGACGACCCTGGCCATGGCTGCCATGCGCTACCTCGCGTCGAACGGCACGCTGGACAACGGTCGCGTGCTGGTCGACGGCCAGGACGTGAGCGAGCTGAGCGAAGAGGCGCTCCGCAAGTGGCGCGGCGGCAAGGTCTCCATGGTCTATCAGGACCCCACGCAGGCGCTGAGTCCCGCCATGCGCATCGGCGACCAGCTGGCCGAGGTCTATCACTACCACGAGGGGCTCGACAAGAAGGCTGCGCTCGAGAAGGCGCGAGAGGCCCTGCGCCGTGTCGCCATCCCCGATCCCGACGCGACCCTGCGCCGCTACCCGTTCGAACTCTCGGGCGGACAGCAGCAGAGGGTCGTCATCGCGATGGCGCTGGCCGTGAACCCGCAACTCCTCATCCTGGACGAGCCCACCACCGGCCTCGACGCCACCGTCGAGGCCGAGATCCTCGACCTCATCG
>DAIQNY010000379.1:0-1815 GCA_036788155.1 Actinomycetota bacterium | reverse complement strand
GGCGTTCTCGCGGAACACGTGGGCGGCGCGGAAGATGCTGTCGATCAGGGTGGTCTTGCCGTGATCGATGTGGGCGATGATGGCGAGGTTGCGGATCTTGTCGACGGCGTGCACGGCTGGTCTCTTCTGTCGGTGTGGGCTGGGGGCGGGAGGCGCCGAGTGAGTGACTTCGGCGCGGCGCCTGACGTCCGAACGCCCGGCTGGGCTCTCGCCGGCCGGGCGGTTCGTGCCCTAGTGTACCGCGCGGGAGCGACTTCGTCGCCCGCTCTCCCGCACCCGATCGGCGCCTGCACCCGCCGCCGGACCGACGCCGACCGGCCGCGTCTCGCGGCGAGGGAGTTCGTCAGGACGATCGTCGGTCAGGTGACGGCAGCGGTGCGCTCCGGGCGTCTCCCCCGGCCGGCGCTCGCGGCGGAGAGGAGACCCGGCCCCGCAGAGCGACGAACGCCGCGAAGCCGAGCAGGATGCCGGCGGAGTTGAGCAGCACGTCGTCAATCTCCGTGGCTCGATAGGAGTACCCGAGGGCCAGCGACACCGCCAACTGCCCCGTCTCGATGCCCAACGGGAACACCAGCGCGGCGAGAGCCATGCGCGGCCACGTCGCGAGGCGGGGCGCCGCGAACGGCAGCAGCAGGCCGAACGGCGCCAGAGTGAGCACGTTGCCGCCGAGGATCCAGACCCGTGCGAACGGGGTCCCGTTGACGAGCACGTCGCCGATGGAGGCCAGAGGAATCAACCCAACGGCGACGTGCCGCCCCGCGGCCTCGAGTTCCGCGACACCGGCGCGGACCGGCAGCGGGAAGAGGGTAGCGCCGGCGACCCAGCCGAGGTACAGGACGAAGAGCGCCCTCACGACGACGACGAAAGCGGGCTGGCCGCCGCGAGCCGCCCGCCACGCCACGAGCACCGCGAGCACGGCGGCGAACGGATACACGACGATGCCGGTGACCACAGCCCTCCGCGGTCGGAGACGATGAGCTCTCAGCCTACCGCGGCCGCCGCGGCGGCGGCCGGCCTGTGGCCACGGGTCCGTACAGTCGTACGTCAGGGCATCGCGGGCCCGCACGGTGAAGGCACGACAAGCGGCGAGGGGAAGGAGACAGAGCCGCAGCGCCTGCGGGACCCGCCGGAGCCGATCCTCGCGCCGCGGAAGGCCGGCCGGGCCAGCAGGACGAAGGCCGGCCGGCGAGCTCCCTTCCAGCTCCACATCCGGCGCCGCGACTCCGTCTGCCGCCTCACATCGGTCGCGGGCAGGGTCGTCTCAAGCGGAAGGCGTGGCCCCCACGGGCGACGCCGCCGTGGCCGCCTTCAGCGCCTCCACCTCGATGAAGATGCGGCTGACCTGCGGATACGGCCCGTTGATGCGCTCCTCGATCCGGTGGACGGCAGCGTGGACGTCCTCCGCGGGCAGGCCCTGGGTGAAGGTGACCTCGAGATTGAGCAGCACGTCCTCGGGCCCGAGGTGCATCGTGAGCACCGGACCGACGGCCGTCACCGCCTCGTCCTCCAGCACCAGATCGCGGATGGCGGCGACCATCTGCGGGTCCGCCGCCTCCCCCACGAGCAGGCTGCGGCTCTCGTAGGCCAGCCACAGCGCCGCCACCACCAGGATGCCGCCGATCACCACCGAGGTGAGCCCGTCGATCACCGGCTCTTCCAGCTGGTGGCTCAGGAAGATGCCGACGAACGCCACCAGCAGGCCGAGCAGCGCCGCCGTGTCCTCGAACAGCACCGTGAACAGGCTGGGGTCCTTGCCGTGGTGGATCGCAGCGAGCGTGCGCCGGCTGCCCTTGGTCGCGCGGAACCCGCGCCAGG
>DAIQNY010000378.1:0-1816 GCA_036788155.1 Actinomycetota bacterium | reverse complement strand
CTCTGCAGCCTCTCAGAAGCAGAGACTGTAGGGGAAGTAAGACGCATGTAGACCTCCAGCACGCGCCAGATCCGTCTGACAGACGCGCTAGGCTCCCTTCGTCATCAGGCCATCGATCCGTGGGAAGGCTGCCGTGGATCCGAACAACCCAGTCGTTGTGATGTGCTCCGGGGGCATGCTCGCCGAGAGCGAGGGCAGAGCGGCCGAGGCGAAGAAGCTCTTCGAGCGCGCTTGGCAGGCGGCCACCGACGACTACGAGGCCTGCATCGCCGCCCATTACCTTGCGCGCCACCAGGAGACGCGCGAGCAGACGCTCGCCTGGAACGAGGAGAGCCTGAGGCGCGCCGAACGGGTCGGAGACGAGCGCGTCACCGGCTTTCTGCCCTCGCTCTACCTCAACCTCGGCCACAGCCACGAAGAGCTTGGTGATGCGGAGAAGGCGCGGGCGTACTACCTGCTCGCCGAGGAGCACCTCACCGCGGTGCCCGGTGGCGACTACGGCGACATGGTGAGAGGCGGAGTCGCCCGAGCCCTCGAGCGCACGGAGTCATCGGGCTCCTGATCTGCTCTCAGCGCCCGTCAGCCCTCGAAGAAGTCCAGCCCTCCGACTAGAATAGGTGCCCGTGGACGCCCTCGAAGCCTACCTTGCCGAGCTCTCCGCCAACCGCCTCGCCGGGGCCGTGCCCGAGACCTCGGGGTACGGGCCACTCGCGACCTTGCTGAACGAGGTCGGGCACAAGCTGAAGCCCAAGGTGCGCTGCGTGATCAACCCGGCGAACCGCGGCGCGGGCATCCCTGACGGCGGCTTCTTCACGGCCAGCCAGTTCCAGAAGGGCTCTGCGGAGCCGCTCTCCGGCCAGCTCCCCGCCCGCGGCGCCCTCGAGGTGAAGCCCGTCGAGGCCGATGCGCGCGTCGTCGCAGGCAGCGAACAGGTGCGCCGCTACCTCGAGAAGTACCGCCAGGTGCTGGTCACCACGTACCGCGAGTTCGTGCTCGTAGGCTACGACGCCGACGGCGAGACCCGGCTCCTCGAGAGCTACTCACTCGCCGAGACCGAGCTCGGCTTCTGGACGCTCGCCACGATGCCGCGCAAGGCTGCCACCGAGCACGGCGAGCGCCTCTTCGAGTTCCTCAGGCGCTGCCTTCTTCGTCAGGCGCCGATCGCGACGCCGCAGGAGCTTGCCTGGTTCCTTGCCTCGTATGCGCGTGAGGCGCGCGCCCGCACTGAAGAGCGCGACCTTCCCGCCCTCGCGACCACCCGCGCCGCCCTCGAAGAGGCGCTTGGCATGGACTTTGCCGGTGAGAAGGGCGAACACTTCTTCCGCAGTACGCTCGTGCAGACGCTCTTCTACGGCCTCTTTGCCGCCTGGGTCTTCTGGGCCGAGCATCACGAGCACGGCGACGTCGCGGCGCGCTTCGACTGGCGTACCGCCTCGCGCTACCTGCACATCCCCATCCTGCAGAAGCTCTTCTACGACTTCGCGAACCCGGCTCAGCTGGGCGCCCTGCACCTCGACGAGGTGCTCGACTGGGCCGGAGAGGCCCTGAACCGCGTCGACCGCGCCAGCTTCTTCGCCTCCTTCGAGCAGCACCACGCGGTGCAGTACTTCTACGAGCCCTTCCTCGAGGCGTTCGACCCGGAGCTGCGCAAGGAGCTCGGCGTCTGGTACACGCCGCCCGAGATCGTCACCTACATGGTCGAGCGCGTCGACCAGGTGCTACGAAGCGAGCTCCGCATTGCTGACGGCCTCGCCGACCCGCGGGTCGTCGTCCTCGACCCCTGCTGCGGCACCGGCGCCTATCTCGTCGAGGTGCT
>DAIQNY010000377.1:0-1839 GCA_036788155.1 Actinomycetota bacterium | reverse complement strand
CCCGGGCGGCGGCGTCGGCGATGGTGGCCGAGCCGAGGATGGCGCGCGTGCACTCTCGCACCTCGCGCCAGACGGGGGCGACCAGGGCGTCGGCCTGGTCGCCGCCGCGCATTCGCCCCTTGCCTCCGTTTGAGCCCGGCGCGCCGGCGCGGGCGACCGGGTCCGCGCGTCGGCCGTCGATGAGGTCGATCACGTCGGCGAAGCTGATCGAGGCGGGAGCGACGGCCAGGGTGTAGCCGCCGCCCTTGCCACGCTGGCTCGCCACCAGTCCCCCCTGCCGCAGGTCGGCCATGACCTGCTCGAGGAACTTGGGAGGCACTCCGGTGAAGGCCCCGATGTCGCGCGCGGAGACCGGCGTGGAGCCGTCGGACAGCGCGAGACGCACCAGCGCCTTGATCGCGTACTCGCTCTTGGTCGAGAGGTGGATCATCCGGCTCCTGCGCTGTTCGCTAATTCCTACTTCTCACTAGGAATTGGGAGTTTATTGACGGCCCTCCCGACTGTCAAGACGCCGCGCAGGCGCTGCGGGCACCAGCGGCCGGACGACGTCCCACGCAACCGCCGCGCCCACCCGCCCGCCCTGGATCCCCCGGCCTGCTACCATGGGCCGCATGACGACGCCGACTCATCACGACGCTCCCGGCGCAGCGGAGCGCGACTCCCGCGTGCGCGAGGTGTTGCGACGCGAGCTGCCCGGCCTCGAAGAGGCCGTGCCCCTCGCGTCGTTCACCGCGTACGGCGTCGGCGGACCGGCCGAGTTCCTCGTGCGGGCGGGCACCACCGGTGTGCTCATCCACGCGGTGCTCACGGCGCGGGAGCTCGGCCTGCCGGTCACCGTTCTCGGCCGCTGCACCAACGTGCTGGTCGGCGATGCCGGCGTGACCGGCCTCACCGTGCTGGCCCGCAACGAGGGGACCACGCTGCACGGCAACCTCCTGCGTGCCGAGGCCGGCGTGGAGTTGCCCGGCCTGGTCGGAGACCTGGCCGGGCAGGGCCTCGCCGGCCTCACCTTCGCCGGCAACATCCCGGGCTCCGTCGGCGGCGCCGTGGTCGGCAACGCCGGCGCGTACGGTGAGTCCGTGAGCGACTGCCTCGTGGACGTCCACCTCCTCGAGGAGGGCAAGGAACACGTCGTGGAGCCAGACCGCCTCGACTTCGGCTACCGGACCTCCCTGCTCAAGTCCCGGCCCGACATCGTCGTCCTCTCGGCGTCGTTTCACCTCCACCACGGCAGACCCGACGAGTTGCGCCGCCGGATCGCGGAGGACGCCGCGCTGCGGCAGACCAAGCATCCGCTCGACTACGCCAGCTGCGGCAGCTACTTCAAGAACCCGTCGCGCGAGACACCGGCGGCCCGGCTCATCGAGGAGGCGGGCCTCAAGGGGCTCCGCGTCGGGCGCGCCCATGTGAGCGAGAAGCACGCCAACTTCCTCGTGGCCGAGGAGGGCGCGACGGCGGACGACGTCACCGCCCTGGCGGCGGAGGTCGTCCGCCGCGTGAGGGAGTCCAGCGGGCACGAGCTGCACGAGGAGGTGCGGCGCCTCGGCTTCGCCTGAGGCCGCCCGATCTTCCCCTGTGGCGGAGCCGCGCCGCGCTATACTTCACGCGTCCGGCGCGGCGAACCCGCCCGGCGGCACGAGCGTCTCTGAGCCAGGAGGAAGGCAATAGAGGAACTGCCGCACGGTCTGGTCGACCGCTTGCGAAGGGGGCAGCCCGAGGCGCGTGCCGAGCTCTTCCGGCTCTACGCGCCCCAGGTGCGGCGCATCCTCTACCTCCAGGGGTTCTGCGAGGAGGTCGACGACGCCGTGCAGGAAGTGTTCATCAAGGTCTACCGGGCCG
>DAIQNY010000376.1:0-1861 GCA_036788155.1 Actinomycetota bacterium | reverse complement strand
GGCGGCCGGCGACTGGGACGCCGCGGCGGCACTCGAGCCGCGCCGGCGCGCCGCGGTGGCCGCGCTGCCGAGGCGTGCGATAGGCTCAAGGTCATGGGACTCGACGGCATCCAGGGTCTGCTGCTGGACATGGACGGCGTGCTCGGCGTCTCGTGGACGCCGCTGGACGGCGCTGCCGAGGCGGTGACGCGCCTGCACGCCGCCGGCGTGCCCCTGCGCGTCGTCACCAACACCACGGCGCTCCCGCAGGCGCAGTTCGGCGCGGCGCTGCGCAGCGCCGGGTTCCCGTTCGCCGACGAGGAGATCCTGACCGCGTCGGTGCTGGCGGGCGCGTGGCTGCGCCGGGAGCGCCCGGGCGCCCGCGTCTTCCTGCTCGGCGACGCTCAGATTGAAGATCTCGCGGGCGTCGAGCTGGTCGGAGCGGACGAGGCGCCGGATGTGGTGCTGCTGTCCGGCGCCGACGACTCCTTCTGCTTCGACGCGCTCAATCACGTGCTGGCCCTCCTGCGCGGCGGCGCCGAGCTCGTGGCCATGCACCGCAACCTCTTCTGGATGACCCGGCGCGGCGAGAGGCTGGACGCCGGGGCCTACGTCCTGGGCCTCGAGGCCGCTACGGGGCTCGAGGCCGTCGTCCTCGGCAAACCGGCGCCGGGCGCCTTCAACGCCGGCCTGCACGCCCTCGGTCTGCCGGCCGCACGCGTGGCCATGGTCGGGGACGACGTGGAGAACGACGTGCTCGCCGCCCAGGCGCTGGGCATCACCGGCGTGCTCGTGCGCACGGGCAAGTTCCGGGAGGACCAACTGGCCCGTGCCTCCGGCACGCCGGACCACGTCGTCGTCTCCGTCTGCGACGTGCCGGGGCTGCTCGGCCTCTGACCGGCGAGCCCGCGAGCGCGGCACCCGCCCCGGCACCCACGCACGCCCCCCTCAGGCACGTGCGTCCTTGCCATTCCGTGGGAATATTCCTAGCATCTGTGAACATCATCGTGCGCCCGACCGACCCTCCGGCCGAGCTCCGGGCGCACCGAAAGGGGCGGACTGCATGGGCTGGGTAGCTCTGGCAATCATCATCGTCATCGTCGCGTTCATCGTGATCGCGATCCTCTCGGGCATCAGGATCGTGCGCCCCACCCACCGGGGGCTCGTGGAGCGTCTCGGCAAGTACAACCGCTACGCCACGCCCGGCATCCACCTCACGATCCCCTTCGGCATCGAGCGCATGTACCAGGTCGACATCCGCGAGACCCTGGTCGACGCCACGCCGCAGACGATCATCACGAACGACAACCTCAACGCCCGCGTCGACGCACAGGTGTACCTCAAGGTCAAGGACGACGAGGAGAGCGTCAAGGCGTCCCAGTACAACGTCGCCAACTACCAGGTGCAGATCGTGCAGCTCGCCCGTACGACGCTGCGCAACATCATCGGCACGCTGAGCCTCAAGTCGGCCAACAGCGAGCGCGGCCGCATCAACGAGGAGCTGCGCACCACGCTGCGCACCGAGACGGCCAACTGGGGCCTCGAGATCCTGCGCACGGAGCTCAAGGAGATCGATCCGCCGGCGGACGTGCAGGAGACCATGAACAAGGTCGTCAAGGCCGAGAACGAGAAGATCTCGGCCGTGGACTACGCCACCGCTCGCGAGACGCAGGCGGACGGCGAGCGGCGCGCCTCCGTCAAGCAGGCCGAGGGCATCAAGCAGGCCAAGATCCTCCAGGCCGAGGGCGAGGCCGAGTACATCCAGCTGGTCAACGAGGCGGCCGAGAAGTACTTCGTCGGCAACGCCCAGGTGATGCGCAAGCTCGAGACGGTCGAGAAGGCGTTCTGGCAGAACGCCAAGATCGTCGTGCCGGCCGACAGC
>DAIQNY010000375.1:0-1862 GCA_036788155.1 Actinomycetota bacterium | reverse complement strand
GCCTTCGTGAGCGCCGGCAACACCGGCGCCGTGGTGGCCGCCAGCGTGCTCTACGTGCGCCGCATCCCCGGCGTGAAGCGGCCGGCCATCTGCACCATCATGCCGGCCATGCCCGCGCCGGTCGCCTTTCTGGACGTCGGCGCCAACGCGGAGTGCCGCGCCGAGTTCCTGCGCCAGTTCGCCATCATGGGCCAGGCGTTCGCGCGCGAGGTCATGGGCATCCCCGAGCCCTCCATCGGCCTCCTCAGCATCGGTGAGGAGCCCAGCAAGGGTACGCCCGAGGTCATCGAGGCGCACCGGCTCATCGCCGGCGACTCCCGGGTCTCCCACTTCTACGGCAACGTGGAGGGCCGCGACATCATGAATCGCCTGGTCGACGTCATCGTCACCGACGGTTGGACCGGCAACGTCGGCCTCAAGACCATCGAGGGATCCGCCAGGGCGATCATCGGGGCCCTGCGCGCCACCATCATGCTCGACGCCAAGACCAAGCTCGGCGGCCTGCTCCTCCAGAAGGACCTGCAGATCCTCAAGGACGCCCTCAATCCGGAGGAGTTCGGAGGGGCGCTGCTCGTCGGGATGAACGCTCCGGTCATCATCGCCCACGGCAATTCGCGGGCACGCGGCATCGCCCAGGCCGTCCGCATGGGCCGCCGTGGCGTCGTCACGGACCTGCTCCCCACGATCGCGCGGGAGCTTGGGACCCAGACCGCCTCGGTGTAGACTCACCCAAACTCGCCCGGAGGTTCACTGCATGACTCGTGAAGAGGTGTTCGAGCACGTCAAGGGGATCCTCGTCGAGACGCTCAGCGTCGACGAAGACAAGGTCACCATGGACGCCCGTTTCCAGGAAGACCTCGAGACGGATTCCCTCGACCTGGTCGAGCTCGTCATGACCATGGAAGAGAAGTTCGGCATCAAGATCACCGACGAAGAGGCTGCCGAGATCAAGACGGTCGGCGACGCGGTCGACTTCGTCATGACGCGGGTCGACGCCTAACCGCGCCGATCCCTGAGGGGGACGATGAGGGGGTGTCTCCTGCAGGCAGGAGGCGTCCCCTCATCGTCGTGATGGACAGCTCGTGACGTACCGGCTTCTCACGCTCGCCCAGCAACTCGACCAGGCCACCATGCGCCAGGTGTTCACTCACACCTCCTGGGCGCCTGACCGGGTGCACTCGTACGAGCGTCTCGAGTTCCTCGGCGACAGCGTGCTGAGCCTGTGCGTCACCACCGAGCTGTACCGGCGGTTCCCGGACTTCGCGGAGGGGCATCTGGCGCGGCTCCGGGCGTACATCGTCAGCCGCGCCACGTGCGCTCGCGTGGCCACCAAGCTCGACCTGGGCAAGCTGCTGCGCCAGTACGCCGGGCAGGACAACGAGGCCGGCGACGCCGCCCAGTTACAGGGCAACCAGAACGTGCTGGCCGACCTCACCGAGTCGCTCATCGGCGCCGTGTACCTCACCTTCGGGTACGAGGCCGTGCGTCCCGCCGTCGTCGAGGTGTTCGACGAGCACATCACCTACGCCGAGAGCAGCTACATCGATCACAAGACGGAACTGCAGGAGTTCCTGGCCCGCAGCGGTCAGTCCGTGAGCTACAAGGTGCTCGGGTTCAGCGGCCCGCCGCACAATCGCGAGTTCGAGATCGAGGCGGTGGTGGACGGCGAGTCTTTGGGGCGCGGGTTCGGGACGAGCAAGAAGCGCGCCGAGCAGGAGGCCGCGTCCGAGGCCCTGCACGAGTTGCAGGCGCGGGCCCGGCGGAGCGCCCGCAGGGCGCGGCTCCGGGGCAGCCGATCGAGGAGGGCGCAAGCAGACGCCGGCACGCCGACGTCCGCCGAGCCGGCCGACACACCCGGATCG
>DAIQNY010000374.1:0-1876 GCA_036788155.1 Actinomycetota bacterium | reverse complement strand
CAGATGACCGACGCCGGGCGTCTGCACGGCGAGATCGTGATGGGCCACGACCTGGTCCGCGACCTCATCGAGGAGGACTCCGACTTCCCTCGGGAGCTGGCCCTCCGCCTGCGTCACGTCATCGTCTCGCACCACGGCATGCGCGAGAAGGGCAGCCCGGTGGTCCCGCAGACCCGTGAGGCCATCATCGTGCACTACTGCGACGACATGACCGCACGCATCGCGGCGGTCGACGACGCCGAGGCCGCCACGCCGGCCGGCGAGCGCTGGACCAACCGCATCTTCATGATCGACGCGCCGGCCTATCTGGGTCCCTGCGACGAGCCGGACGAGATGTGAGACACACGGAGGGGCGGGCGGGACGCTGCGTCCCGCCCGCCCCTCCGCATCCTCTCAGCTCCAGATCTCCCTGCAGTCGGCCAGCACCACGGCCGCGTGCCCCTTGGGCTTCACGGCCGGGTACACCCTGCGCAGGGTCCCATCCGGGTCGATGAGCCACGTCGTCCTCTTGGCGACGCCGACCATCGGTCTCGCGACGCCGAACGCGCTCGCCACCACATGGTCGCCGGGGTCGCTGATGAGCGGCATCCTCAGGGCGTGCTTCTGCGCCCAGCGCTCGTTGGTGGCCGGCTTGTCGACACTGGCTCCGATCACCTGGATATCGAGCGCCGCAAACTCGTCCAGCAGGCCGTTGAACTCAACGGCTTCGGTCGTTCAGCCGCTCGTGTTGGCTTTGGGGTAGAAGAACAGGACGGTACGCCTGCCGGGCGCCCCGAGGTCGAAGCTGGCGCCGTCGTAGGACGTGCCGGTGACGGCCGGCGCCTTGTCGCCTTCCTTGAGCATGAGGACCCCCTCCTTGGGTCGACGGCGCGGCGCTCGTATGCGGCAGCGACACCGAGCCCGCTTCCGGCCTGCTTACCCCATCCGCCGCGGGCGCCAAACGACGCCCGGCGCCGCTTCGCCACGGCGGTCACGGTACACTCGTTCCATGACACGCAAGCTGAGAGTCAGCGTCGACTACGGGCTGTGCACGGGCGTCGGGGCCTGTGAGCAGGTCTGCCCCGAGGTGTTCATGATGAACGACGAGGGGCTCCCGGACGTGCTGGAGCGGGAGCCCCACGAGACGCTCTGGGCAGCTGTCGAGCGCGCCCAGGAGGCTTGCCCTGAGGAGGCCGTCATCCTGGAGTGGATCGAGGAGTGAGTCGGCCGCTCCACCAGTAGTCCTCTCCTGTCCGCGGGGACGTTCGGTCGCCGGTCAGCCTCTGTCGAGCGGCAGGACGGTCACCGGGATGCGGCAGCCGGTCCGGAAGCGCTCCGCGTCGTCGTCGTCCCCGACGATATCCCCGTAGTGCATGGGGACGGCGTGCCGGGCCGTGACCAGGTCACAGGCGTGGCAGGCCTCCTCGCATGTCATCACGTAGGTCCCGCTCACCGGCAGCAGAGCGACGTCGCACTCCACGTCGCGCATCTCCGGGATCGCATCGGTGTCGCCGGCGTGGTAGTAGCGCACACCATCGAGCGTGAAGACGTACCCGACGTACCCTGCCTCTCTGGGGTGGAACGGCCGGCCGGGAGCCCGGAACTTGTCGAGGTTGTAGGCCGGCACCGCCTCCACATCAACCCCGTTGACCTGGGCATTCTCACCCGGCGCCAGCGTCACGGTCTCCACGCCCTCGATCTGGGCGGTGACTGAGGCCGGACCGACGACGACGGTGTCCGGGCGGGCGACCGCCTCGATGTCCGGCAGGCTGAGGTGGTCGTAGTGGTCGTGCGTGACCAGGACCAGGCCGGCCGGCGGCGGTCCCGGCGGCAGCTTCCAGGGATCGACGTACACGGTCACGCTGCCGTCCAGCCGGAACGAGTCGTGGCCGAGCCG
>DAIQNY010000373.1:0-1893 GCA_036788155.1 Actinomycetota bacterium | reverse complement strand
CTGGCTGATGCTCGCGCATGCGTTGTGGGCCACGCGCGTGCTGCGCGCCGGCGAGGAGGTCAGCTGGCTGGCACCGGCTCCGGCGGAGGCGGTGCTCTCGGCGGAGGACGTCCCCTTCGACGTGGTCTACGAGGACGAGTGGCTGCTCGTGGTCGACAAGCCGGCCGGCGTCGTCGTCCATCCCGCCCCGGGCCACGAGCACGGGACGCTCGCCCAGGGGCTCGTGGCGGCCGGGGCGCACGGCGGGCACGAGCTGCGGCCGGGCATCGTCCACCGGCTCGACAAGGACACCTCGGGACTGCTCCTCGTGGCGCGGCGCGAGGACGCCTACCGGCGCCTGGTGGCCGCCATGGAGCGCCGCGACATCCACCGCACGTACCTCGCGCTGCTCGTCGGCAGGCTCCCGCAGGACGAGGGTACCATCGACGCGCCCATCGGCCGGCACCTGCGCGACCGCAAGCGGATGTCGCTGCACACGGCGTCCGGCAAGCGCGCCGTGACGCATTTCGAGGTGCTCGGCCGGGCGGAAGGATTCACGCTGGCCCGCGTGCGTCTGGAGACCGGGCGGACGCACCAGATCCGCGTCCACTTCTCGGCCCTGGGTCACCCCGTGGCCGGCGACGTGCAGTACGGGCGGCCGCCGCGGCCCCAAGGCCTGGCGCGCCAGTTCCTGCACGCGGCGCGGCTCGTCTTCCCGCATCCTGAGGACGGGCGGGAGGTCAGCTGCGTCAGCCCGCTCCCGCCCGACCTCTCGGCGTTCCTGGGCCAGCTGGGGCTGCCGGCGCAGCCGCGTGCCTGACGGCCGCTCGCGCCGGCCCCTTGAGCCCGCGTCGTGCGCTCACCGTTTTGGCCGGCGGTCGCCTTGTGCGGACACCGGGGCGGCTGCTACAGTACCGCACGACCTTTAATCCACGTCCCGAGAGACGGAAAGGGGGTGCAGCGTTGCCGTACGCCGACAGGTGATCGCGGTGGCGCTTTTTTCATGTCCGGACCCAGACCCGCGGCCGAGACCGTCGTCCTGACGGCCGAGCAGATGTCGCGCACCATCACGCGCATCGCGCACGAGATCCTGGAGAAGAACCCGAACGCCGACAAGCTCGCCGTGGTCGGCATCCACACGCGGGGCGCGTACCTCGCCGCCCGCATCGACCGGCTCCTGCCCCAGATCGGCGGCAGGGAGTACGAGTCCGGGGACATCGACATCTCGTTCTACCGCGACGACGTCGCGGTGCGGGGAGAGGTCGGCGTCATCCCCAACGTCACGCCGCAGCCGGTCGTGAAAGACACGCACCTGCCCTTCGACATCGACGGCGCCACCGTGGTGGTCGTCGACGACGTGCTGTACACCGGGCGCACCATCCGCGCCGCGATCGACGTGCTGTTCGACTACGGGCGGCCGGCGGCCGTTCAGCTCGCGGTGCTCGTGGACCGCGGCCACCGCGAGCTGCCCATCCGGCCTGACTACGTCGGCAAGAACCTGCCCACGGCCCCACAGGAGCGCATCAGCGTGCGCCTCCTCGAGCACGACGGCGTCGACGAGGTCGTCCTCGTCCGCACGGAGAGGTGACTGATGCCGAGACGCAACCTCATCAGCATCGAGGATCTCACGCGGGACGACGTCGAGTTGCTGCTCGACACCGCGGAGAGCTTCCTCCCGGTCCTCGAGCGCGACATCAAGAAGGTGCCGACCCTGCGCGGCCGCACCATCATCAACGTCTTCTGGGAGGCCTCGCCGCGCACCTCGGCCAGCTTCGATCTCGCCGCCAAGCGCCTCTCGGCCGACACCCTGGTCTTCAGGGGCAGCGCCCTGGGCGACCCGCACGCCGAGGCGCTCAAGGACGTCGCCATCACGCTCGACGCCTACTCTCCCGACGTCCTGCTCATGCGTCACCC
>DAIQNY010000372.1:0-1910 GCA_036788155.1 Actinomycetota bacterium | reverse complement strand
TACTGAAGAGAAGGGAATCGGATGAGCCCCGCCGGCCGGCCGGAGCCGAGGCCGGTGACCACCCCCTGGCAGCTCACGTGGCAATGGGTGGTCGCCGCAGCCGTCACGGCGCTGCTGGCCTGGCTGACGTATTCCGGCGGCGGCTGGATCCCGCTCCTCTCGGCCTTCGACCTCGCGGTGCACGAGTTCGGCCACCTGCTCACCGCCTGGGCCCCGTCCTTGCTGTGCTCGTTCGCCGGCTCACTCCTGCAGGTGGCCGCCCCGCTCCTGCTGGCCGGCTACTTCTGGTGGCGACGCGACCAGTTCGCGGTGGTCCTGATGGTCGCGTGGTCGGCGGAGAACCTCCACAACGTCTCCGTGTACATCGCCGATGCCCAGGTCATGCTCCTGCCGCTGTTCGGCGACGACGGCTCCGGTGCCGGGCACGACTGGCACGCCATCCTGCTCGAGCTGAACGCCCTGCAGGCGACCGACCAGCTCGCGCTCGTGGTCAGAACGGCCTCGGTGATCCTCTTCGTGGTCGCGCTCGGGCTCGCCGCGCTGGGCTGGTCGCGGGCGCGGCGAGCCCGGCACTAGAGGACCCCGGGAAGAGTCGGCGGCTCAGTCTGTCTGGGCGGCTCAGTCGGTCTGGGCGGCGCCGTCGGGCGCCTGCTGCTGCGGGTCGACCGAGGGGTCCACGATGTAGTTCCAGGGATCGGCCTCGAAGTAGTTGAGCTTGCGGATGATCCCTGTCATGACGTTCGCTATCGCGACCACGGCGAACACGACCACCACCCAGTTCGCCAGCCACCAGCCGTCCATGACGCGCGGGTGATACCAGGCCACCGCGACGAAGGCGATCCAGTGGCTGGAGCAGTAGGCGCAGTTCACCAGCCTGCCGAGCCATCTCGAATACCGCCGGCAGCGGCGGCGGATCGGCGCGAAGAGACTCGAGAGCGAGATGGTCGTGGAGATCGCTGAGACCGCCAGAGCCAGGAACAGGATCTGCCACAGGACGTTCACACGGGTAGATCACCCTCCCGTCAGGAGCGATTGCACCCTCATCATGAAGTCGTTGAGGTTGGCGGCGTACTCCGGCGAGCCGTCGATCCGCACCATGCCCTTCTCCACACCCTCGACGAACTCGACCTCTTTGTTCATCACCCGGAGAGCCCCTTCCACACCGTTGAAGCGCATGTGGACGAACGGGCGCCGGCGCTGGTAGACGCCTCGACCGGCCTTGGTCAGGCCGCCGCGCACCCGCAGGTACGCGGCGATGCCCTCCGGCTCCACCGAGAACTGGTAGATCCGGTCGGGCTGCTTGCTCGTCCAGCGCTGCATCTCCGGGTCGCCGCCCTTGTTGTACTGGCTGAGCGCCGTCGTGATCATGAAGAGCGTCAGCTTGACCTTGAGACGGCGCTTGACCGGGTCTGCGGGCTGGGCGTTGGGCAGCATCAGCTTCAGGCTGAGCAGGAGCTGGACGACCTTGCCGAGCAGCGCCGGGTGAGTGAAGCCGCTGATGGACGGCAGCACCGTCTTGCCGGCGAAGAAGTCGCACAGCTTGCCGAGCGAGCCGAAGGTGAAGGTGATGTCCGGCTCACGCCCCGAGCCGTCGGCGTTCCAGAAGCCCTGCTCGATGCGCACGGCGCCGTCCTCGAACCACAGGTAGGCGCCGACGGGCCTCGGTTGGTTCTTGGCCACGAACTGCACCACGGCGCGCACGCGCTTGAACCGCCTCGCCGTGGCCGGATCGTCTTCGAGCATGACCTTGACGCACGGCAGGGCCGCTCGCAGGAAGAGGCGCGCACGCAGGAACTCACGGGTGCGCGCCTGCGGGAGGTCGTTGGCCGGCGGCCTGACCGGCGGCGTCGGCCGGGTCGCCGCTGCGCCGCCTGCCGGCGGCGTCGGCCGGGTCGCCCTTGCGCCGCCTG
>DAIQNY010000371.1:0-1910 GCA_036788155.1 Actinomycetota bacterium | reverse complement strand
CCGGACCGCAAGTCGTACCTGGGCGACATCTACCAGGGCAGGGTCGAGAACGTGATGAGCGGCATCGACGCCGCGTTCGTCGACTTCGGCCTCGAGAAGAACGGCTTCCTCTACGTGGACGAGGTGACCACGCCGGAGGGCGAGAAGCGCGCCCGCCGCATCGGCGACGCGCTGAAGAACGGACAGGACGTGCTCGTCCAGGTCATCAAGGACCCGATGGGTCACAAGGGCGCCCGGCTCAGCACCAAGATCTCCCTGGCCGGGCGCTACCTGGTGTACGTGCCCGGGGGGAGCGGGGTCGGCGTCTCCCGCCGCCTCAAGCAGAGCGAGCGCGAGCGCCTGCGTGACATCTCCAAGGAGCTCAAGCCGAAGAACGCCGGTCTCATCATCCGCACCATCGCGGAGGGGCACGGTCTCGAGGACCTGAAGCGCGACATGCGTTACCTCTCACGGCTGTGGTCGCGCCTCAAGAAGAAGGCCGAGACGGTCAAGCCGCCGGGCCTCGTCCACAAGGAGGTCGACGTCTCGATCGAGGTGACCCGCGACCTCTTCAACGACACGTGCGAGAGCCTCATCGTCGACGACGCCAAGCGGCACAAGGCCATCCTCTCGTTCCTGGACAAGGAGGCGCCGGAACTGCTCCCCAAGGTCAAGCTGCACACTGGGGAGGAGCCGCTCTTCAGCGCCTACGGCATCGAGGAACAGATCGCCCGGGCGCTCGAGCGGCGCGTGCCGCTGCCGAGCGGCGGCAACCTCATGATCGACCACGCCGAAGCGCTCACGGTGATCGACGTCAACACGGGCCGCTTCACGCGTGGCAAGGGCCTCGAGGACACCATCACCAAGACGAACATCGAGGCCGCCAAGGAGGTCGTGCGCCAGCTGCGCCTGCGCGACATCGGCGGCATCATCATCATCGACTTCATCGACATGGCTCACGCCAAGAACCGCGAGCTCGTGTTGGCGACGCTCGAGGCCGAGCTGGAGACCGACCGGACCAAGACCTACGTCGTCGAGCTCTCGCCCCTCGGCCTGGTCGAGATGACGCGGCAGAACACGACCGACGGCGCGCGCGGCATCATGACGCGCGCCTGCCCGACCTGCGCCGGCAAGGGGAGGGTGCTGAGTGAGGAGACGATGGCACTCACCGTGGAGCGCCGCCTGCGCGCCCTGGCCCGGAAGTCACAGGCCAAGGCGTGGCTCATCGAGATCAACGGGGGTGTGGCCGAGCGGTTGGGCGGCGCCCGTCTCAAGCGCCTCGAGAAGCAGACCGGCCGTCGGATCTTCCTCGAGGGCGGCTCGGCGCTGCCCGTGGACGCGTTCCGCGTGATCAGCGAGGGCAGCCTCGCGCACGTGCAGGAGCAGCGCATCCCCGTGCGCGAGGGACAGGAGGTCACCGTGGAGCTGGAATTCAGCCTCACCTACAGCCCTCGCGACGCGGTGGGATACGTGGACGGGTACATGGTCATCGTGGAGGGCGGACGCCAGCACCTCGGCAAGAGACGCAAGGTGCGCATCACGGCGACCGATCGCGCCGCCGCCCGCGCCACGGTGCCCAAGAAGGGTTCCGACGAGGCGAATTGACCGGAGCAGGCGGTTTGGCTATCATTTCCTGCCGTTGTCTTGAGGGAGAAATCGAATGACGAAGTCCAACGACACCTATGCGGTCGTCCGCTGCGGTGGCCAGCAGTACAAAGTCAGCGCCGGCGACACCATCGTCGTCGACCGCGTCGACGCCGAAGAGGGCAAGAGCATCACGCTCGAGGCGCTCGCGGTGAGCGACGGTAAGGGCGGCGCGCACGACGCCGATGCCGCCAAGCACGCCAAGGTCAAGGCGACGGTCAGCGAGCACCTGCTCGGCGAGAAGATCAAGGTCTTCACCTACAAGCCGAAGAGCACGTTCAAGAAGA
>DAIQNY010000370.1:0-1914 GCA_036788155.1 Actinomycetota bacterium | reverse complement strand
CGGTGCCGCTCACCCTGTCGCTCGGTCAGAGCGAGTATCTTGACGGTGTGGACATCTCCGCCGACGGCTTCGCGCATCGCATCGTCGACGGGACGGACGTGCCGCGGTCGTCGCAGCCGGCGGTGGCGGACTTCGTCCAGACGTACCGCCGGCTGCTCGAGTACCGCGAGGGCGTGGTGAGCGTGCACATCGCGGGCGCCATGTCGGGCACGGTGCAGGCGGCCCGCGCCGCGGCGCGCGAGGTGGATCCGCGGCGCGTGCGCGTCGTCGACTCGTGTCTCGTCTCCATCGGCGCGGGCCTGCTGGTCGACGCGATCGGCGAGACCATCGCCTCCGGGGCGGACCTCGACGAGGTCGAGAGGGTCGCCGAGCAGGTCAGGCGCGAGATCCGCATCTTCGGCACGGTGGCCTCGCTGGACTTCGCCGTGCGCGGCGGCCGCGTGAGTCCGACGATGGCGAAGACCCTGCAGCGCCTCCACCTCTCGCCGATCATCGTCTTCGACGAGCACGGCAAGCCCGGCAAGGGGGGCGCGGCACTCGGGTTCGACCGCGCCCTCCACGCGCTCGTGAGGCGCGCCGTGCACTACGTGGACGGCGCGCCCGCCCGGGCCATGGTCGTGCACAGCGGCGACCAGGCGGGCGCGGACTTCGTGGCCGCCCGCCTCAAGGCGCGCCTGCGCTGCGACGTGCCTGTCGTGCGCGCCGGCGCCGTGCTCACCACCCACGTCGGCCTCGGATCGGTCACGGTCGCCGTCCGTCGCCTCGCCGGCTGACGCTCGCAGGGCGTCGGCTGCGTGCGTCGGGCGTGACGTTTTCCACTGCCGGGCGAGGTTTTTGCGTCGTGACCCGTGGGAAGTGACTGAGCGGGTCCGAGTGGCCCCGACGCACGAGGAGGGTTCGATGGCAGTCCGCATTGGCGTTCCCCGGGAGACGGCGACGGGAGAGACGCGCGTGGCGCTGGTGCCGGCCGTGGCGGAGAAGTATGCCGCGCTCGGTGCCGAGGTGCTGCTCGAGCGCCGCGCCGGGCAGCTCAGCCACATCCGCGACGAGGAGTACGAGGCGGTCACTCTGGTCGACGACCCGGCCGAGGTGTTCGCCGCCGACGTCGTGCTGAAGGTCGACCCGCCCACCCCGGCCGAAGTGGAGCAGATGCGCGAGGGCGCCGTCGTCCTCGGCCTGCTGCAGCCGTACAAGGCGGACGACGCCATCACCGCGCTGCGCGACCGCAAGATCACGAGTCTCGCGCTCGAACTCCTGCCCCGCATCACAAGAGCGCAGTCCATGGACGCGCTGACGAGCCAGGCCTCGATCGCCGGCTACAAGGCCGTGTTGATGAGCGCGTGCATGGCCGGCCGGTACTACCCCATGCTCATGACCCCAGCGGGGACTCTCCGGCCGGCCAAGGTGCTCGTGCTCGGGGTCGGGGTGGCGGGCCTGCAGGCCATCGCGACGGCTCGCCGGCTCGGCGCCGTGGTCGAGGCCTACGACGTGCGCTCGGTCACGCGCGAGCAGGTGCAGTCGCTCGGCGGACGCTTCATCGAGACCGGTATCGATGCCGAGGTGGAGGGCGGGTACGCCCGCGAGCTGACCGACGAGGAGAAGGCCAAGGCCAAGGAGATCGTCGACAGCCACATCGTGCAGGCCGATGCGGTGATCACCACCGCGGCCGTGCCGGGCAGACGGGCGCCGATCCTGGTGACTGCCGACGTGGTCGACAGGATGAAGCCGGGCGCGGTGCTCATCGACATGGCCGCCGAGGGCGGCGGCAACTGCGAGCTCACCCGGCCCGGCGAGCAGTACAACCACCCCAACGGCGTGTTCATCTACGGGCCGCTCAACATCCCCGGCATGCTGCCGGTCCACGCCAGCGACCAGTACGCGCGCAACCTCATGCACTTCCTGATCCCGTTCATC
>DAIQNY010000369.1:0-1924 GCA_036788155.1 Actinomycetota bacterium | reverse complement strand
CATGATGCCCGGCTCGCTGTCACGCTACGCCTTGGGTTCTGCCGAACGCACCGCGGATAAGCTGCGAGCGCGCCGGCCTCCCGTGAGGCCGCCGGCGCCGCGGCGAGTCAGCTTGATCCGCTTGTTGGACACCGCGTCCACCCGCCCTGGGAACTCAGCTACCCACCGACGGCAACTCGAGCGGGCGCATCTCGCCCAGAGCCGCCGCGTCGAAGCTGCTCGCCTTGTGCAAGGCATCGACGGTGGCGGACTTCTGCGAGGCGCCGTCGAAGGTGAGCACGACGGTCGTGACCGCAAGAGCCTCACCCTCGCCGACGTCGGACTTGAAGTCGCCGCGGGCGAGAACGACGAAGACGGGCTCGGCGCTGGCCTTGTCGCCACCGCCGCCCACGGCGGTCACATACTCGCCCCAGGTGGTCTTCAGCCAGGTCAGCGAGGAGACCGCATCGGCCCGGTCGCCGGTGTAGCCGTGGAGCAGCGCCTGCGTCTGCTCGGCCAGCCACGCGGGCGCGTCCGTGGACGCCTCGGCGACGGCCGGCGGGGCGGCGACGGGAGCAGCGGCCACGGCCGGTGAGGCGGAGGCCCTCGGCCACGCGAGCCAGACGGCGACGAGGGCGAGGCAGGCGGCCGCCGCGAGCGCAGCGAGAATCAGTCGATGACGCTGTGCGTACTGCATGAGTTACCTCCTGTAGTCACGCCAGGTTCCGTGTGTCCAACGCACCGCGCGTAACCTGCGCGGGCTGCGGCTTGAGGTTACTACAGAAACCGTTGACCGCGTCAGGTTGACGCGCTTGTTCGGCGAGCGGCCCGCACGCCTCACGGGAACTGGATCTCCTCGACGCGCCAAGGCTGACCCAGCTGACGTGCCAGCACGACGTACCACTCCGAGCGGTCCTCCCCTGGCCTGGTGTAGCCGACGCGGAAGCTGCGCCGGGTGTCGGTGGCGGGATGATCACCGTCGGTCAGCGGAGCCACGGTCAGGTCGCTGAAGCCTGCGAGCAGCCCCCAGGGCGGGAAGAACTCCGAGAGCGTCGGGTCCGTCTGCGCGTCGTGCCAGGACCTTCGGCCGGCGGCATCGTCCAGCCAGTAGGTGACGGAGGGGTCGCGGGAGGCGAAGTAGATGCGCGCGACGGCCTCGGGGCCGAGTGCGTCGAGCCGGGCACGCTCAGCGACCGGCAGCTGCTTCAGGCCGTAGCGCACATAGGGCGACTGCTGTGCGAACCACCAGGCGAAGACGGCGAGGGCGAGGGCGGCGATGCTGAGGGTCAGCGTCACGAAGCCCGGGCGCCGGACCCCGCTGCGGGCTGGGGCGAGAAGCGCCGCGATGCCGGCGACGAGGCCGATCAGTGCGAGTCCGGCGCCGATGAGCCCGCCGAACAGCTGCACCGTTTGCCAGTCGGCGCGCAGCATGAAGCCGGGCAGGTCTCGCAGCGGGACGGCAAGGGGGGTCAGCAGCGTCAGCACGAGCACGGCGCTCACCGCGCAGCCGGAGACCGCTACGATGAGACCGAGGCGCGACGGACGCCCGACGTGGTCAGGCGCACCGGGGACCACCGCTACCTGCTCCGTCACGCTACCTCCCACCGTCCGCCGAACGCACCGCGCGTAACCTGTGAGCGGTCTGGCTGGAAGGATCAAAGCCAGACCTGCTGCGAATCAGGTTGACGCGCTTGTTAGAGCTGCACGCCTCGGAGGCCGCCGGAGACTGGGCCTGGGCCTGAGAAGGCCAGCCGTGGGAGTTGGAGAGGTCACGAAGTATGCAGGCGGGGCGGTGCTGTCGCGCCCCCGGTGATGCTGACGTGCCCTCACCCATGCTGGCTCTTGTCATTGCCCTTGGCCCCTTCACTGCGGCTCCGAACCCGTGTCGCTCTAACGCACCGCGCGTAACCTGTGAGCGGTCTGGCTGGAAGGATCAAAGCCAGAC
>DAIQNY010000368.1:0-1936 GCA_036788155.1 Actinomycetota bacterium | reverse complement strand
ACCGGCCCGCGGCCCGCCACCCGCCGCACCACCACCGTGCGCGCGGCATGGTCGCCGAGCCGTTGCCGGCGGCTGCTCGCCAGGCATGAGACGCCGGCGGGGATGTACAGCAGGAAGGCCTCGAGGACGCGGATGAGGTTGCGGACGACGATCGCGACGCCTGTCGGACGCGAACCGTCGAGCATGACGACGCGCATATGGAACACCAGCTTGCCGACGCTGGCGCCGAAGATGCCCTCGAGCAGCGCGTAGTAGATGAAGAGGGCGCCGAAGAACGCGACGTTGACCACCCAGTCCGACGTGGCACTGATGTCCCGAGCGAGGGCCTGCGCCGCCGCGGGGTCGTTGGGGTCGACCCGGCCCTGTGCCACCAGAACGACCACCCAGACCATGGTGACCAGGATAAGGACGCCGAACAGCACGGCCGTGTCGACGGCGACGGCCGCGAACCGCCAGCCCACGCTCGCGTACTCGGTCTGTGCTTCTGTGCGCGTCTGCTGCATGGCCGGGTGATTGTACACGGCCGCGAGTGACCGGCGGTTCCTGCGAGGCCGCAGTACGGCCATACCCACTCGACATCGGTAGGAGTACCCATGCGCTTCGGGACATGCGCTGTCGATACACGTCGTCAAGGCCGGGTGGAGTCGCCCGGACATGATCAGGTACGACAATCGCCGGGGGGTCATACGCTGCCGGCAATGCAGAGGAGGTTGTATGGGTTCGAGAAGTCGTTTCGCGCTGGTCGTGCTCGCCGTGCTGATCGCGGTGCTCGTCGTGGCTGTGCCGGCGCAGGCGGGGACTGTGAAGTCGGGGAGCACTCAGCTCACCATGGGTGCGAACTACGTCACGCACCTGGCCAGCCAGCACATCGTCATGGCTGCGGTCTCGCCGGCCACGATGACCACGAAGTGGAACAGCAAGGGCAACATGTACTACTGGTTCCGCGTCCCGATGGCCAAGAAGTCGGGCGGCAAGACGTCCACGTGGTCACCCTCCACCGGCAAGGGGACCTTCTACCATAACGGGTCCATCCGCTTCATCGAGGCCTCCGCCACCACGCACAAGATCTTCCGCGCGGAGGGCATCCGCATCATCGCCAACAGCAAGACGAGCTACACGATGTCGGTGAGCTACAAGACCAACGCCGGCCCGTATGCTCGCGTGAACTTCGCGACCTCGAACCACTCCACGAAGATCACGAAGAAGGGCAAGAAGTACACGATCAGCGGCGTGCAGTTCTACCTGACGCCTGAGGGTGTCGCAGCCGTGGAGAGCGTGCTCGGCGCCGGCGAGGTGCTGGACCACACGCACATGATCTTCGACGGCGACCTGCTGCCCGTGATGCAGTGACGGACTGAGGTCCCCTGCGGCTCGGGGGGCTCGGAGGCGCAAGGCCTCGGGGGCTCTCACCGCGGGGCTGGAGGGCGGCGGCGGGCACGTCAGGTGTCCGCCGCCGCCCTCGCGTCGTCTCAGGACGCGAGGACGTCCTCGAGCAGCGGCGCCAACCGCGGCAAGTCGCCGCGCACCGTCTGCCAGAGGATCGCGTCGTCGATGCCGAAGTACTGGTGGACCACCACGTTACGCACCGCGCGCATGGTGCGCCACGGCACTTCAGGATGCTCGTTCAGCACCGCTTCAGGGATCCAGCGGACGGACTCGCCGATGGTCGTGAGGTTGCGGATCACGGCGTCGCGTGTCCGTGCGTCGGCGACGAACTCCTCGAACGTCATCCCGTCGGTGTACTCGGCTACGGCGTGCACGGCGGCGAGGATGTCGCGCACGCGGAAGCGCCAGTCGCGAAAGCGCAGCTTGGCCTGGCGCTGGTCGTAGCCGGGGTCCCGGTAGCGGACGTCAGAACGCACGGACGGCCTCCGCGGCGATCTCGTCGCGCATCTCCGGTCGCAGCGCGCCCGGCGTGGCGAGGTCGATCCGCGTG
>DAIQNY010000367.1:0-1951 GCA_036788155.1 Actinomycetota bacterium | reverse complement strand
GGACTCGCGCCGGCGCGCGCCCGGGAGGTACGATGCGCCCGGCGCCGGCGCCACGCGTCGATAGGCCGGCGCTCGACGATCGCGAGCAAAGGAGCGGGGATGCCGGACATGCTGGCCCACTACGACGTCGCGGAGGCCGCGCGGGCGCGGCTGGCGCCCGGGCCGCTCGCACGGCTGCTCGCGGAGGCGCCGGACGCCTACGCCGTCGGCGCCCAGGGGCCGGACTTCTTCTTCTACGCCCAGCTCTGGCCTGACGGCCGCGGCCGCAACGACCTGGCCCATCTCCTGCACCACCGGCGGATGGACGCCGCCTTCACCAGGATGCTCGAGCGGGCGGCCGCGGCGCCGGCCGCGGACCGGGCGGCGCTCTATGCCTACGTGTGCGGCTACGCCTCGCACCTGTGCCTCGACTCGCGTGCCCACCCCTGGGTGCTGTACTGGACGGGAGACATCTCGCAGGGCGTCACCACGCCGGCGCAGATGCTCGCCATGCGTCGCCACGGGCTCCTCGAGGCATCCATCGACGTCGCCCTGGCCGCGCGTCATCGCCCGGCCGGCTTCAGCTGGACGCGCAGCGTGCGCCTCCTCAGCATGCTGCCCGAGCGCAGGCGCGCGGTGAGCGCACTGTGGGAACTGGTGCTGCGCGACGTCCACGGGGTGGAGTTCGACGCCGACGACGCGAGCTCGGCGCTGCTGTCCATGGCGGGTGTCTACGGGCTGATGACCGACCGGAGGTCCCCGTTGTCACTCCTGCTCCGCGCCGGGGGGACGAAGCTGGACCCCGACGGCATCGCGAGGACGCAGGTCTACCCGGCGGTGCCGCACCCGGCGGCGATGGAGTTGCTCACGGCGCGCCGCGACTGGCGCAGCCCGTGGCGGCCGGATGAACCGCGCCGGGAGGCTCTCGGCGAGATCTTCGACCAGGCGGCGAACGAGACGCTCGCCTGCCTGCAGACGATCGAAGGGGCGGCGTTCGGAGACGGCGACGTCGAGGGCGTCCTCTCGGCGGTGGCCGACCGCGACATGCTGAGCGGCGAGCGCTGTGACGATCAGCGGCCGGCGGTCGCCTTCTGCTCGGAGCAGGACGCGCTCTGGGGCGACGCCTGATCTGCGGCGTACGCGCCGAGGGCGCGGGGCGGGCCGGGCAAGCCGGCCACCTCCGCGCCCTCTCGGGACGAGCCTACCGCGAGTTCTTGGACAGCGCCGTGAGGAACTCGGCGTTGTTCTTGGTCTCGCGGATCTTCTTGATAAGCAGCTCGATGGCCGCGGCCGGGTCGAGGCTGTGGAGCACGCCGCGGAGCTTCCACACGGCGGCTGCCTCGGCGGGCTCCATGAGCAGTTCCTCGCGGCGCGTGCCGGTGGTCTCGATGTCGATGGCCGGGAAGATGCGCTTGTCGGCCAGCTTGCGGTCGAGCCGGATCTCCATGTTGCCGGTGCCCTTGAACTCCTCGAAGATGACCTCGTCCATGCGGGAGCCGGTCTCGACGAGCGCCGTGGCGAGGATGGTGAGAGAGCCGCCCTCCTCGATGTTGCGGGCCGCCCCGAAGAACTTCTTGGGCGGATACAGCGCCGTGCTGTCCACACCGCCCGAGAGGATGCGGCCGCTGGCGGGCGTGTTGAGGTTGAAGGCTCGCGCCATGCGGGTGATGGAGTCGAGCAGCACCACGACGTCGTGGCCCATCTCGACCAGCCGCTTGACACGGTCCAGCACCAGCTCGGTGACCTGCACGTGGTTCTCGCTCGGCTGGTCGAAGGTGCTGGCGACCACGGTGCCCTTGACCGAGCGCTGCATGTCGGTGACTTCCTCGGGGCGCTCGTCGATGAGCAGCACGATGACGGTGGCCTCGGGATGGTTCACCGTGAGGCTGTTGGCGATCTTCTGCAGCAGCACCGTCTTTCCGGTGAAGGGGGCGGCCACGATGAGTCCGCGCTGGCCCTTGCCGATCGGGGA
>DAIQNY010000366.1:0-1982 GCA_036788155.1 Actinomycetota bacterium | reverse complement strand
GACCGATGCAAGCCGTGACGCCGCGAAGCGGTGGCGCGGCTTGCGGGCCCGAGGCTCGTGTCGGTCAGACTTCCCGTCCGCTGCTCAGGATCTCTGTGAGGTACTCGATCCTCGAGTTCGCCCACAGTCTCTTCTGCGGCAGCGACGTGGCCGACCTGTGAGGAGCCGGGGCCCTGTGCAGCAGATTCATCGCCGTCTTGCGGATCAGTGCCAGGTTCTCGGCTCCGTGCTTGCGGCTGACGCGCGCGTGGTCTTCGCCGAACGTCACGTCCAGCACCCAGTGCAGGTTGTTCTCGATCTGCCAGTGTCCACGAACCAGCTGCGCGAGCTGCCGTGCGTCCGGCGCAACACTCGAGATGTACGCCCTCCGCTCGGTGCTCGTTGCCTTGCTCGTCGTGCGCTGCGATTCCACCATCACCACGCAGCGAAGGTCGGGCCAGCGGTCCGATTGCGCAAGCCACTGCACGTCCTGCAGAACCCAAACCCGACGAATCTCGAGCCGGCCGTGCGCCTTGTCCACCTGCTGCGCATATCCCAGCGGCGATTGCTCCAGACGCCGGCAGGTTCCCTCGTCGAAGGCGGCCATGACCTCCTGATGCAACGTCGGCTGATTCCCCTTCAATCCGAACAGGTAGTCGGCTCCCTTGTCTCGGATCGCTTTCGCAATGCCTCGCTGGCACCCCATCGCGTCGATGCTCACCACCGCGCCGCGCAGGTCCAGCAGCTTCAACAGCTCGGGAATCGCCGTGATCTCGTTGCTCTTGACGTCGGTGGCAAACTGCCCGAGCGCCAACTTGTTGTCCTGCACCCACGCGTCGACCAGGTGCAGAGTCTCCCCACCGCTTCGTGCCGCTCCGCGCACCGTCTTGCCGTCAATGGCAACCAGCTTCCCCGCCGTCTCGGCACACAGCTGCCGCGCCCACTCGACGAACACGCCACGAAACGCTGCGCTATCCAGGCCGCCTATCACTCGTCTGAGCGTGTCCGCGCTCGGAACGCCGTTGTTCAACCGCAGCAGCGGCCGGAGTTGCTCCAGCCTCGAGACCCCGAACAGATGGATCTCGTCCCAGCCCTCCACGCCCAGGATGGTCGCCACCAGGGTCAGCAGCACGATGTCCACCAACGCATGCTTGCGCGTTCGTTTCACGCGATGGTCAGGAAGCTCATCGAAGAAGGTCCGCAGGTCTTGCCGAGGCATCCCTACCGAAGACCCCATCGCGAGCCTTTCTCCAAGCGATTTCCTGCACGTTCACGCACTTTGATCGCACAAAGTAAGAACAAACGCACACGGAACCACAAAGTGCGATCGGTGGGATGGTGCGCTCGCCCTGCCCCCCACGTTCTGCGCTTTCCTCTCCCCCCGCCCTCCTGGTAGATTGCTCCGCCAAAGGGAGCCCCGCATGAACGCTCGTCATCGCCTTCCCATCGTCGCCTTCGCCGCTGTCGTCCTCGCCCAGGGGTGTGCAAGCGGAGACGGCGTCCCTAAGGCCCAGGTCCGCAACGACACCGACCTGTGCATGGTGGAGGCTGCCTGGTTCGACGACGCCGAGAACGCGCCCTATGGACGCGGGTACTACTTCATGGCGCCGATCCTCAAGTCCGGGCAGACCGAGGATCGTTCGGTGGTCGATGGTTCCGGCTACGCGTACGCGGTGTTCAAGCAGGCTGGTGACTGCTACGCGGCCTCGAGAGAACCCGGGGGCGAGATCTGGCGCACGAACGCGAAGGTCACGATGGAGCCCGGCAAGACCACGATGATCGTGTTCTCCGAGGCGAACGCGGCCCGGCTCGACACGACGGGCGATCCGAGCGAGGCGGCGAAAGAGGCCTGGCGGTTCCCGCGGGTGAGCGCGAAGTAGTCCTTACGGAGTGACCGTGGAGGCGGGGACCGGGGCGCTTGGCGCCTCTGGCACGGCGGCGCTGCCCACCGGGTTCTCGGGGTTCACGGCAGGCTTCGCCCCGCCTCCGCACGCAACCTGGCC
>DAIQNY010000365.1:0-1998 GCA_036788155.1 Actinomycetota bacterium | reverse complement strand
GGCTGCGAGGTCACCCAGGCCACCGTCTCGCGTGACATCCGCGAGCTCGACCTGCAGAAGGTGCGCACGCATCTCGGCAGGGCCAAGTACATCCTCAGCTCGCGCGAACGGCCGAAGGACCCGGAGCAGGCGGCGCGCCACGTTCTGCGCGATTTCGCCCGGTCCACGGCCGTGTCCCAGCAGCTCCTCGTCGTGCGCTGTGAGATCGGCACCGCGTCCACGGTCGCGCGCCAGATCGACAACCTCAACCACACGGACGTCGTCGGTACGCTCGCGGGCGACGACACGTTCCTCATCATCCTCGAGTCGATCGACAAGGCGCACGAGATGCAGCGCTACGTCGACCGTCTCCGAGAAGCCTAGCGCGCAGGCACAACCCCGCGCGCACTCCATCCTCGTCCAGCGAGAGCCGGCGAGCGGCCGCGCCGCGCCGGCCCCGGTCCACCTCACCGCCAAGGAGTACTGACGTGACAGCTGCAAGCGCCTCCGGATCCGCCCCCAACGGCACCATCGTCCTGGCCTACTCGGGCGGTCTGGACACCTCCGCCCTCGTGCCGTGGCTCAAGGAGAAGTACGGCTACGACGTGGTGTGTTGCCTTGTCGACATCGGACGCGTCAAGGACGTGCCGGGGATCATGGCGCGGGCCGAGGCGGCCGGGGCCATCGCCGCCGAGGCGATCGACGCGAAAGAGGAGTTCGCCGAGCAGCACTGCCTGCCGGCGCTCATGGCCAACGCGCTCTACGAGGACAAGTATCCGCTGAGCACGGCCATCGGCCGGCCGCTCATCGCCAAGAAGCTGGTCGAGACGGCGCACAAGTACGGCGCCGTCGCCGTCGCCCACGGCTGCACCGGCAAGGGTAACGACCAGGTGCGCATCGACATCGGCGTGCGGGCGCTCGACCCGAGCCTCAAGATCATCGCTCCGGCGCGCGAAGCCGACTGGCCGAGTCGTGAGGTGCTCCTCGACTACGTGGCCGAGCACGACATCCCCGTCAACCTGACCAAGAAGAGCCCGTACTCCATCGACGAGAACATGTGGGGCCGCAGCAACGAGTGCGGCGTGCTCGAGGACCCGTGGGTCGCGCCGCCGGAGGACGCCTTCCAGTTCGTCAAGTCCGTGGACGAGGCGCCGGACGCGCCGCAGACCGTGATCGTGAGCTTCGAGAAGGGCAAGCCCGTCGCGCTCGACGGCGTCCAGATGGGCATGGTCGAGCTCATCGAGAAGATCGACGCCATCGGCAACACGCACGGCTTCGGCCGGGTCGACATGATCGAGAACCGGCTCGTCGGCATCAAGAGCCGCGAGGTCTACGAGGTCGCCGGCTCGCTGGCCCTCATCAAGGCGCATCAGGCGATGGAAGATCTCGTGCTCACCCGCGACCTGCTGCACTTCAAGAAGACCATCGAGAGCAAGCTGGCCGACATGATCTACGAGGGCCAGTGGTTCGACCCGCTCACCGACGCCTGCAAGGCATTCCTCATGGCGAGCCAGGAGCGGGTCACCGGCGACGTGCGGCTGAAGTTCTACAAGGGCAGCTGCGTGGTCGAAGGCCGCAAGAGCGACTATTCCCTGTACAGCTACAAGCTCGCGACGTACACGGATGAAGACGAGTTCTCGCACACGGCGGCCGAGGGTTTCATCGAGCTCTGGGGCCTGCCGATCGAGGTGTGGGCCAAGGTCGGCAAGGCGCACCACCTCATGAAGGAGCTGGAGATCGAGGAGGAGGCCGCGACCGTCTGACGGCAGTCGCGGCTACGAGCGCGACCGGGTGCGCGACGGACCGCGCCCCAGTCGCGCGACCGGCGGCGCGGGGACCGCGCCCACCGGGCCTGGGCGCTCCAGGGGAGCCCAGGCCCGGGCCGGTCGCCTCGAGGGGAGCCCAGGCCCGGGCAGGTCGCTCCTCCGGAGCTCACGCCCGGGCGGTCACTCGGGGGGTGGTCAAGCCGCGGCCTGCGGCCCCAGGGGCTCGGCGCCCGGGGGCGGGGAGGAGCGGGCG
>DAIQNY010000364.1:0-2015 GCA_036788155.1 Actinomycetota bacterium | reverse complement strand
GTCGGTGTGCCGGAGCGATTCCCGGCCCCGCCAGCCCTGACGGATCGGGAGGACCCAGATGAGACGACGCACGGATGGGCAAGCACGACTCGCGGTGCCTGCGGTGGGCGCCCGCAGCTGGGGGGTGGAGGAGGCTCTGGCCGCCGATCCGGGCGCGCCCTGTCCGTCCCTGGCCGGCGAGGTGGCCGCCGACGTCTGCGTCGTCGGCGGCGGGTTCGCCGGCCTCTGGACGGCGTACGAACTGCACGAGCGCGACCCCGGCCTCGGCGTCGTACTCGTGGAGGCCGACATCGTCGGCGCGGGCGGGAGCGGCGCCAACGGCGGCTTCTTCTCGCCCTCGTGGACGCAGCTGTCGAGTCTGTGCGATTCCCTCGGCGAGGAGGGCGGGGTGACGTACGCCGCCGCCCTCGCCGCCATGGTCGACGAGCTCGACGGGTGGATCGCGAGCCACGGGGCACGCATCGACGCCTGGCACGAGGGCATTCTGTACGCCCGGGCCGGCGAATGGCAGCCCGGGCCGGACGACGAGACGTTCCGCCTGCTCGAGAAGCACGGCTACGCGGACCGGCTGCGGCGCGTGGGCGCCGCCGAGGCGCGGGCCGTCGCCGATTCGCCGCGCTTCGTCGGCGGCGTCGTCACGCCGGACCTCACCGTGCTGCAGCCGGGCAAGCTCGCACGCGAGCTGCGGCGCGTGCTGCTCGAGCGGGGCGTGCGCATCTTCGAGGGCACGCCCATGACCCGCGTGGAGGCCGGCCGGCCTCCACGCGTCGTCACGCCGGCCGGCTCGGTGCGCGCCGGCCAGGTGGTGCTCACACACGGCGCCTGGGCGGCGCGGGAGCGGCACTTCCGCCGCGCCTTCGCAGTGTGCACCGACTTCATGGTCGTCACCGAGCCGATCCCGGATCTGGTCGAGCGCATCGGCTGGGGCTCGCACATGGGGGTCGCCGATCTCCGCGAGATGCTCTACTACCTGCGGCGCACCGCCGACGAGCGCATCGCCATCGGCGGCGGCGCCATGGGCATCGTACCCGGCGGACGCATCCGCGGCCGGGTGCTGACGGCGCCACGACTGGCGGAGGCGGCCGCGCGCGGCCTCGTCTGGCTGTTCCCCCAGCTGGAGGGCGTGCGCTTCGACGCCGCCTGGAGCGGGCCGATGGACATCACGGGCGCTGCGCTGCCCTTCTTCGAGACGGCGCCGGGCGGCGCCGTCCACGCCGGTCTTGGCTTCTCGGGGCACGGGCTGACGGGGACCAGGCTCGGCGGCAAGATCCTCGCCTCGCTGGTGCTCGAGGCCGACGACGAGTGGAGCCGCATGCCGGTCGTCGGCCCGCCGCTCACCAGACTCCCGCCGGAGCCGCTGCGCTGGCCGCTCGTCCAGACCACGTCGTGGGCCTACGAGGCGAGCGATCGCGCTCACGAGCAGGACAGACGGCCCGGGCTGCTGCCGCGAACCGTGATCCGTGCTTACGGCCGCTACGCCGCGTTGAACAGCGCCACGGGAAAGGAGTGAATGTGAGAGGCTGAGAGGCGCGGCGGGGAGTGGGCGGAGCCGGAGTCTGCGTCGCGTCTGACGTGTATGGAATCTCCTTGGTTGGGTAGCTTAGCTATCGAGTTACTCGACCAGGGAGTCATACCCCATGGAAGACAAGGTCGCCCTCCTCTGTGAAAGGAGTGCAGCATGAGCGCTACCCCCGACACCGCCCGCCTGCCTGCGCAACCGGCCCGCGAGGTCACCCCGGATCTCGAGCGCCGTCTCAACCGGCTGCGCATCTGGAACCTCGCCGTAGGGGCGGTCCTCGCCCTGGAGGCGGTCGCGATCGCCGTGCTCACCAACGACTTCTCGCTGCCGGTCACGGCGACGTACATGAGCGGACCGCCCGGCACACCGGCGGAGCTGACGCAGCTCTTCGACGTCCCGCTGGGATGGGGCGTGTTCTCTTTCGCGGCCATCTCGGCGGCCGCGCTCTTCATCATCGCCTCGCCGCGCGTCTTCGACTGGTACAAGGCCAACCTGC
>DAIQNY010000363.1:0-2016 GCA_036788155.1 Actinomycetota bacterium | reverse complement strand
CTGGGAGATCAACGACAAGGATCTCAAGGACATCGAGTACCTCTTCACGGTGGCCACGTTCGGTGAGGACGACGACAAGAAGGTCAACGTCGGCTACATCTCCCGCAGGCTCGCCGACGACTGGGGGTTCTGGTACACCGCCACCACCAACCTCGACAGGGTCAAGGACCACGTCGGTGGTGTCGCCGCGCTCTCTGACGAGCAGAAGGCCAAGATCAAGCAGGTGGCCGACCAGGTCCGGGCGCGCATCGACCAAGAGCCCAAGACGCGCAAGTGGGAGAAGCGGGCCAAGAAGGGCACCAAGAAGATCTGGTACAACACCGGATTCTCCGACTGGTGAGATCCGGGGCGGCCGGGCGTAGCTGCGGCGGCCGACGGGTGTGAAGACGACGAGGGCCGGGATGCCCGCGGGCATCCCGGCCCTCGTCTCGTCGGGCGCCCGTGCCGGCCTTGAGCACGGACGCCCGCCCCTCCGTCGCTAGTGCGTGACCAGCTCGCCCTGAGCAGCGAGCGTGCGCACGTCGGCGAGCGTCGCCTCGAGCCTCTCCACGACCTGGTCGATCTGCTCGTGGCTGATGATGGCCGGCGGCTGGATGCGCAGGGTCAGCGAGTTGAAGAGCGTGCCCCCGATGAGCACGCCACGGCTGAACAGCCCCTGGCTCACGGCGTAGCCGATGTCGGGGTTCTTGAACTGCATGCCGATGAGCACACCGAGCCCGCGGACCTCCGCGAAGAGGTCGTCGTAAGCCTCGGCCAGCTCGCCGACCCGGGACTTGATGTAGGCGCCCTTCTCCGCCGCCTGGCCCGGGATGTCCTCCTCGATGGTGGCGTGCAGGGCGGCGATCGCTGCGGCCGTCGCCATCGGGTTGCCGCCGAAGGTCGTGGTGTGGATGTACGGGTTCTCGTACATGGTCGAGAACACGTCCTCGGTGGCGATGAAGTTGCCGATGGGGATGACGGCTCCACCGAGCGCCTTGCCCATGGTCATGATGTCGGGGGCAACGCCCCAATGATCCATGCCCCAGAGCTTGCCGGTGCGACCCATCCCGGTCTGCACCTCGTCGGCGATGAACAGGACGCCCCACTTGTCGCAGATCTCGCGGACCTTGGCGAAGTAGTCGTCTGGCGGGACGATGGCCCCCGCCTCGCCCTGCACGGGCTCGGCGATGAAGGCGGCGATGTCGAAGCCGATCTGGTCGCAGATCGCCAACTGCTTGTCGAGCGCGTCGGCGTCGCCGTAGGGCACGAAGCGCACGCCGGGCATGAGCGGGTAGAAGGGCTCGCGGAACTCACCCTTGCCGCTCACGCTGAGCGAGCCGAAGGACTTGCCGTGGAAGCCGCGCGTCGTGGCGATCATGCCGAGCGTGTGGTTGGGCTTCTTGCGCCGGGCCCAGAGCTTGGCGATCTTCATCGCTCCTTCGTTCGCCTCGGTGCCGGAGTTGCAGAAGAAGGAGTACTGGAGGTCCCCCGGTGTGACCATCGCGAGCAGGTGGCTCAGGTAGCCACGCATGGGGTCGAGCAGCTCCTGTGAGTGCAGCGCCTGGTGCTCCAGCTGGTTGCGCACCGCTGAGACCACGGTGGGATGCCGGTGGCCGAGCATGTAGATGCCGAAGCCGCCGAGGCAGTCGATGAACTCCTTGCCGTGGATGTCGTAGAAGACCGAGCCCTCGTCCGTCCACTCAACCGACGTGTAGTCCGTCGAGACCGACTTGCGGTACTCGAGGATGCCGGGATTGACGTAGCGGTCGAAGTTCGTGACACAGTCGTCCACCACCTCCTGCTGCTCCCCGGCGGTGAGCACGGATTTCGACATCAGGTCGAGCGCCTTGCGCGATTCCCGCAAAGCCTGCTGCCTCACAGCGTCCTGCATTTGACGTCCCCCTGTGCGAGCGGTATGACTGCGAATCCCCTGATTTGCAGTAGAGTTCGGTCGTACAACCGAACTATGTCCTTCACTGTACCCCCATTGGGCCTGAGGCGCAACGCGCCGGGACCCAGACGTGGCCTTCCGGGGCG
>DAIQNY010000362.1:0-2022 GCA_036788155.1 Actinomycetota bacterium | reverse complement strand
TGACCATCGACAGGGGCAGGTACGACGCCGTCATCTTCGACCTCGACGGCGTCGTCACGCAGACGGCCGCCGTGCACGCGGCGGCGTGGAAGCGGCTCTTCGATTCGTACCTCGAGGAGCGCGCCGCCCGCGACGCCGGCGAGGGGGGCGGCGCCGGACCCGGCGAGGGGGGCGCCGCGTCGTCGGCGCACGGCGCCGGCGAGGACCCCTTCCGCCCCTTCGACGTGGACATCGACTACGCCCGGTACGTGGACGGCAAGCCGCGGTACGACGGCGTGCGCGACTTCCTCTCCTCCCGCGGCATCGAGCTGCCCTCGGGCGATCCGTCGGACGCGCCGGAACAGGAGACCGTGTGCGGGCTCGGCAACCGCAAGAACGCGTTCTTCAACGCCGAGGTGCGCGAGCACGGAGTCCGGACGTTCCCCACGACCCTCGAGCTGATCCGGCGCCTGCATGCGGCCGGCATCAGGACCGGCCTCATGTCGTCGAGCAAGAACACCGCCATGGTGCTCGAGGTGACCGGGACCACTGACCTTTTCGAGGTGCGCGTGGACGGCGTGGTGGCGGCGCAGGTCGGGTTGCCGGGCAAGCCGGACCCGGCCATGTACCTCGAGGCGGCGCGCCGCATGGGCGTCGAGGCGGCGCGCTCCGCGGTGGTCGAGGACGCGCTCTCGGGGGTCGAGGCCGGCCGCCGCGGGGGGTTCGGCCTCGTGATCGGTGTCGACCGTCTGGATCAGGCCGGGGCGCTGCGAGAGGCCGGCGCGGACGTCGTGGTCGACGACCTCGCCGAGGTGGACGTCCGCGCCTGACGCCGCCCGCGAGGCGGGCGGCGTCAGGCGGGCGGCGGTCCTCCGCGGCGCCGTCGGCGAAGGTCCGCCGCGCCGCGTACGTCAGGCCGCGAGTCGCCTCTCCTCCGAGCGTTCCTCCTCGAGAAGCTCCACGCCGAACATGTCGTTCTCGAGCACGTAGATGCGGCGAAGCCTGTCGCCGCCCTCGAGCTCGGGGGTGATCAGGTCCCTGATGTACAGGACGACGGACTCCAGGGAGGAGCGCCCCGCTACCTCACTGAGATCCTTGCCTTCGAGCTCACCGATGCGATCGATGATCGGCGTCGCGTCTGTCATGAACTCGCGCGCAGGTCCCTCGTACTCTATGCGCACGTCGTACTTCGCCTCCTGCTTCTCGCCGTGGCGGGTCCAGTAGGCATTGAAGGTCTGGTTCCAGCTGACGACCATGGTCGCCTCCGTTGATAGCCTGTGATGCAGTCTGTATTCCCCGAGTGCTGTCGACTCCCGCCGGGTCTTCCGTCCGACGTTTACACGAACATATGTTCGTGCTACCCTCGACGTCCCCGCATCATCCACCCGCGCGTCAGGAGTCCGGCATGCCCAGCGGCGGAGCCACCTCCGAAGACAGACCCGGAGCCCGGCCCACCGGCGCCGCCCGGGTGCGCGCCGGCCGCCCGGGCCCCGGAGGTCGGGCCGTGCCCGTCGCCGTCACCTGGGACGAGCGGCAGCGGCGCCCCGTCGCCTTCGTCTGGCGCCGCCGCAGGTATCGGGTCGAGCGCGTACTCGAGACCTGGGTCCTCGAGACGGGCTGGTGGAAGGACGAGGGGCACGTCAGTCGCTCGTACTGGCGAGTGCGAGCCGAGGGCCGGGTCGTCGACCTGCGGTACGACCGGATCACCAGGGTGTGGGCCATCGAGAGGGAGCTCGCGTGAGCAGCCACCGGAGCTTCGTCCATCTGCACACGCACACCACGTTCTCGTTCGGCGACGGCGCCTGCCGCATCCCCGAGTTGGTCGCGCGCGCCGCCGAGCTGGGCATGCCGGCGCTCGCGGTCACCGACCACGAGGGGCTGTACGGCGCCGTCCGCTTCTACCAGGCCTGCAAGGCGGCCGGCGTCAAGCCCATCGTCGGCGTGGAGCTCACGGTAGAGCCGGCGATGGGCCCCGGCGGGCGGGTCTGGGAGCCGGGCGCAGACGGCGCCGGCTTCCAGGTACCGGGCCGTATCCCCTCTACC
>DAIQNY010000361.1:0-2076 GCA_036788155.1 Actinomycetota bacterium | reverse complement strand
GGGCGCTGGCGCTCGGCCACCCGGTGGTGGGGCGCGACCGCGGCGGCTCCGGCGATCGGCTGCGTGGCGCCCTTGGGCGCCTCGCCGCCCGCCGCCTCGCCGCCCGCCGTCCCGGCGCGTCTCCGCCCGCCCGGGATGAGCCGGCGCGCGTACTCGCGCAGCCGCTCGCTCTCGCGCGGCGTGAAGAACCGCGCCGCCCAGAGCACGAGCGGGAACACCAGCAGCGCCGGGGTCATCGCCAGCTGGCCGAGGATTAGGTCGGTCAGCGGCTGGTCGACCCGCACGCCTGCCGCAAGGCCGATCGCCCAGCCGGCGCCGAGGGTCAGGGCGGTCGCGGCGCCGATGGTGACGAGCCGCCGCCACTCGTACGGGATCGGATACCACTTGTTCGAGATGAAGTAGACGAGCACGGCCAGGATGCCGAACCCGATCACCGTGTTCCACGCCGCCGCCCACATCCCGTACTGCGGCACGAGCAGGAAGTTCAGGCCGACGTTCACGCCCGAGGCGACCAGGGTGATGACCGGGATGAGCCGATTCTTCTTGGCGACGTTCGCCCCGATCCAGAAGATGAAGTACAGGTTGTAGAGGGCCACCGAGAGGGTGAGGACGAACGTCGTCGGCCCGACCGACCAGAAGTTCCGGTTGAGGAGCACGTGGATCACCAGCGGCAGGTAGAAGCCGACCAGCGTCAGCAGCACGCCGTTGAAGGCCATGAAGTACGTGGACGAGCGGGAGACCATGCGCTTGTGCCTCTCCGGCTCGTGCAGCTTGGCGTAGTGCCACTGCGGCCAGGCCATGCGGAAGGCCATCCCCACGATGTAGAGCGGTTGCGAGAGCGAGTTGGCGATGGTGTAGAGGCCGACGATCGCGATGCTCTGGTAGTGCAGCAGGAAGAACCGGTCGCTCAGCTTGAGGAAGAAGAACGTGATGGCCGTGAACATGGCGGGGATCGCGAACGAGAGCATGGACCGCATGAGCGGCCTGTCCCAGAGGAAGCGGAGCCGCGGCGCGTAGAAGGGCAGCGCCGCGAGGTTCAGGACGACCGCGGTCGCGAGGTTGGCGCCCAGGTAGCCGGCCGGACCCCAGTCGAACACGGCGAGGAACACGAGCGCCAGCGGCACCTGGATGAGCACTCGGGCGACGGTGAAACTGGTGAACGTCCACGGCCGGTGCTCCAGCCGCATGAGCGTGAACGGCAGGTCGCTGAGGTTGGTGAAGAAGAGCGTGGCGATCCCGATGAGGAAGTAGATGGTGTAGCCGTCGCCGCCCATGAGCAGGCTGGAGATCCAGGGCATGAAGGCCGCGAGGACGCCGAGCAGCACCGCCGGGTACAGGCACTTGACGTAGAAGACGTGCGTGATGACGTCGCTGCGGTGCTCTCTGCTCTTGTCGTCGAAGTAGAAGCGCGTGAACGCGACGTCGAAGCCGAGCGTAACGAACACGTCGAGAAAGGTCGTGACCGTGACGACCATGCCCACGATGCCGTAGTCGTCCTTGGTGAGAAACGCAGTGAAGAGCGGCAGCATGAGCGCCGTGAGGAACTTCTGCAGCATGCGGCCGCCGCCGTAGATCACGGAGTCCTTCAGCAGCAGCGAGTAGCCGTGGCCGCTCGCCTTCTTGCGCTCACCCATGCGTCGGCGGGCGAATGGGTTCGTGGTGCCTCCGGAGCTCGGTGGGTGCGGCCGGCCGCGGGGACGGCCGCCGGCCGCCGGTCGTGATCTGCCGGATTCTACCATTCGGCCTGGAGACCGGGCGTCCTGACGCGCGTACGACAGAGCCCGATATCGGGGCTGCGCCGGTCGGCGCGGCAGCCCCTCCTTGTGGATGCTGAGTCAGTCGTCAGCGCCGGGTGGCGCTCAAGTCCTTGGGGAGCAGCTCGGCGTGGGCCTCCGCTGCGGCGAGCTGCTCCGCGGCCAGCGGCGACGAGCCGCGCTGTCGCGCCCGGGTCATGGTCGCGGCCACCTTGAGCGCGGCGGTGTGACGCGCGATCAGCGCCTGCGGGAGCAGATCGCGCTCGCCTGCAGGGCCGCCGGCCGGGCGGCAGCGCAGGCCGGCGGAACCGAGCGCCCGCAG
>DAIQNY010000360.1:0-2175 GCA_036788155.1 Actinomycetota bacterium | reverse complement strand
TCACCGACTCGCAGGGCCGCACCGTGGACTTCCGCAACGCGATCCTCATCATGACGAGCAACATCGGCGCCTCGATGATCACCAAGGACACGCCGCTGGGCTTCACCCAGACTGCCACCCATGGCATGAGCTACGACGACATGAAGAGCCGCATCACCGGCGAGCTCAAGCGCGTGTTCAGGCCCGAGTTCCTCAACCGGGTGGACGAGGTCATCGTCTTCCACAAGCTGGAGAAGACCGAGATCAGCAGCATCGTGGACCTCATGATCGACCGCCTGCGCGGGCAGATCGCCGCGAGCGGCATCTCGGTCGAGCTCACGCCGGCCGGTCGCGAACTGCTCGTCGACAAGGGGTACGACCCCATGCTCGGGGCGCGGCCGCTGCGACGGGCCATCCAGCGGTACATCGAGGACAAGCTCAGCGACGCCATGCTCGAGCGGTCGTTCCCCGAGGGCACCGTGGTCATGGTCGACGCGCAGGACGACGACACCGTACTCACTGTGAACGGCGAAGTGGTCGGCGGCACCGTCGAGCTGCCCATGGTGGGCCTCGACGAGCCGGTGACCCAGAGCGTCGGCGGACCGGCGGGCCCGGCGCCGGCCGGCGAGGGCGAAGGCCCGGACGCCGGCGGCGCGTCGGCGGGCGCCTGAGGTTCATGACGAGGCCCTGCGCCCGCGGCTCAGAGGGCCGCTGACGTGGCGAAGACGCAGACCGTCTTCACCTGTGGTGAGTGCGGACGCCGGGAGGCCAAGTGGCTCGGCCACTGCCCGGACTGCGGGGCCTGGGACTCGTTCGTCGAAGAAGTCGTCGCGGCGACGCCCAAGGGACGCGGCCGGGGCGTGAAGACCGGTGACGGGGCCGGCGGCGCAGCCGCCGGCCCCGTCCGTCTGTCCGAGGTCGTGTCGTCGGCCGCCGAGCGCTTCTCGAGCGGCATCGACGAACTCGACCGCGTGCTCGGCGGTGGCGTCGTCCCGGGCTCGCTCGTGCTTGTCGGCGGCGAGCCCGGCATCGGCAAGTCCACGCTGCTGCTGCAGGCGCTCGACAACGTCGCCGCGGACAGGCCGGCGCTGCTCGTCTGCGGCGAGGAATCGGCCGCACAGGTCAAGATGCGCGCCGAGCGCATCTGCCGGGGCGCGGCCAACATCGACGTCCTCGCCGAGACCGAGCTGGACCTCGTCGTCCAGACCGTCGCCGCCGCCCGCCCGGCGCTCGTCGTCGTCGACTCCGTCCAGACCCTGTACAGCGAGGCGTTCACGTCCACGCCGGGCAGCGTGAGCCAGGTGCGGGAAGCGGCGGGCCGCTTCCTCCGTCTGGCCAAGGACACCGGCGCCGCCGTCTTCTTGGTCGGACACGTGACCAAGGAGGGCGCCATCGCCGGCCCCAGGGTGCTGGAGCACATGGTCGACACGGTGCTCCAGTTCGAGGGCGACCGATACCGCTTCTACCGCACGCTGCGCGCGGTGAAGAACCGGTTCGGGTCCACCAACGAGCTCGGGATCTTCGAGATGACGGGGGCGGGTCTCAGGACGGTGCCCGACCCGAGCGCGCTCTTCCTCAGCGACACGGCGCCGGCCGCCGGCTCCGCTGTGCACGTCGCGGTTGAGGGCTCGCGCTGCTTCCTGGTCGAGGTGCAGGCGCTCGTGAACCAGACGGAGCTGGCGATGCCGCGCCGGGTGGCGGTCGGCTTCGACCGTAACCGGTTGGCGATGCTGGTCGCGGTCCTCGGCAGGCACGCCGGACTCAAGTTGTCGTCTTCCGACATTTTTGTTACAATTGCAGGCGGAATTCGCATCGATGAGCCCGCGGCGGACCTCGCAGTCGCACTCGCTGTCGCCTCAGCGCAGCGTGACGTGCCCCTTCCCGCCGGGGCAGCGGTGTTCGGGGAGATCAGCCTGACGGGCGGACTTCGATCCTGCAGCCAGAGCGAGCGACGTATCGCCGAGGCCGGACGCGCCGGCTTCGACCGTATCGTCGTGCCGGCAGCGGACGCACGCCGCACAGGCGGACGCGCCACAGGCGCGGCCGACCTGCGGCGGGCGTTCACGGCATTGCTGGACGGTGGGGGCGGGGCATTCTCCGGGGCGACGAACGAGTGGGGGGTTTGATGTATTCGGTCGGAGACAAGGTGGTCTACCCGCATCACGGCGCCGGCAAGATCATGAAGATCGAGCAGAA
>DAIQNY010000359.1:0-2193 GCA_036788155.1 Actinomycetota bacterium | reverse complement strand
CGCACGTCTGCACGCCGACTGCGCTCGACGGCGAGGTCCTCGCCGCCGCCGGCGACGCCGGCCTCACGGTCGGCTTCTGCGGCGGCGTCTGGCGCCTCCGTCTGCTGCCCGGCGCCGTCCTCCGGGAGGAGGAGGCCGAGGCCGGAGCCGCGTTCGTCGGCCTTGCCTCGGCGCCGCGGCGGGTGCGGCTGCGGCACCCGCGCCGGGGCGAGCGCTTCGCCCCGCTCGGTCTGGGCGGCGAGACCACGGTGGCGCGGCACCTCGCGGCCGCCCGCATGCCCGCCGCGTTGCGCTCCCTTGCGGTGGTCCTCGACATCGACGGCCGGGCCGCCTGGCTCGGGGGCCCCGCGCCCTCCAGGGTTGCGCAGCCCTTCCGTGTGGACCACAGTAGTGCTTTGACACTGCACGTCATCCAGGAGGGACCGTGAACGTGCCGATCGCTGAGGTGCTCGTCGACCGCGAGACGCTCTCCCGCAGGATCGACGAACTGGCAGTCCAGATCACCGCCGACTACGCCGGCAAGGAACTGCTGCTGGTCGGCGTCCTCAAGGGCGCAGTCTTCTTCATGGCCGACCTAGCGCGACGCATCGACCTCCCCGTCGCCCTCGACTTCATGGCGGTCTCGAGCTACGGATCGTCGACCGATTCATCCGGCGTGGTGCGCATCCTCAAGGACCTGGACCTCGAGATCGCCGGGCGCCACGTGCTCATCGTCGAGGACATCATCGACTCCGGGCTCACCCTGAGCTACCTGCTCAAGAACCTGCGCAGCCGCAAGCCGGCCTCGCTCGAGATCTGCGCGCTGCTCACCAAGCCGTCGCGCAGGCGCACCGAGATCCCGTGCCGCTACGTCGGCTTCGAGATCCCGGACAAGTTCGTGGTCGGCTACGGACTCGACCTTGCCGACCACTTCCGGACGCTCGACTACATCGGCGTCCTCACCGAGGAGGCGGCCGCCGAGATCGTCGACCAGGCTGGTTCTTTGCTGTAGTCAGGCGGGTATGGTACGGTCACCGGACGCCTGTTTGCAGGCATATCAGTAGGACGGGCGCCGGTACCAGCCCCCGTCCAGAAGGGTCACCGTGAGCAGATTCATCCGTAGCGCGCTGTTCCCCATCCTCATCGTCATCATCGTGGCGATGTTCATCGAGTGGGTCATCTCCGGCAACCGGGAAGAGCCCGCGAAGGCCATCTACTCCGCGCCGTTCGTTACCCAGATGGCGGTGTTCGAGAGCGACCTGCAGGACGATGCCGTCAAGGCCGTGGTCATCGACCCGTCCGCCGACGCCGCCAAGGTCACGCAGGTCGGCGGCCTGCAGTACTACGTCCAGAACGTGCCCGCCGATCTCTCGGCGACCATCGAGAGCGCGAACCCCGAGGTCACCGTGTCGGAGGGCACCGTCACGCCGCCCAAGGAGGAGATCGCGAGCTTCACGAGCGACGTCGTCAACGGGCGCGTCGACTCCGTGGTGATGAACGTCACTGACCAGACGCTCGAGGTCACCAAGAGTGCCGAGGGCGACGAGAGCCCGGCACAGTACACGGTGGCCTATCCCGACCCCGCGGCGACCACGCAGTTCCTCGATCAGTACAACGTCTCGTACGACGCGGAGAGCCCCAAGAGCCCGTGGTGGACGAGTGCGATCACCTTCATCCTGCCGATCCTGCTCATCCTGGGCTTCTGGTTCTTCATCATGAACCAGATGCAGGGCGGCGGTTCCAAGGTCATGAGCTTCGGCAAGAGCAAGGCCAAGCGGGTGAGCGTCGACTCGCCTAAGGTGACGTTCAAGGACGTCGCCGGCGCGGAGGAGGCGGTCGAGGAGCTGCACGAGATCAAGGAGTTCCTGGAGAACCCCAAGAAGTTCCAGCAGCTCGGGGCGCGCATCCCCAAGGGCGTGCTGTTGTACGGCCCGCCCGGCACCGGCAAGACGCTGCTCGCGCGTGCCGTCGCCGGCGAGGCGGGCGTCCCGTTCTTCAGCATCAGCGGTTCGGACTTCGTCGAGATGTTCGTGGGCGTCGGCGCCTCGCGCGTGCGCGACCTCTTCGAACAGGCCAAGCAGAACTCCCCGTGCATCATCTTCGTCGACGAGATCGACGCGGTGGGCCGCCACCGCGGCGCCGGCCTCGGCGGCGGCCATGACGAGCGCGAGCAGACGCTCAACCAGCTGCTCGTCGAGATGGACGGCTTCGAGA
>DAIQNY010000358.1:0-2196 GCA_036788155.1 Actinomycetota bacterium | reverse complement strand
CGGCCGAGGACCTCTGGATCGACCCGCTGGTCATGGCCGTCTCGGCCGACCCGTGTGCTCCCGGCATCACCATGGAGACGCTCAAGCTGGTCAAGGACCGCCTGCCGTCCCGCACCACCGGCGGCCTCAGCAACGTGAGCTTCGGCCTGCCCAACCGCGGCCTGCTCAATCGCACCTTCGTGGCGATGTGCGGCGGCCTCGGCCTCGACGGACTGATCGTCGACGTGCGCAACAAGCAGATGATGGCGACGATCAAGTCGATCGAGGCCCTGCGCGGCGAGGACAACTTCTGCGGCTCCTACCTCAAGGCGCACCGCGCCGGCATCCTGGAGTAGCCACGTGACCGCGCCGGAGCGCTGCCGCCTGCGCGACCTCGGCGTCGCCGTCGGCAGGCTGCCGGCCGGGCCGCTCAATGCCATCACCGACGTGCGCGGTGTGCGCGTCGGTCACTGTACGGTCTCGTGGGGCGGGCCCGATCTGCCGTCAGGCAGCGGGCCCGCCCGCACGGGTGTCACCGCCATCTTCCCGCATGACGACGACCTCTGGAACGGGCGCGTCGTCGCCGGCGCCTACGCCGCCAACGGCGTGGGCGAGATTATCGGCATCAGCGCCATCCGCGAGTGGGGACTCATCGAGACCCCGATCCTCCTCACCAACTCCCAGAGCGCCGGCGCCGTGTACGACGCCGCTGTGAGGTGGCTGTGCGAGCGCCAGCCGGGCGCCGGCATCGACGATGCCGTCATGCCCGTGGTGGGCGAGTGCGACGACGGCCTCCTCAACGACCTGCGCGGCATGCACGTGCGGGAGGAGCACGTCTGGGCCGCGCTGGATTCGGCCACGGGCGGTCCCGTCGCCGAAGGATGTGTCGGCGCCGGCACCGGCATGTCCTGCTACGACTTCAAGTCCGGCATCGGCACCTCGTCGCGGGTCGCCGTCGCCCACGGCAGCCGGTACACCGTGGGCGTTCTGGCGCTCACCAACTTCGGGGTGCGGCACCGTCTCAGCATCGACGGGGTCCCGGTGGGGCGGGCGATCACCGACCTCATGCCGGTCGAGAATCGCGAGGGCTCCTGCATCGTGGTGCTCGCCACCGATGCGCCGTTGTCGGCCCGTCAGTGTCGTCGCATGGCCACGCGGTGCGCCCTGGGCCTCGCCGCCACGGGGTCCTACGCTTCGGACGGCAGCGGCGAGATCATGGTCGCCTTCTCCACCGCCAACCGCGTCGCGCGCGTCTCGGCTGAGCCGGTCGCCTTGACGAGCGTGAGCAACGACCAGATGTCCGAGTTGTTCGAGGCGGCCGTCGACGCCACGGCGGAGAGCGTCTGCAACTCGCTCACGGCCGCCTGCACCACCGTCGGCCGCGCCGGCAACATGGTGTATGCGCTGCCCCTCGACCGCCTGGTCGACGCGTTGCGTCGCGCCGGTCGCGAGGCGCAGCTGTCGCACGTCTAGGGCCGGCGCGCCGCACATCCTTGCCGCGCCTCCCCGGCGCGCATATTCTGAGGCTCTCAGTCGACGGAAGCAGAGAGCGTCTCCGTCTAAGACACGAAGCCCCGTTCAGGGGCCGACCGCAGACCAGCAGCAAGCAGCGTCAGGGGTCCGGCAACCACGGATGTGAGAAGGGGGTAAGGGTCCGCCCGCGCTCGGGGCCGGGCGCGCGCGATCCGCGACTGCAGTGGACAAACGACGGTACTTCATCCGGAAGATCCTGAACGCGGTCCTCACGATCGTCCTCGTGGCCTCGTTCAACTTCGCGCTCTTCCGCATCCTCCCGGGCGACCCCGCCCGGCTTCTCCTCCCCAAGGGGAAGACTGACCCGTCGGTCATCGAGAAGCAGCGCAAGACCTTCAATCTCGACAAGCCCATGTGGCAGCAGTTCATCTACTACTGGCGCGACACGGTCAAGGGCGAGTTCGGCATGTCGTTCTCCGAGAAGCGCCCCGTCACCGAGGTCGTCGCCGAGCGCATCTGGCCGACCGTGCTGCTCGTGGGGGTGGGCACGGTCTTCGCCACCATCGTCGGCATGATCATGGGCGTGTTCGCGGGCTGGAGACGCAACGGCACCTACGACGTGGTGTCCACGAACTTAGGGATGGTCTTATACGCCATGCCGACCTTCTGGTTCGGCCTCCTCATGATCATGCTGTTCGCCACCAAGCTCCGCTGGTTCCCGACTGGGCGCATGGAGGAGCCCGG
>DAIQNY010000357.1:0-2200 GCA_036788155.1 Actinomycetota bacterium | reverse complement strand
CGCGGTCCCGGTCCGGCTCCACCGTGTACCAGGTGATGCCGCCGCCCGGACCCGTGGTCTCGCCCCGATCTGTGTGCGGCTCTCGTCTCGTGCTGGGATCGGGCTCACCCAAGGGCGCGCCCGGCGCTCGCTGGTCGGGCATGTCGCCTCCCCTTGGTCGTGGGTCGATATCGCTACTCATGGTGTACCCGCGAACCTGAGAGGAAACTGAGAACGTGACGCAGGGCCCCGGAGAGTCCGGCCTGCGAGCCGCGAAGCGCCGGGCGCTACTCGGTAAGGCGGAAGCGCCAGACGGCGAGGACGAAGAACCCCGCCGCCCAGGCCAGGGAGACCCAGAAGGCGGGCAGCACGTCGGCGACGTCGAACCCGCGCACCACGATCCCGCGCAGCCCGTCGAGGATCCAGGCAGTCGGCAGCACGTGGCCCACCGACTGGAACGTCTCACCCGTGATCTCCAGCGGGAACCACGCGCCCGACAGCGCCGCCACGGCCATGGAGACGAGGACGGTGGTCGCGACGAGCGCCTGCTCGCTCTTCAGCACGGAGGCGAGCAGCAGACCCAGCGTGCTCGCGACCAGCGAGAGCGCGACCATCATCACGAGCAGCGCCACCGGATCGCGCAGGTAGTCGACCCCGAAGAACAGCTGCGCGACGCCGATGAGCAGCACCTGCTGCAGGAAGGTGAGCAGGAACATCCCGGCCGTCTTGCCGCCGATGAGCTGCGAGCGCCGCAGGCGCGTGGTCATGAGTCGCTGCAGCGTGCCGTTCTGCCGCTCGATGATGAGCGCGATCCCCGCGGTCATCAGACTGAACAGGATGAAGTTGACCATCATGCCGGGCGAGCTGAGCACGAAGCCGCTCGGCGTCTGGCCGGCCGCCGTCCCGGCCTCGACCACCTTCGTGGAGACGGCCGGGCTCCCCAGCGCCTGCTCCACGACCGGCCGCGCCCGAGCCGCCGTCTCGGCCACGACGCCTTCCTGCGCGCCGGCGGGCATGCTCCGCGTGGACCACACCGTCTCTGCCGCCGCCCTCGAGGCCAGCTCGACCGTCACCTGCTGCGAGGCCAGCGAGCGAACCTCGCTCGCCACCCTGGACGCCCCGCTCACACCCTTCGTGGCGACGATGGTGAGGTCCGCCTTCTGCGCGGACGCCACGGCGTCGCTGTAGCCCTCGGGGATGATCAGCCCGGCGGCGGCGCGCTCGTCCGCCATCCACTGCTCGAACGCGCCGCCTTCCTTGAAGTCCACGCGCACGACCTCCGAGTCCTCCAGCCGCGCGACCAGCTGGCTCGCGGCGGCGGCGCCGTCCGCGTCCCACACGGCGAGCGGCAGCTTGTCCACGTCGCTGCCGCCTCCGAACAGCACCCCGAAGAAGGCCGTGAAGGCGAGCGGCATCAGGATGATGAAGATGAACGACAGCCTGTCGCGCACGGTCTCCCGCAGATCCTTGGCGGCGAGCAGGGCGGCGAATCTCACGAGAACCGCCTCCTCATCCTGAGGACGGCGAAGAAGAAGAAGGCCACGGCGAACCCCAGTGGGACAAGCACCTGCCAGCGGATGTCGAGCGCCCCGCCGCCGCGCAGCGCCGTGTCCCACCCCTGGATGAGCCAGCCGTTGGGCGTGAGCTTCTGCACCACCGCATAGGTGTCGCCCGTCTGCGCGGTGCCGGTGAAGTTGCCGCCGAGCAGCGCGAGCACCAGGTAGATGCCGGAGCCGATGGCGCCCGCCTGGGCGGGCGTCCGGGCGAAGGCGATGATGAGAAGGGCGAGGCCGCCGGCTACGCCGGCGGCCACAAGCGTGAGCAGGACGACCGCATCGATGCGGCCCCAGTCGATGCCGAAGATCAGGCGGCCGGCGATGAGCAGCACCACCGCCTGCAGCAGCACGGTCACGAACACGGAGACGAACTTGCCGCCGATGATCGTCCCGTGCCGTGTGGGCGTGGTGAACAGCCGCGGCATGGTGCCGTCGCGGTCCTCGGTGAGGATGGTCCGAGCAACGTTGGCCGCACCGAAGAACATGAAGAACACCATCATGCCGCTGAGGATGACGCCCGTGACGCTCACCTCGGTCTCGGTCTTGCCGACCTGGGGGGAGCGCTCCGCGATGGAGAGGCCGGACGCGACACCACCGTCGTGGCTGAACGCCTCGGCGGCGGCGGCGGCGACCTGGGGCGCCGGCGGGTCGCCGCCGTCGTCCGA
>DAIQNY010000356.1:0-2228 GCA_036788155.1 Actinomycetota bacterium | reverse complement strand
TCGTCGCGCCGGCGGCGGTCCACTCCTCGCGGACCCGCCGGTCGATGAGCTTCGAGGACGACTGGCCGCGCATGCCGGCGTACGTGTCGTCGTGACTGAGGAAGTCCTTGAAGGGACCGACCTCGTCGATCACGTCCACGGCGAGGGTGACGTCGTTCACCGGGATCCCCGGCACGCAGAACTTGACCATGCGCGCGAACTCGGCGTCCATGACGAGCTGCGCGTAATCGATCGTGACGCCCGACTCCAGCATCCCCAGCCCGTAGATCAGGTTGGCCCCTGCCAACGCCGGCAGCAGGCTGGTGATGGTCTTCTCGTGGCCGGATTGGGCGTCAGCCACCTTGGAGTCGCCCTACGCACCCGCCACCCAGCTGGGCAGCAGGTAGAAGCGGGCGAGGCAGGCGACCCCGGCGCCGATCATGCCGCACTCCGGGCTGCCGACCGAGGCGCTGGCGAAGCGCAGGTCCATGGCGGTGGTGGACGAGCCGTAGATGACCGGGGCGCCGCGGTTCGTGAGCTGCGCCAGGGTGATCCCGGCGAGCACCTCCGTGTTGTGCGTGACGAGCGTACCGGCGAGGTTCACGGGGCTTGAGCCCCCAGCCATCGCCATGGACAGCACGTTGACCGGCACGCCCGCGCGGGCTCCCTCGATGATGATCTCGCAGGCGTCCTTGACGAGCTTGAGCGGGCTCACCGGACAGGTGAGGAAGCTCAGGATGGGGCGGCGGCGCAGCGCCTCCGCCCCACCGGCGATCGCCTGCGCCATCTCGATCATCTTGCGGGCACAGAACCCGCTGAGCGGCCCGATGGTCGCGTGCTTGGTCGTGTTGCTGAAGATGGCCTCCGCGTTGTGCAGCGAGGCCGTGTCGGGCGGCACGTCGTGGGCGCCGAGCGGCCGCTCGACGACGTCGATCTCGGGCAGCGCGTCGATGATCTTCGTGCAGTCGGCGACGTCCTGCTTGCGGCTCTCGTGCAGCTCGCCGGTGTACGGGTCCACGACCTGGATGCCCTCGCCGAAGTTGGTGAAGCCGACCCGGCCGTCCTCGAGTACCACATCGCGGGCCGGGTCGCGTCCGCACAGCACGACGGTGCTGGGCGCCGAGCGGACCGCGTCCTCCACGAGGTGCGCCGGCAGGTGCACCACGTTCGTCTCGCGGTCGACCTCGGCGCCGGCAGCCGCGAAGATCTCCCTGGCCTCCTCGTCCTCGACGAAGACCCCAGTCCGCGACAGCACCTCGAGCGTCGCGAGGTGGATCTCCCGCAGCTCGTCCTCGGTGAACACCTCGAGGCGGAAGCCTCCGCTCTTGCGCGCGCCCGCGCGCGGGTTCCTGATCATCGTCCACCTCCCGGTGTGGGCAGCGGCCGGGTCGCGCCTGCCGCGACCCGGCCCGTGCTGAACGCCTGCATCACGCCGTGACGCCGGCGCCGGTGCGCTCCTTGAAGCGCTCGACGCAGTTGATCGGCACGTCGAGCGCCTTCGCGATGTTGAACTTGGCCTCGATCTGGTTGGCCTGCCACGGCTGGCTGATCGCATAGCTGTGGATGCGGCCGAACCCGAACTCGTTGCGGACGTCGGTCATCACGACCGGGTCCGAGAGGTCGAACGGCGTGACGCCGAGCTTGTCGGCGACGTACTGCTTGGCTTCCTTGAGGCGCATGCCTCGAGTCATCTGCATACGGGCAACCAGATCTCCGCCTGCCCGAATACCGCCGATGCTCGCCGCCTGCGCGTGGGCGTTGTGCATGCCGTGCGGATCGCCCGACCCCGCCTACAACCCGTCCACGTGCAGCAGCTCGGTGAACGCCTTGGCCGCCCGGCAGGTCGCGTCCCCCGGCGGGTAGACGAACATCGGCACGCCGCCGACGCCCATGCCGGCGTTGGGGTGCACAGGGATAGAGGCCACCTCCATGCAGGGCTTGACCAGGGCGATGGCGCGGGCGATGTTCCAGGCCAGGCTCTTGCCGGTGTTGACGTTGACCACGGGGCCGAACATGGTCGCGCCGGCCTCCTGGGCCAGCAGCAGCTGGTCCTTGGGCCACAGGCCGGCGAGGCGCTTGCCGCCCCACTCGAGCTCGCCGTGCATGCCGAGCACGAACTCGCCGGCCATGCCGAGCTCGACGCCCATGTCGGGGTACTTCTCGCGGATGATCTTCGTCGCCTTGAGGGCGGCCAGGAACTCGGGGTCGCCGGAGGCGCCGGTGGTGTCCCAGTCGATCGCGTCGGCGCC
>DAIQNY010000355.1:0-2238 GCA_036788155.1 Actinomycetota bacterium | reverse complement strand
ATCTGCAACTGCTGCACCGACTGCTGCTACCCTCACCTGGCCGCTGGACGCCTCGGAACGGAGGACGTCTGGCCCGTACGCAGGCATCTCGCGCATATCGAGATGACCCTGTGCAAGAGCTGCGGGCGGTGCGGTTTGCGCTGTCCCTTCGAGGCAATCGCCTGCAACTCGAGCGGGCGGCCGACACTGGATCCCGCTCGGTGTCGCGGCTGTGGCCTGTGCGCGACCGCCTGCAGCGCCGACGCCATCGACCTGCTCGCCCTGGAGAAGGCATGACTGTCGAGCGAGACCCGCTCCACGACTTCGAACTGCTCATCCGATCCAGGTATGGCGCCCTCCTCGTCGAGACGGCCGAGGAGGACAGGGCGCAGGCGCTGGTCGAGCGCGCCGCCTGGCGGCTCCAGCTCCCGTTGTTCGTCTGGCGACGCGCCACGGGGCTGCGCCGAGCCGGCGCCTCGACCGGCGTGTACGGAAGTCAGGACCCACGCGTCGCACTGAACCACGTCATCGAGTCTGGGCTTCCCGCGCTCTACGTGTTCCACGGCCTCGGACAGGAGCTTGAGAAGCCCGACGTGGCCGACCTGGTGCGCGAGACGGCTCACCAGCTCTCCAGCCGGCCCGGGGCGGTCGTGCTGACCGGCGCAGACGTGAAGCTGCCGGAGTCGCTCCGCCCGGCGATAGGCCCGGTCCGTCTGCCGATGCCGTCCAAGCCGGAGTACGAGGAGCTCCTGCGCCGCGTGGTCCACGACCTCTCGGCGCGCACGCAGGTGGGCGTCACGCTGACGGCAGCCGACCAGGACCGCCTGCTCGCCAACCTTCAGGGGCTGGCGCTCGCCGAGGCCGAGAAGCTGCTGACCCGGGTGATCGTGGAGGACGGCCGCCTCGACGCCGGCGACATCAGGCGGGTCGTCGAGGGCAAGCGGGAACTGGTGGAGCGCGACGGTCTGCTGGAGTACTGCCCGGCAGATGACTCGCTGGACGACATCGCCGACCTCGTGCGTCTCAAGGAGTGGCTCGAGAAGCGGCGCCTCTTCATGGAGGACCCGCAGCGGGCGGCGGAGTTCGGCCTCGAGTTCCCGCGCGGAGTACTGCTCGTCGGCGTACCCGGTTGCGGCAAGAGCCTCTGCGCAAAGGCGGTCGCGGCCGCGTGGGCACTTCCGCTCGTCCGGCTGGACCCGGGCGCCCTCTACGACAAGTACATCGGGGAGACGGAACAGAACTTCCGCAAGGCCATGGGATCCGCCGACCGCCTCGCCCCGCTCGTGTTGTGGATCGACGAGATCGAGAAGGCCTTCGCCGCCGGCGGCGAGGACGCAGACGGCGGCACGTCCCAGCGCGTCCTCGGCTCCTTCCTCTCGTGGCTGCAGGAGCGCCGAGGCGACGTCTTCGTCGTCGCTACGGCCAACGACGTGCAACGCCTGCCGCCCGAACTGCTGCGCAAAGGCAGGTTCGACGAGACGTTCTTCGTCGACCTGCCTGATGAGGCGTCACGGGCGGCGATCCTCGGGATCCATCTGAGCCGCCGCAAGCAGGATCCCGCCGCCTTCGACCTCGCGGGGCTGGCGGCGCGGAGCTCCGGGTACAGCGGCGCCGAGCTCGAGCAGGTTGTGGTCTCGGCGCTCTACACCGCGTTCTCGGCGAGGACGCAGCTCTCCACCCAGCTTCTCAGTGACGAACTGGGCAAGACGCCGCCCATCGCCTCGACGGCGCGCGAGAAGATCGCCTTCTTGCGCGAGTGGGCGGCGGGCCGGACGGCGCCGGCGAACTGACACCGACGGGCCGGCCCCGGCACACCCTCCCTCAGGGAGACGGCACCACGGCGTCGAGACGCTCTGCCAGACCAGTGGGCAACGGATCGACCTCGTGCGTCGCGAGCAGCTCGAGCGCCCGTCGCCTCGCCTTCTCGGTCGCGTCCAATGCCCCGCCCTCGGCCCAGCGGTCGTGACTGGCGCGGTTCAGGATCTTGCCGCGCCACTGCTCGGCACGCAGATGACGGCGCGTGTGCCGCTGGCCGAGGAAGTCGCCTCCCGGACCCACAGCCTTGAGCACGTCCACCGCGAGCGTTTCGTCATCGACCTCGATCGCCTTGAGCAGCTGGCGGTTGCGGCTGATGAACTCGGCCACCAGGACGACTTCAGCGAGCGAACCGGAGAGCCCGAAGTCCATGTAGCCGACATCGTGGTTGAGGTTCGCGCCCAGCTGCATGGAGAGCTTGGTGATCTCGTCGGCCTCCATGCC
>DAIQNY010000354.1:0-2248 GCA_036788155.1 Actinomycetota bacterium | reverse complement strand
TAGGATGAGGTGCGGATGACGGGTGAAGGCCAGCTCGAGGCCCTGTTCTCCGCCCGTCGCGGTCAGGACGTCGTAGCCGTTGGCGGTGAGCACGGCGGCGACCGTGGCGTTCAGGTCGCTGTCGTCGTCGATCACCAGTATGCGAAGCCGCTCGTCCGGCACGCCCCTTCTCCCAGCCGGTCCTGCGGGCACACCCTCTCTTCGCCGGCCCGCGCACAAGTCCTATCGGCAGAGCACGCAAAAGGATTAGGCGGCCGTGTCCAGGACCGAGGTCTGCCAGTACACTTGACGTAACGGCGGTCGAACGAGGAGGAGTTCATGAAGGGATACGGCCCGGACGGCGGCGAACGGTCGCCACGGATCGCCGGCGTGACCACGTTCCTGCGTCTCCCCCACGTCACCCAGTACGACGACGTCGATGTCGCCATGATCGGCCTGCCGTTCGACACGGGCCTCGCCGTGCGCACGGGAGCCCGATTCGGGCCGCGTGCGGTGCGCGAGGCTTCTCTCACGCTGCACCCCACCTACAACCCGGCGCAGCGCGTGGCCGTGTTCGACCGGCTCTCGGTGGTGGACGGCGGGGACGCCCGTATGACCGCCGGCTTCACCGATCGCAGTCTCGACGCGATGCAGTCCGTGCTCGCCCAGGTCCACGAGGCGGGGGCTGTGCCGCTCGGCATCGGCGGCGACCACACAGTGACGCTCGCCGAGTTGCGCGCGGCCGCAGCCGCCAACGGACCCCTCGCGCTGCTGCACTTCGGGGCGCACACCGACTGCCTGGAGGAGAACGGGGACGAGCCACACATCCACAGCACGGTCATCCGCCGCGCCGCGCAGGAGGGTGTCATCGACGCATCCCGCTCCGCCCTCCTCGGCATGCGCGGCGGGCTCGATGCGCCGGACGAGTACGAGCAGGCGCGCGAACTCGGGTTCACGGTGGTGCCGTGGGACGACCTCGCGCAGCTGGGCACCGGTGCGGTCTCCGCCGCGGTGGATGAGATCGGGTCGGCCAAAGCGTTCGTGACCGTCGACGTCGACTTCTTCGACCCGGGCTTCGCGCCGGCGGTCGGCACGCCGGAGATCGGCGGGCCGACCTCCGCTCAGGCGCTGGCGCTCATTCGCGGCTGCCGGGGGCTCGACCTCGCCGGCGCGGATGTCGTGGAGGTCGTCCCCGAGCTGGACAGCAGCAACCTCACCGCGATCGTTGCCGCCACCGTAGCGTACGAGCTGCTCTCGTTGATGGCCTGCGCCCGGGGAGCCTGCGAGTGACAACGGGAGGGACGCAAGAGTGACGGCCGTACACGGCGAGAGCGACGCGCCCGTCGCCGGCGTCCTGCGCGTCGCCTGCATCCAGCTGAACACGCGACAGGACGTGGGCGGCAACGTGCGCGCCGCCGTCGCGTTGGTGGAGGAGGCGGCAGACCGGGGAGCGCGCCTCGTCGCTCTGCCGGAGACGTGGGCCTACAAGGGCCGCCGGGACGGCATCATAGCGACGGCGGAGGCGCCCGACGGGCCCTCCAACCGAGCGGTGGCGACGGCCGCGGCGCAGCGTGGCATGTGGCTGCTCGCCGGGTCCGTGTACGAGCCGGCAGCCGGCGGGCTCGTCACCAACGTCTCCGCGTTGTTCGACCCGGCGGGTGAGCTGCGCGCCGTCTATCGCAAGATCCACCTCTTCGACGTCATCACAGCGACCGCCCGGTACGAAGAGTCAGAAGAGGTCGCGCCGGGCGCCGAGATCGTCACTGCCGATGTGGACACGCCGGAAGGCACGCCGGTGCGCCTGGGCCTCTCCGTCTGCTACGACCTGCGCTTCCCCGGCCTCTACAGTTCCCTGGCGTTGCGCGGCGCGCAGGTGCTGTGCGTGCCTTCTGCCTTCACCGCGTACACGGGAGCCGCCCACTGGGAGGTGCTGCTGCGCGCCCGGGCCATCGAGAACGGCTGCTTCGTGCTCGCCCCGAACCAGGTCGGCGAGCACCTGCCCGGACGCGACTGCCACGGGCACAGCATGATCGTCGACCCGTGGGGCGTCGTGCTGGCCCAGGTCGAGGACGGGGTGGGTGTCTGCGTGGCCGACCTCGACGTGTCGCGCCTCGACGAGGTGCGCGCGCAGGTGCCGTCGCTGCAGCATCGCCGCCCCGACGTCTACGACTGCTGAGGCCTGTCGGTTCTCAGGCGGCCGAAGCCCGTACGAACGACTGAATGCCATGAAGAGAGGCCTCCGTGGTGGCATGCTCCGAGTGTCACCGCG
>DAIQNY010000353.1:0-2285 GCA_036788155.1 Actinomycetota bacterium | reverse complement strand
GTGGGAGCGAACGTCCGTATGGTGGATAGCGATGGAGGTGGAGCACACCGTACACGGCTACCGTGACGGATCCCCTCGGCCGAGAGCAGCGACACGAACGGCCGTTCGCGTGGATTCGAGACCAGAAGGCCATCGGGGGGGTCCCGGCTGCCTGCTCCGCCCATCGGGGCGGCGGGGGGCGCCGGGGCCACGTAAGGAGGCGGTATGAGTTCTGAGGACAAGACCAGCAAGGGTGCGGAGTCGGTCGTGAGGACGCCGCTCACGCGCCGCGACTTCCTCAAGACGGCAGGGGTCACGGGCCTCGCCCTGGGCGCCACCGGCGGACTCGGCGGAGTGCTGGCCGCATGCGGCGGCGACGACGGCGGCGACGCCGGCGGCGGCGAAGGCCAGGGCCGCCCCATCAAGGTCGGATTCGTGGCGCCGCTCACCGGCCCGCTCGCCGCGTTCGGCGAGACCGACCAGTGGCTGGTCACGAAGTGGGGCGACGCCGTCAAGGACGGTGTCGAGTGCGGCGACGGCCAGGTCCACCCCATCGAGATCATCATCAAGGATTCCCAGTCTGACTCGAACCGGGCGGCCACGGTCGCCGGCGACCTCGTCACCAACGACGGCATCGACGTCATGATGGTCGCCTCCACACCCGACACCGTGAGCCCCGTGGCCGACCAGGCCGAGGCGCTCCAGGTGCCCTGCGTCTCCAACGACTGCCCGTGGCAGCCGTACTTCTTCGGCCGCGGCGGCGATCCGGCGGTTGGCTTCACGTGGACCTACCACGCGTTCTGGGGTCTCGAGGACGTCACGGCCGTGTTCACCGGGATGTGGGAGCAGCTCGACACCAACAAGAAGATCGGCGCCATGTGGCCGAACGACGCCGACGGCCTCGGGTGGGCCGACCCCAAGACGGGTCAGCCGCCGATGCTCAAGGAGGCCGGCTACACCGTCGTCGACGGCGGCCGCTTCCAGCCCGGCACCGAGGACTACACGCCGCAGATCAGCAAGTTCAAGGCGGCCGACTGCGACATCCTGAGCGGCGTCTTCATCCCGCCGGACTTCGTCAACTTCTGGAAGCAGTCGTACCAGCAGGGCTACCAGCCCGTCGCCGCCACGGTCGGCAAGGCGCTGCTCTTCCCGGCGCAGCTCGAGGCCATCGGTGAGATCGGCTACGGCCTCACCACCGAGTGCTGGTGGTCCCCGTGGCATCCCTTCACGTCGTCCCTCACCGGGCAGACGTGCCAGGAGCTCGCCGACGCGTGGACGTCTGAGAGCGGCGGCAAGGAGTGGAACCAGACCCTGCTGCACTACGCCGTGTTCGAGGTCGTCGTCGACGCGCTCAAGCGTGCCACCGACATGGACGACAAACAGGTGATCCTGGACGCCATCAAGGCGACCGACGTGGAGACCATCCAGGGCAAGATCACGTGGTCGGCCGGCGCTCCTCTGAACCCCGTTCCCAACGTCTGCCGCACGGTGCTCGTGGGCGGCATGTGGACGAAGGGCGAGGAGTACCCCTTCGACCTGCTTCTGGTCGACACCCAGCACGCGGCCGAGGAGCCGTTCAACGTCGAGATCCCGACGAACGGCAAGGTCGAGGCCATCCAGTACTGACAGACCGTGCAGGATCCGACCCACATGCCCAAAGGGCGCCCTGCACTCCAGGAGGTTGATGTGATGCGGGGTGGTGAGAGCCCATGACCGTGGTCCTCGAGACCGCCGGTCTCATGAAGTCGTTCGGCGGCGTGCAGGTCATCGACGACCTGAGCATGCAGTTGAGTGATGGCGAAGCACTGGGCATCGTCGGGCCGAACGGCGCCGGCAAGACCACGTTGTTCAACCTGATCACCGGCGTGTATCGGCCCGACGCGGGTCGGGTCACCTTCGACGGAAGGGACATCACCGGTCTCCCGCGGCAGGAGCGCTGTGTCGCGGGGATCGGCCGTACCTTCCAGATCCCCAAGCCGTTCTCCGACATGAGCGTGTTCGAGAACGTGCTCGTGTGCGCCGCGTACGGACGCAAGATGACGGAGCGCGCGAGCTACCAGCGCTGTGTCGAGACGCTCGAGATCACGCGGCTCTCGCAGAAGGCCAACCAGCGGGCGGGCAGCCTGCCGCTGCTCGACCGCAAGCGGCTCGAGCTCGCCCGCGCGCTGGCCGGCGACCCCAAGGTCCTGCTCCTCGACGAGATCGCCGGTGGGCTGACCGAGGGTGAAGTGGAGATCCTCATCGACACCATCAAGGACCTCCACTCGCAGGGCCTCTCGATCGTCTGGATCGAGCACATCGTGCAT
>DAIQNY010000352.1:0-2319 GCA_036788155.1 Actinomycetota bacterium | reverse complement strand
GCTCCGGGCAGGCGGTCTTCGGCGTACTCGGAGGGGCTGCGCGCATCGAGGATCGCGTCGTAGCTGTCGAGCGACGCGAGCGCCTCGTCGATGCCGACGACGATCGGGTCCTTCATCGGGGGGCGATCCAGGGGCAGGGGACGGGGATTCTATCAGCGCGATGTCCCCAAGGCCGTACAATCGGGAGTCAAGGAACACCGAATCGATGAAAGTATTCAATCTTGCCTGCGGCCACGACCACCGCTTCGAAGGCTGGTTCGCCTCGGCCGAGGACTTCGACGGTCAGCTCGAACGCGGGCTGATCGAGTGTCCGGTCTGCGGCGACCGGACCATCCGCAAGCTCCCCAGCGCGCCCCGCCTGAACCTCTCCGGCGCCACCGAGCCGGCCGCCATGCGCGCGCCCGGCAAGCCCGAGGCGGCCGTGCCCGCGCCGGCCGGTGCCGCGCCCACGCCGCAGCAGTTGCAGGCGATGTGGATGAAGCTCGCCCGCCACCTGGTCGACAATACCGAGGACGTCGGCGAGAACTTCGCCGAGGAGGCGCGGCGCATCCACTACCAGGAGTCGCCCGAGCGCGGCATCCGCGGCGTGGCCACCGCCGAGGAACGCGCCGAACTGGCCGACGAGGGCATCGAAGTCTTCGCCTTTCCGCTGCCTCGCTCGCTGAAGGACCCGATCCAGTAGTCGTCCGTGCGAGCGCCGCGGCGCTGCGGGCTAGGGCGCCGGGGCCGGACGGGAACCGGCCTGAAGACTCAACGCGACGCCGGCAAGGCGGAACGCCTCGCGGGCGCGGCGGTGCTCGACCTTGACCGGGTCGGGATGCGCGGGACCGGCGAGCTTCCACGTGGTCGCCTGCTGGGCGGCCCGGATCTGGGGCGCGATTTCCTCAGCGTCGAGCGGGTGGACGTCCTCGTCGGCGAGGGACCGCAGGATCCGCTTGTAGCGCAGCGACTCGCGCGCCCGAGCCCGCATCGCCTCGTTGCCCTCACCGAAGTACCCGCCCATCGTGGTGAACCGATGGCCAGACCAGCCGGGCGGCGGCGCCTGAGCGGCCTTGAAGAAGTGCAGCGCCAGGTAGCGCATGAGGCCGCCCACGTCCTCGATCGCGCCGACGTACTGGCCCGCCGGACGGGCGCCGACCTCCGGGCGTGCACACCACACCCGCACTATGACCTCCGAGACGGCGGCGAGATCCTCGACGGCGACGCCCTTGATGAGCAGGTTCCAGTGTGGCCGGCGCAGACCACCGGAGGTGCCTGCACGCCCCGTCGTGAACTCGAGCACCGTGGCGACCGCGACCCCCGGCCAGCGCCGCTTCAAAGCCTTCAGCACCGCCCTGCGGGCCTCGTAGAAGACCGCCGGGTCGGTTTCGGCGCGACTCGTCGTCAGGACGGCGTAGACCGATGGCGCCGAGCCGCCCAGAGCGTCGAGCGCCAGCATCTCGGAGTTCTCGACCGCGGCCATCCTCGCGCAGTAGGAGCACCGATTGGCCGCCCGGCACCGACCAGGCACACGACGCCCATCGGAGGACTGCAGCCACAGATGCTCAGGCCACCTACGGCAGCCCCCAGAGCGCGGATCCGGGACGCCCGAGGGCTCAGGGTTCGAAATTCCCTCATGCAGGTCAAGGCGACGCCCTGCGGGCGCCGCTGAGGCCCTCCGCGGCGATGCCCCTGGTGATCGGTCCCCCGGATGTGAGCGGCTACGCGCCAACTCCGGGGCTGGTCCGTCCGGGCCAGGCGGGACACTCAGCGGCGAGGTCGTAGCCTGCACGGCGAAGCCTCCGAATCTCTCTGCAAGGGGATCTGGCCTGCTTCAGCGCCTCGTCCGGCAGCCACCGGACGGGGCGCATCTTCGTTGCGGGTCATGGCGCGGCCTCAGGGCGGCGGGACGCGACGCCACGGCGGGCGTCATCGAGGTAGAGGCGCAGGCCCTCGCGGAACGCGTCGGAGAGCGTGACGTCGCGCTCGGCGGCGAGCTGCTCCAGGCGCTCGCGCTCGTCGGCGGGAATGCGGAACGCGATCAGCTTCATGGGGGTGCTGACGGGCATGGGCGATGGCCTCCTGGTGGCGGGTGAAGCGCGTAGCGAGCCGTTATACGGGCGCGGCCGGACGGAACTTCGAGCGGGGCGCCTGCCGCCGCGAGGGTGGCCCTGGCCGGCCTCGCGGCCGGCGCTCGCGGCGGCGGTCTGGCTAGGGAGGCGAAGGGCCAGGCGGTCATGGCGAGCCGCGACTATCCGACCCGCCGGCGACCGAGGCTGGCCGGCGGCCTACCGGCGGATGCGGCGGCTGGACTACGGGCCGGCGGATGTCGCGCGGTAC
>DAIQNY010000351.1:0-2336 GCA_036788155.1 Actinomycetota bacterium | reverse complement strand
ACATCGTGTTCGCCGTGGTGTCGTTCGGCTACAAGTACGGCATCCCCATCGACGCGGACCTGCTCTTCGACGTACGCTTCCTGCCCAACCCCCACTACGACCTTCGCCTGCGTCCACTCACGGGCATGGACGATGCGGTCAGCAGCTTCGTGCTCGAGTCGCCCGGTACCAGCGAGTACCTCGAGCGCCTGTATCCGCTGCTCGACTTCCTGTTCCCGCGCTACGCCGCGGAGGGCAAGGCTCACCTCACTATTGGAGTGGGCTGCACCGGTGGGCGCCACAGGTCGGTGACGATCGCCGAGCTCATCGGCAAGCGGTACGAGAAGCAGGGGTACTACACCGTGGTCCGGCACCGGGACCTCACGCGAGACTAGGCACGGGCCGAAGGATGCGCCGATCGCTGGAGTGGCTCGCCCCGGGGCTGGGGCTCAAGCGCTGGGTCCTGCTGGCGTTCGCCGGCGGCGTGCTGCTCGTGTACTCCGTCCTCTTCGGCATCGGCGTGCTCTGGTCGCCGCAGCTCATGCGCGGCCTTGGGATGGGCTGGCTGGAGAACCGGCACTGGGCGGCGCTGCTGCTCTCCATCGACGGGTTCGCCGTCGGCCTCTTCGCGCTGGTGTACGGCGGGCGTCGCGTGTGGCTGTTCCAGCGTACGACGCCCGAGTCGGTCGGCGAGATCCGCGCGGCCAGCCGGCTGGCGCGGGGGCCGCGCGTCGTCGCGGTCGGCGGCGGCAACGGTCTCGCCGCCCTGCTGCGCGGCCTCAAGGCCCACACGAGCAACCTCACCGCCGTCGTCACCATGGCGGACGACGGCGGCAGTTCGGGCCTGCTGCGCCGCGACATGGGCATGCCCCCTCCCGGCGATCTGCGCAACTGCCTCGTGGCGCTGGCCGACGACGAGTCGATGATGAGCCGGCTCTTCAAGTACCGGTTCCCCGAGGACGGAGGCTTGCAGGGGCACAGCTTCGGCAACCTCTTCATCACGGCGCTGGCCGAGGTGACGGGCGATTTCGACCACGCCGTGCGTGAGGCGACCAGCGTGCTCAAGGTGCGCGGCCGCGTGCTGCCGTCCACCCTCGACGATGTGGTGCTGCACGCCCAGCTCGAGGACGGCGGCCACGTGACCGGCGAGAGCACCATCACCGCGGCCGAGCGCCTGCCGCGCCGCGTGTGGCTCACGCCCGAGGCGCCGCGCGGCGTGCCGCAGGCGGTCGCCGCGATCGCCCGGGCCGAGCTGGTCGTCCTGGGGCCCGGCAGCCTCTACACCAGCGTCATCCCCAACGTTCTGGTCCCCGAGGTGCGCGAGGCCATCGCCACTACGCGCGCCTGGGTCGTCTATGTCTGCAACGTCATGACGCAACCGGGGGAGACGGACGGCTACACGGCCGCCGACCACGTCGCGGCCCTGCACCGGCACGGTCTCGCCGGTCTCATCGACGCGGTGCTCGTCAACGAAGCCCCCGTGTCCGACGAGCTGGTCGCCAGCTACCAGCGCTTCGGGGCGCGGCCGGTCGTGGTCGACGACGGGCGCCTCAAGGCGTTCGGCGTCAAGGTGGTGCGCGCGCCCGTCGCCGCCGAGAGCGACGTGGTGCGTCATGACTCCGAGCGTCTCTCCCAGGCGCTCGTCCGGCTCGTGAGGTAGCAGTCTTGGGCTTCACGCGCGACGTCAAGCTGGAGCTGGTCACGGTTCCGCCCGGGGCCGAGCACTGCCGCCGGGCGCAGCTCTCGGGCCTGCTCTTCGGGGCCGGCACGTTCGAGCTCGGCGCCGGCGGACACTTCGGGGTGCGCATCTCCGTCGCGCATCCCGCCGTCGCGCGCCACGTGCTCGCGCTGCTCAAGCCACTGCAGGCGGACGCCCAGCTCCGGACCGTCGAGAGCGCGCCCATCGGGCTGCGCTACGAGGTGCTGCTGGGCGACGAAGGCAGGAGTCTTCAGGTGCTCAACGAGGTCGGCGTGCTCTCCGACGACCTCGCCGTCCAGATGACGGCGCCGCGGCGGCTCCTCGAGCGTCACTGCTGCCTGGTCGCCTTCCTTCGCGGGCTGTTCCTCGGCTGCGGGTCCATGTCCGCGCCCGGTTCACCGGTGCACGCGGAGTTCACGGTGGAGGACGAGGGCTTCGCGGAGCAGGTCCAGCGCCTGCTCGCACGGCTGGACCTGCCGTTCTCGCTCACCTCGCGCGAGCGCAACGTGGCCTGCTATACCAAGCGCGGGCAGACCGCCGCCGACCTCCTCGCCGTGCTCGGCGCCCACGATTCGTGCCTGCGCTGGGAGGAGCACGCGGTGCTCGGCACGGTGCGTGAGAGCGCCAACCGGCTGGCCAACTGCGACGCCGCCAACGC
>DAIQNY010000350.1:0-2336 GCA_036788155.1 Actinomycetota bacterium | reverse complement strand
GATCTCGTCGAGGGGTTTGCGTTCGGCGGTGATCATTCTGCGTGTCCTTCCTCACTGGTGGCAGCGGACGGAGCCGTGTCGTCGGGCATGGCCACGTCGCCGAGCGCTTCGCGCGCGGCGGCGTGCGTGTCCACACCTTCTCGTCTCAGGGGATTGGGGCCGAGCGCCTTGATGCGCTCGGTGAACTCGGTCGCGACCTCGGCGAACCTGGCGCCCTGGGCCGACGACATGTTGAACATCTCGACGCGCTCGGGCTCGATGCCGACCTCGGCCAGCAGGTCCTTGACGTGGGTCACGCGCTTGCGCGCCCACAGGTTGCCCTTGAGGTAGTGGCACTCGCCCTCGAGGCAGCCGGCGGCGTACACGCCGTCGGCGCCCGACTCGATCGCCTTGAGCAGGTGGATGACCTCCAGCTTTCCGGTGCACGGCAGCTTGATCATGCGGATGTTCGTCGGGTACTGCAGACGCATGCTGCCGGCCAGGTCGGCCGCCGCATACGCGCAGTAGTGGCACGCGAACACGATGATCTCGGGCTCGAAGTTCGGGTCGACCGGCTTCTTCGGCGCCTCGTCCGTCGCCTCGGGCGCCTCGCCCTCGGCGACGGCCTTCACGTCGGCGTCGGCCATGTCAGCTCACCTCCATGAAGAGCGCCTCTTCCTTGGCGAAGATCTGCGCGTCGGTGTAGTGGTGCAGGGTGATCGCCTTGACCGGGCACTCGCTCACGCACACGCCGCAGCCCTGGCAGGCGGCCGCCTCGATCTTGGCCTTCTTGGTCTCGAGCTCGATGATCGGGACCTCATAGGGGCACACACGGACGCATGTGAGGCAGGCCGCACACTTGTCCTGGTCGACCTCAGCCACCACGCCGCCGGCCTTGAGCGCCGGCTTGGCGAGGATGGCCGCGGCGCGACCCGCGGCGGCGTAGGCCTGCGAGATCGTCTCCTCGATGCTCTTGGGGTAGTGCGCGGCGCCGCAGAGGAACAGGCCCTCGGAGGCGAAGTCCACCGGGCGCAGCTTGACGTGCGCCTCGAGGAAGAACCGGTCGGCGGTGAGCGGCGTCTTGATGAGCTTGCTCAGATCCTCGACGCCCTCGGGCGCCACGGTCGCGGTGGCCAGCACGAGCAGGTCGAGCGGCAGCTCCACGTCGCGGCCCAGGTACGGGTCGCGGGCCTTGACGCTGACGCTGCCGTTTGCGTTCACCTGCGGCGGCGTGTCGTTGTCGTAGCGCGTGAAGATGACGCCGAGCTCACGCGCCTTCGTGTAGTACTCCTCGAGAAGGCCGAAGGTGCGGACCTCCTTGAACCAGACGTATACCGGCCGGCTCGGGTCCTGCTCCTTGAGCGCGATCGCGTTCTTGATGCTCTGCTGGCAGCAGGTGCGCGAGCAGTACGGCTTGTTCTCGTCGAGCGAGCCGGCACAGAGGATGAAGCCGACCGACTTCGCCTCGGCGAGCGCCGGGTCGTCGTCCCGCAGCATCCGCTCGAGGTCCATGCCGGTGACGACCTTCTGGCTGGCGCCGAGGCCGTAGAGCTCCGGCCGCTCCTCGACGCCGCCGGTGGCGACGACGACGACGCCGTGGTCCACCGGCGTGCGCTTGGGCTTCCTGGGCTTGCCGTCCTTGCGCGTGCCGCCCTCTTCGATGACGCTGGAGAAGTTGCCGATGAAGCCGTGGAAGTCGGCCAGCTCGGATTCGAGGTGGATCCTGACGTTGGGGTTGTCGACGAGGCGCTGCTCCAGGTCCTTGACCAGCGCCGTCGGGTCGTTGCCCTTGATCGTCTCGCCCAGCTCGAGCACGTGGCCGCCGAGCTTGTCGGCGCGCTCGACGAGGTGCACCTCGTGGCCCATGTCGCCGAGCGCCAGCGCACTGGTCATGCCGGCGACGCCGCCGCCGACCACGACGGCGGCGTGGGTGAGCGGCACGTCGACCTTGAAGAGCGGCTCGAGGAGCCGGGCCCGGGCCACGCTCATCTGGACAAGCTCCTTGGCCTTCTGCGTGGCCTTCTCCGGCTCCGTGCTGTGCACCCAGCTCGCCTGGTCGCGGATGTTGGCCATCTCGAAGAGGAACGGGTTGAGCCCGGCCTCGCGGAGCGTGTCCTGGAAGATGGGCTCGTGCGTGCGCGGCGTGCAGCTTGCGACCACGACCCGGTTGAGGTCGTGCTCCTGGATCTTCTCGCGGATGAGCGAGAGGCTGTCGGATGAGCACGTGTACATGGTGTCGGTGGCGAAGGCCACGCCGGGCAGGGTGCTGGCGTACTCGGCGACGCTCTCGACGCCGATGACGCCGGCGATGTTGCTGCCGCAGTGGCAGACGAAGACGCCGACGCGCGGCTCCTCGC
>DAIQNY010000349.1:0-2348 GCA_036788155.1 Actinomycetota bacterium | reverse complement strand
GTGCAGAAGCCCGAGCTGTACGACGTGCTGGTGCTGCCCAACCTGTACGGCGACATCGTCAGCGACCTGGCCGCCGGGCTCATCGGCGGCCTTGGCGTGGCGCCCGGCGCCAACATCGGCGACGACGCTGCGGTGTTCGAGCCCGTGCACGGCAGCGCGCCCAAGTACGCCGGGCAGGACAAGGTGAACCCCACCGCGCTGCTCCGCTCAGGCGTGCTGCTGCTGGAGCACCTCGGCGAGGATGCGGCGGCGAAGAGGATGGAAGACGCCATCGCCGCCGTCATCGCCGAGGGCAAGGACGTCACCTACGACCTCGGCGGCTCGGCCGGCACGTCCGGCATGGCCGCCGCCATCGCCGCCCGCGTCGCCGGCTGACCCGGCAGCGGGAAGGAGGCAAGGAGCTCGTCATGGACGAGGAAGAACGCCACATCAACCTGCACGCCACGCCCGAGATGATGGCGGGCGTGTACGCCAACTTCGCCAACGTCAGCCACTCGGACTACGAGTTCTCCATCACGTTCATCCGCCTCGACTACGAGGGCAAGGAGGACGGGGAGCTCAACGGGGTCGTCATGAGCCGCGTGAACCTCTCGCCGCGGTTCATGAAGGAGCTCATGGACGCCATGAACGACAACTACGGCAAGTGGCTGCAGGCCGAGAACATCAAGAACCTGCCGGAGGCCCCGGGGCACGAGCGGCCCAACGAGTAGGGGGCTCCTCCACGCAGGCCGCGGGGCCGGCCCGGCAGCGCCGGGCCGGCCCCGCGGCCCCTTCCTTCGTTCTGATCCCTAAGGCCTCCCTTAGCGTCGCCGCCACGAACGTGTGTTCCTCCCGCCCTCCGACCGGTGCGCCACAATGGCTAAACGACTGCGCTTTCGGCTCCCTTTTTGCCCTGCAAGCGCCGCGTTTCGCGCCATTGCCGCACGAGTGCCGGCCCGCTAGAATGATGAAGCCTGTACTCCCACGTTCCCGTCGTCCCACGCCGGAGCCGCGTGTGCCGACGGGGGGACGTGCGGTCCACCGCATCTTCAGGAGGACGCATTGGACTTCTACCAGGGCAAGGTGCTCAGGATAGACCTGAGCGCGGGCACCTCCGCCGTCGAGCCGCTCAACATGGAGTGGGCCGAGAAGTACGTCGGCGGCAAGGGCCTGCTTCTGCGCTACATGTGGGAGGAGATCCCGCCGGGGCTCGACCCCTGGTCCGCCGACAATCCCATCTTCCTCGTCACGGGACCGTTCGCGGGTACCAACGTCTCCACGTCCTCGCGGCTGATCGTCGGCTGCAAGAGCCCTGTGACCGGCGTCCTCAACGACAGCTACGTCGGGGGCTCGTTCGCTCCGGAGCTCAAGTTCGCCGGGTACGACATGGTCATCATCAAGGGCAGGGCAGCGCACCCCACAGTGGTCACCATCAAGGACGACGTCGTCGAGTTCCGCCCGGCGGAGCCCAGGTACTGGGGCCTGAAGACATCGGCCGTCGAGCAGGCGCTGCGGGATGAGTTCGACCCCAACGCCAAGGTGCTGTCCATCGGCCCTGCCGGGGAGAACAAGATCCCGTGGGCCTGCGTCTCCACCGACCAGTACCACAAGGCCGGACGCGGCGGTCACGGGGCGCTCTTCGGCGACAAGAACCTCAAGGCGATCGCGCTCCGCGGCACCGGCTCGGTGCAGGTCGGCGACGCCAGGGCCTTCCTCGCCGACCTCTACCGCATCCACGAGGAGTACGTCCTCACCGACGACAACTACTGGGTCCACGAGGAGGGCACTCCGATCCTGGTCGACCTGGTCAACGGCGCCGGCGCCCTCCCCACGCGCAACTGGTCGGACGGCGAGTTCGAGGACGCCGGCAAGATCAACTCCGAGTCGTTCCAGAAGATCCGCCTCAAGAAGCGTGCCTGCTACCAGTGCGCCATCGCCTGTCGCAACTTCCACGGCGTCGAGCAGGGCGGCGAGATGGTCCAGGGCGAGGGCCCCGAGTACGAGACCATCGCACTCTGCGGCGCCAACTGCGGTGTCGGCGACATCGCCGCGCTCATGAAGTTCAACGAGCTCTGCGACGAGTGGGGCATGGACACCATCTCGTCCGGCGCGGTGCTCGGTCTGGCGATGGATCTGACGGAGAAGGGCGTCAAGGACTTCGGCGTGCGTTTCGGCGACGTCGAGAGCTACCTGGGCGCGCCGGAGCTCATGGCCACCAGGACCGGCATCGGCGAGGAGTTGGCGCTCGGCGCCAAGGCCCTCGCCGGCAGGTACGGCGTCCCCGAGCTCGCCATGGAGGTCAAGAACCTCGAGCTCCCCGGCTACGATCCGCGCGGCACCTTCGGCATGACGCTCTCGTACTCCACCTC
>DAIQNY010000348.1:0-2372 GCA_036788155.1 Actinomycetota bacterium | reverse complement strand
AGCTCACCAGCGGTCCTGGTGACAGGCCGGCTCGGCAAGCCCCGCCCGGTGCAAGGCCAAATAGGGGAGTGTCTGAGGGTTGCTCGCCCGAGACTCCCGGGTTCCGGCCGCACGAGCCGTTCGGCAACGGACGGCCCGAGATGGATGGTCACCCACGACAGGATCCGGCTTACGGCTTGCTACAGAGAGGCCCCTCGGTCCAGCTGGACGAGGGGCCTTTCCAATCGGTGAGGCGCTCGTCGGCCGGCCGACGAGCGCCTAGAACTGCACGTAGACGAACTCCGCCGGCTTGCCCATCGCGAGCACGGCGGCGCCGAGCAGCAGGCCGAAGACGACGCCGTACCTCCAGGTCGGTCGCGGCTCGATCTCCCACGTGTTCGGCGCCAGGTTGACCCACGCGAGCCCGGCGACGATGAGCAGCGTGAACGCGTAGCCGATCTGCACCTTCGCCGAGTAGAGGCTCCCGAGGCCGTTCAGGCCGGTCATGGCTTTGAGCACGTGACAGGCCTGTTCCAGCGTGGAGGCGCGGAAGAACACCCACGCCACGACCACCGCGACGAAGGTCAGTCCGCGGTTCAGCCACTGGCTCTTCGGGGTCATGCCCTTCGACCGGGCCACCGCGTGGACCGACTGGTAGAGCCCGTGCAGGAGGCCCCAGACGATGAACGTCCAGCCCGCGCCGTGCCAGATGCCGGCGACGATGAACGTGAGCATGAGGTTGCGCACGGTGACGCTCATGCCGCGGCGCGAGCCGCCGAGCGGGATGTATACGTAGTCGCGCAGCCAGAACGAGAGGGTCATGTGCCAGCGCCGCCAGAACTGGCTGGGGTTGGCTGCCTTGTACGGCGAGTCGAAGTTCTGGGGGAAGTGGAACCCGAGCAGGTACGCGATGCCGACGGCCATGTCCGAGTAGCCGCTGAAGTCGAAGTAGAGCTGAAGGGAGTAGCCGAGGGCGGCGGCCCACCCGCTGAAGAAGCGGAGGTTCGCGGCGTTGGCGAAGAGCTCGTCCACGCGCGGCAGCAAGACGTCGGCGACGAGGAGCTTCTTGGCCATGCCGCAGGCGATGAAGAAGAGCCCGAGCGCCGCCAGACGCGTCGTCAGGCGGCGCGGCAGGTCCGCGAAGTCGCCCTCCACGTCGCGCCAGCGCAGGATGGGGCCGGCGATGGCGCGCGGGAAGAGGGCGATGAAGGCCGCGTACCGCAGGAGACTCCGGGTGGCGGGCGCATCCCCCCGGTACACGTCGATCACGTAGCTCATGGCGCTGAACGTGTAGAAGGAGATGCCCAGCGGCAGGAGCACCTTGAGCGCCGGCAGATCGAGGTCGAGGCCGATCCAGGAGCCGAGGCCGTCGAGCGAGTCGAGGAAGAAGCCGCGATACTTGAAGTAGCCGAGGATCGCGACGTTGGCGAGCAGGGCGAGGACGAGGATCGCGCGGCGACGGCCGGCGTCTCCGACGGAAGCGCCGTCCGCGCCGGCCGGGGCGCCGGACGGCGGCCGTCGGGAGGAGCGGGCGATGAGCAGCGCCGCCGCCCAATCGACGAAGGTGGCGCCGACCATGATGAACACGGACCGCCAGTCGTACCAGCCCACGAAGACCCACGATGCGAGCACGAGGAACGCGAGTCGCCACACGCCTCGCGGCAGTAGCCAGTACACGAGGAGCGTGACAGGCAGGAAGGCGAACAGGAATGCGTAGCTCGTCAGCTGGATGGAGACTCCCTTCGGCGGCTGCATCCTACCAGCGCAGGGTGCGACGAGTGTGCGGGCGGGGAGGGGCACGACCGCCCGCCCCTCGGGTATGCTGCGGACATGCGACCGACCGCTGCACACCTGGCCGACACGCTGGGGCTTCAGCCCCACCCTGAGGGCGGCTACTACCTGGAGACGTACCGCGCGGCGGAGACGATGCAGACGCCGCGCGGCGCGCGGCCCGCGTGCACGGCCATCCTCTTCCTGGTCACGGAGGATTCGGCGAGCAGGCTGCACCGCCTCTCCAGCGACGAGCTGTGGGTGTACCAGGGAGGGCTGCCGCTGGAGCTGGTGACGATCGCGCCCGACGGCGAGCTCCAGCGGCGCGTGCTCGGCGACCTCGCGGAGTTGGCGGCCGGGCAAGCCGGCGATCGCGAGCAGGCCGGCGAGGTGTCGGCGGGGTCGCCGGAGGGCGGGCGCGACTGGCTGGCTCAGTCGCTCGTGCCGGCCGGCAGCTGGCAGGGCGCCCGGCTCGCCGGCGGCCCGCACCTGCCGGCCGCCCGCGCCTGGGCCCTCGTGAGCTGCGTGGTCACGCCTGGGTTCGCCTTCGCGGACTTCGAGATGGGCGCACGCGACGCCTTGCTGGCCGCCTACCCCGCGCACGCGGAGCTCATCCGCGAGTT
>DAIQNY010000347.1:0-2383 GCA_036788155.1 Actinomycetota bacterium | reverse complement strand
GAAGGGCCGGTACCGCCTCGAGCGTACCGAACGCCGCTTCGGCGGCAAGACGGCGGCCGGGCTCAACCTCGAGGTCTACGACGCCTGGACCGGGGTCGCCCGCCCGGTCGCCACCCTCTCGGGCGGTGAGAGCTTCATGGCCGCCCTCTCGCTCGCGCTGGGGCTCGCGGAGGTGGTGCAGGCGCACGCGGGGGGCATCCGTCTCGAGACGGTGTTCGTCGACGAGGGCTTCGGCTCGCTCGACGACGAGTCGCTCGACCTCGCCGTCTCCGCCCTCATGGGCCTCGGCGCAGACGGCCGGCTCGTCGGGATCATCTCGCACGTCAGCGAGCTCAAGGAGCGCATCGACGCACGGCTCGAGGTCACGACCGGCAAGTCGGGAAGCCAAGCCGCGTTCCACGTCAACTGAACGTCCGAGCACAGCTGCCTGAGCGACTCGCGCACGCGGCGCACCGTACAATCGGTTCCGTCCGAAGCCGTCACGAGCACCGACACGGCCAGTCGTCACAGGGAGGTCACATGTCCACCGGTCCCGCCACCGTGCCAGACCCTTCACGCCTGGTACGCGAACTCGACCTGCGCACTCCCCTCATCGGACTCTACGACGCGCCGGACCCCGCACCCTTCGCCCCGCTCGTCAGTCCTCCCACAGGACCTGGACGAGGGCCGTGTCTGTTCGACTACTACAAGCGCTGGAAGAAGGGAGAGACCCTGCACCTCACGCCTGAGGCCTTCGGCTGCGGCGGCTGCGGTCGCTCCCTGTTCGGCATCCAGGGGCGCGAGCGCGACGACTTCATCGACTTCCTGTGGAAGGACGAGGGACTGCGCGCCAGCAGGGACCTGATGGCGGAGTGGGTCGACAACGCGCCCACGTACCGGCCGGAGCACGGCCACATCCTCGTCGGCCCGTTCAAGCCCGAATTCGCCGGGCATCTGAAGACCATCACGTTCTGGGTGAACGCCGACCAGCTCAGCGTGCTGCAGCAAGGCGCCTACCATCATCACGCGTGGGGAGAGCCCGACCCGGTGTCGGTGCCCTTCGGGTCGGGCTGCTCCGAACTGGTGGCGCAGTTCCGGGACCTCGGCGTCCCGCACGCGATGATCGGAGGGACCGATGTCGCCATGCGCGGCGGCCTGCCGGCCGGGGTCCTCGCGTTCACCGTCACGCTGCCGATGTTCGCCCGGCTCTGTTCCCTGGGCGACGACAGCTTCCTCGGCAAGGGCTTCCTGGCGCGGTTGAAGAAGGCGCGCGGCGGCACACTGGCATGACGCGGCGCTGGGCGGGTCAGGCCCCCGGGGGCGGCACCACCCAGGCCGTCGCCGCGTCCACGACCGAGAAGCCGTGCCGGCGGTACAGCGCCTGTCCCGCCTCGCTCGCCGTGAGGTAGAACGCGCGGACCCGCGGACCACGCTCTCGGAGCACCGCCGCGAGCAGGCCGCTGCCGATGCCCCGGCCCTGGAGTCCGGGCAGGGTGGCCATGCCGGAGATGCCGGCGAGTCCCTCATCCTCCACCAGACAGACGCAGGAGACCGCGCGCCCGCCGACACGCAGCAGGTAGACGCGCAGCGCCGGGTCGTGCAGCAGGTCCGGCGTGACGACCCGCCCGTACAGGCCGACCGGAAGGTCGAAGGCGGCCTCACTCAGCGCCAGGAACTGCGCGAGACTCTCCTCCGAGGTCACGAGCTCGAGGACGCGCCCGTCCTCGGCTGTGGCGTGTGAACCGGCGGGCGGCACCAAGGGAACGCCGGCTCCGTCGTCGTCCTGCAGGGACACTCGCGCCATGAGCGGGATCGGCGGCAGCGGCTGGAGCCCGATCTCGCGAGCGAGCGGCTCCAGCCTCCGCTGGATCCGCTCGCTCAGGCAGACGTAGCCACCCACGTTTCGCTCCCTGATGAGCGCGACGAAGTCCTCCAGCCGTCGCTCCGCCGAATCAGGCTCCTCCGGGCCGTCGCCGAACACCACGCCGCAGTTGAGGAACACGTTGCCGAGCCCGCTGCAGCCCAGAATGGCGTGTGGCGTGAGGACGCACATGGATCCCGGCGTACGGCCGTAGAACCGCACGACCATGCGGCCCATGGCGCGGTAGAACTCCTCGACGGTCGGCAGGGCGTGCGGCATGATGTCTCCAGACTCTACCCGGTGGGACACGCCGTCGTTCACCGTGGGTATCGACCGCGCGGGTCCGATACGATAGGCGCATGACGTCGAGAGAGGCCCTCCGCCGCCTGAACCGCAACCGAGAGAAGCACCGCACGCACCACGTGCGCCACATCGCCATCTTCGGATCGACCGCGCGGAACGAGGCGACACCGCACAGCGACGTGGATATCCTCGTCGAGTTCGAGCCGGGAGCGCCTGTCGGCCTGTTCGCTTACGTGCGTC
>DAIQNY010000346.1:0-2399 GCA_036788155.1 Actinomycetota bacterium | reverse complement strand
CCCTTGCCGATCATGCCCTTGAGGCCGTGCCGCATGAGCAGCGGCGCGTAGGCGTCCATGCGGCCGCTGGTGGTGGGGCCGGCGGAGCCGATGACGTTGCCGGGCTTGGCCGGGCTCGGCCCCATGTAGTAGACGACCGCGCCCTGCAGGTCGAACGGCAGCTCTCCGCCGGCCTCGAGGAGCGCGACGAGCCGTTTGTGCGCCGCGTCGCGCGCCTGGTACACCACGCCGGTGATCTCCACCGCGTCACCGGCGCGAAGGCTTTTGACGACCTCGTCGGTCAGGGGAGTCACGATCTTCTTCGCAGCCATCTCTCCTCCCCTCCTTCAGAGCGTGACGGTCTTGTGCCGCTGCGCGTGGCACTGGACGTTGACGGCCATCGGCATGCTGGCGATATGGCACGGCATCTCCTCGATGAACACGTCGAGCGCCGTGGTGCGGCCGCCCAGGCCCTGCGGGCCGATGCCGAGGGCGTTGATCCTCTCGAGCAGCTCGTCCTCCATCGCCGCGATGCGCGGGTCAGGGTGCGTGGAGCCCACGTCGCGGAGGAGCGCCCTCTTGGCGAGCAAGGTCACCTGCTCGATGGTCCCGCCGATACCGACACCGATGATCACCGGCGGACAGGGATTGGCGCCGGCCCGGCTCACGGTCTCGACCACCGCCTCGACCATCCCGGCCCAGCCCTGCGACGGCTTGAGCATGGAGAGCGAGCTCATGTTCTCGGCGCCGCCGCCCTTGGCCATCATCGTCAGGGTGACCTTGTCGCCCGGGACGATGCTGGTGTGGATGATGGCCGGCGTGTTGTCCGTGGTGTTGCGTCGTGCGTGCGCCGGCTCTGCGGCGACGGACTTGCGCAGATACCCGTCGCCGTAGCCCCGGCGCACGCCCTCGTGGATGGCCTCTTCGAAGTCCCCGCCGGTGAGGTGCACGTCCTGCCCCACATCCGCGAAGACCACGGCAAACCCGGTGTCCTGACAGATCGGCACGCGGTCGGCGGCGGCGATGTCGGCGTTCTCCACGAGCTGCGCCAGCACCTCGCGGCCGACCGGCGACTCCTCGGTCTGCTGTGCGGCCACCAGTGCGTCGTACACGTCCGCCGGCAGGTCGTAGTTGGCGGCGATGCAGAGACCCTTGACCGCCGCCGTCACGCCGGCGACGTCGACCTCGCGGGCGCCGGCCACCTCACTCGACCTTCTTCTCGCCGCCGGCCGGAGGCTCCGGCTCGCCGGCAGGCGGCATCCATTCCGGCGGCTCCTCGGAGACCACTTCGGCGTCCTCGACGCCGTCGTTCTTCTTCATGCCGGAGGTGGCCTTCTTGATCGCCTCCGTGGCCTTGTCGATGGCCTGCTGCGTGGCTGCGGCGATCTTCTCCGCCGCCGGCCCTATGGCGTCGACGGCCTTGTCGGCCATCTCGCCGGCGTAGTCGCCGGCGCCGCGCGCCACGGCCTTGCCCGCGGCCTTGGTCGGCGACGGCGGGCGGCTGTCCTCCGGCATGGGGATGTAGCCGAGGGCCATCTGGTCCTGCACAAGGCCGCGCGCCCTGGCGATGATCCGCGTCGCCTCGTCGACCTCCTGCTCGAAGGTGAGGTCGGTGCGCAGCGCGATGCCCTGCTCGATGGCCTTCATGGCCACCGCCGCGGCCTCGCGCGGGAACACCTCCCAGTCGTCCATGGTCGGCATGATGTAGTCGGCCCTGAGACCCTTGTCCTCGGCCACCCTGGCGAGCTCCTCGGCCGCGGCGATGCACATCTCGTCGGTGATCGTCTTGGCGCGCACGTCCAGCGTGCCGCGGAAGATGCCGGGGAAGCCGACGGAGTTGTTCACCTGGTTGGGGAAGTCGCTGCGGCCGGTGGCGACCACGGCGGCCCCGGCCTCCTTGGCGTCCCACGGCCACATCTCGGGGATGGGGTTGGCGCAGAGGAAGACGACCGGGTCGTTGGCCATGCCCTTGATCCAGTCGGGCATGATGGTGTCCGGGCCCGTCTTGCTGAGCGCGATGCACACGTGGGCGCCCTTGAGCGCCTCCTCGATGCCGCCCTCACGCTGCTCGGCGTTGGTGATGGTGCAGTACTTCCACTTGTCGACCCACTCGTCCTTGACGGCCTCGACGTCCGAGCGGCCCTTGTGCAGGATGCCCTTGCTGTCGACGATGCGGCACTTCGCCGGGTCGGCGCCGTAGGAGAAGATGAGCCGGCTGATGGCGACGTTGGCGGCGCCGGAGCCGATGAAGGCGATCTCGACGTCGTCGATGCGCCGGCCCACGACCTTGAGCGCGTTGATGAGGCCGGCGAGCGTGACGCAGGCGGTGCCCTGCTGGTCGTCGTGCCACACGGGGATCTCGCATTCCTCGCGCAGGGTGTCGAGGATGCGGAAGCACTTGGGCTGGGCGATGTCTTCCA
>DAIQNY010000345.1:0-2414 GCA_036788155.1 Actinomycetota bacterium | reverse complement strand
CCCACGACGCCCGCGGCCAGTCTATCCTCGTCTCCGACGCACCGGTGAGCCGGCGCCGTCCGGGTCAGTCCGCGAGTCTGCGGAACGCCAGCAGCGTCCCCGCGACGAGCACGACGCCGACGACGAGGTCGGCGAGCACCGCCTGGCCGATCGCCGCCCAGTCGTACCCCGTCGTCATCAAAGCCCGGATGGCTTCGATCTGGAACGTCACCGGATTCCAGTCGTTGACCACCTGCATCCACCCCGGCATGAGCTCCGCCGGGACGAAGGCCGTCGAGATGAAGACGACGGGGAACATGAGCAGCGACAGCGCGCTCGCCGCCTGCTCGCTCTTCGTGAGCAGCGCGGCAATGAAGCTGATGCCCGAGAACGCGATGCCGAACAAGCCGGAGAGCAGCAGGATGAGGACGAGACCGCCGATGCCGGTCGCCAGCGTTGCCCCGAGGAGCACGCTCACGCCGAGCAGGATGCCGGCCATGATCGCCGCCTCGAAGAACAACGGCACCATCTCCCCGGAGAGGATCGAGAAGCGAGCGATCGGCGTGGCGCGAAGCTTGTCCAGGTAGCCGCTCCGGTACTCCACGAGCATGCCGTAGCCGGCCCATCCCACCGCCAGGAAGGAGGCGAACACCACCTGTCCGGGCGCAAGATAGGCGAGGTAGCTGTCCGTGGCGAACGCGGGCAACTGGACGATGTCCTTGTAGAGCTGGCTGAAGACCAGCAGCTGGATCAGCGGGAAGAAGATGATGCTGATTACGTTGGCCGGCACGCGGAAGAACCGCTTCGTGGTCCGGAGGCCGAGCCAGTACGTGTCGTAGGCGAAGGCTGTGAGTTCTCTCATCGTCAGAACCCCATGATGATCGGCTGGTCGGCCGCCTCTTCGCGGATGTGGCGGCCCGTGTACTGCAGGAACACGTCGTCGAGGCTGGGCCGGCTCATCTGCAGGCCCGTGATGTCGAGCCCGTGACCGTCGAGACGTCGCAGCAGACCCGGGATGGCGGCGCTTGCGTCGGCGACCGCGAGGGTCACGCTGCCGTCCTGAGCCGCCACGGCTTCGCAGGGCACCATGCCGTCGAGCAGCGTGCAGAACTCAGCCCGGCGGGCGTCCTCGGCCGAGCCGTCCGCCGCGTTTGCGTCCGGCGGCCGGCCGACCTGCAGCACGACGGTGTCGGCGCCGACCGCGGCCTTGAGCTCATCAGGACGCCCGTCGACGACCACGCGTCCCTCGTCGATGATGGCGAGGCGCGAGCACAGGTGGTCGGCCTCCTCCATGTAGTGCGTCGTCAGCAGCATGGTGGTGCCTTCGGCGTTGATGCGCGCGAGTTCCTCCCACAGTGCCGTGCGGCTCTGCGGATCGAGGCCCTCGGTAGGCTCGTCCAGGATCAGGACCTCGGGCCGGTGCATCAGCGCGGCGGCCAGGTCCAGCCGGCGCTTCATCCCGCCGGAGTAGGTGCCGGTGAGCTTCTTCGCGGCACCCTCCAGACCCATCAGCTGCAGCAACTCCTCCGTGCGCCGCCGGATCTCCCGTGGCGGCATGCGGTGGAGACGCCCCGCCAGTTCGAGCGTCTCGCGGCCGGTGGAGAACGCGTCCAGCGTCGCCGTTTGCATAGCGAGACCGAGCCGCTTTCTTACCTCTCCCGGCTCGGCGACGACGTCGTGACCGGCCACACGCGCGCCGCCCGACGTCGGCTTGAGCAGCGTGGACAATATGCGGATGGTGGTGGTCTTCCCGGCCCCGTTAGGACCGAGGAAGCCGAACAACTCGCCGCGGTCGACCTCGAAACTCACGTCGTCGACCGCGCGCGTCTCTCCGTAGACCTTCACGAGGTCGCCGACCTTGATGACGGCCTGAGTGGCAGGATCCATCGATGACCCTCCTGGAACATCGCGCTGATCGGGAACGTTTCTCTCTACCGTCCCCGCGACCCGCACGGCGCAACCCACGCCGCCGGAGCCCCGCGTCAGTCGTGCTGCTCCAGCTCGGCGAGGATCGCCCGGGCGTCGTCGGCGGCGGATGCCGGGGCCAGGATCTGCACAGGCCCGAACCCGCCCTGAGCTCCCGCGTACGGCCAGACCGCGCCGATGGGTCGCACCTCGACCGGGATACCGGCAGACTCGAGCGCAGCCGCCAGCATCGAGCCGTTGACGCCGTCGGGCGCTGTGGCGACGACGACGGGTGCCGGAAGGTTCTTCACGTTGCGCGGGCCCGCGACGAGGGTCGCCCGGGCGCCGGCGACGCCTGCCGGCCCGGCGCCCCACGCCCCGCCTCGGCGGCTAGCGCGCGCGCCAGGTACTCCCCTGTGTGGGAGATGGCGGAGAGCCCGGCGAGCTCCTCCGGCGTGCCGGCCGCCACGACCAGCCCGCCGCCATCGCCGCCCTCCGGGCCGAGGTCGATGACCCAGTCGGCGGTCTTG
>DAIQNY010000344.1:0-2435 GCA_036788155.1 Actinomycetota bacterium | reverse complement strand
AGGCTTCTTGGAGGAGTTCGGAACGCACGAGCTCGAAGTTCCCGCCCCACGGTGAGGCGAGCATCGCCCCGAGCCTGTGGAGGATCACAGCACGGTGTGAATCGGCCAGGGCGAAGATGAAGGCGCGTGGGCTCACGCGCCGCCAGCGCATGGCCAGGAGGTTCTCCTGCGGCCGGCGAAGGCAACGCCCCAGGTCGTTCATGCGGCCCTCGAGCTGCTCCTCGAAGGTCCCGGTGCGGGTCGCGTGCTGATAGACGATCAGCGTTTGGCCAGTCGAGATTCCCGAGAGGTCGTCGTAGTAGGCGTACTTGGGTCCTGCGGCATCGCAGGCGTCGCAGCCCACCTCGAGACCGTTGTCGGGGTCGAGGAACATGATGTCCGCGCGGGCGCCCGTGTCGATGGCGCTTCCGAGCCAGCGCTGGCGTAGCGCCGCCCGTGTGGCCCAGGGCACTGTGGAGAAGTCCAGCGGAGTGGCGTGGTAGACGGTTCCCTCAGGGAGTAGGAGATGTTCCGGGACCGCAGAGACGTCGCGGCGGCCACCTCGCACGAGGTCGCCGAGCCGATCGTAGAGCTCAGGATCGCAGGTCCGGAAGCGGGCGAGGTTCGTGGTCGTCGGTTCGAGGTAGTCGATGTGGCGGCCGTCCTTCGTGTGGGACTCGTCGGGCACGAGGTACCAGAGCACCGCGAGGCTGAGCGACGGCTGGCCCGCCGTGACCGCGCGCAGCAGCCCGTACTTGGCGAAGTCGCCGATGTCGCCGAAGTACCGGTCCTGCATCAGCCCGCCTTGGAGGTCGCGGCGTCGTACTCCCAGGCGAAGTAGTCGACGAGCTGGATGGGCCAGTCGTTGGCGGGATCGAGCGATGCCAGTTCGTCTGCCAGCTCGCGCAGCCTCTTGAGATACCGCCGGTACTCCGGGACCTCGAACATGCTCAGGTCGGAGTCGAACAGCTGGCGCCAGACGCGGAAGTCGATCGGGGCGTACTGCTCCGGGAAGCAGAGGGCGAGGATCGCAGAGGCGACGCCCATGCCGACGCCGGGGAGGACGCGCAGCATGGTGACGCGGCCGACCATCTCGATGTCGGGGTCCGGGTCGCGGAAGCTGAGGGCGCGGCTCGTGATGGCCTCGATGCGCTCTGCCGAGTTGCTCTCTAGGTAGCGCTTCGCCCGCCCGTACTGGTTGATGAGCTTCCAGTGGGCGACCTCGAAGAACTCGCTCTCCGTGAGGTACATCGGGTCCCTCTGCTTGCGCGCCGCAGCGAACTTGGCCTTCAGCTGCTGGTGCGCCTGCCAATCCGCGTCGTCGAGCCGCAGCCGGTCCCGCTGCTTCTTGAGGATCTGGGCCGTGATCACGAGCGCCTCCGGCTGCTGTCTGTCTGTCTTGCGAGCATCACGTACAGGTGCGCGAACCGCGGGCCATCGAGCCGGATCTTCTCGACGTGGAGCTGCTCGGCGGCGGCACGCCTCACCTTGGCCAGGTGCTCCGGCCACTGCGGCGGTACGGGCTCGGGGATGTAGTACGCCATCCAGATCGCTAGGCCTCTCGTCTTCTCGTCGGTTCGCGAGGCGAGCTTCTCCAGGTCGCGCACTACGCCGGCGATGAAGTTGGTGATCGGCTTGCCGGCGCGGCCGTAGTTTGTCGGGAAGGTCTTGAGTTCGCAGAGAACCAGCTCGTCTCCCCGGCGGACGGTGAGGTCGACGTTGCCCACCTCGGGGGTCACCACGACCCCCGGCAGCCCGTCCAGGGCGTGCAACAGCTCGACCTTCAGCCAGCCCTCACAGCTTGCGCCGCTTCGCGCGCAGGCCGCTATCCGGCTCGTCCCTGCCGTCGCCACCGCGCATGCGGTCGCAATGATGTCCTCCGTCAGTCCCATCGAACGCCCCCCGTCTGGCTGCGACTTTCCTCGTTCTCGCAGGACGAGCCGAGCATATACTGAGCCACAGACGGACGCTCAGCAGAAGGCGCGCTGCTTGAAGGGGGGAATCCGGGGTGTCGCAAGTCGAGGAACTCGATGCCGAGGCGAGCCGGGCATACGAAGCCTGCCTCTGGGCGTCCGAGTCGCAGTTCGCCAACTGCAAGATCTGGCGGACCGCTGATCTGATTGTCGGCGTGGCCGCTGCGGTGATCGCAGCCGTCGCCGGTGTGGCCGGGCTGGCGCAGCTCGTTTCTGCTCAAGTGGCGGGCGCGATAGCCATCGCCGCGTTTCCTGCAGATTTAGCAGCCAATTAGCAACTTGTGGTACCCTTTGCGGGGCCACCGCAGAGACAAATCCCTGCAAATCAGCACTTTGCCCTCGTAGCTCAGTGGATAGAGCACAGGTTTCCTAAACCTGGTGTCGCTGGTTCGATTCCAGCCGGGGGCACCACTCCCCCTGCTGTTTGATGCTGCACAGGGCGTTGTTGTGCTGGGAGGTTCGGCGTCGGCGGCGTCGTTTGGG
>DAIQNY010000343.1:0-2435 GCA_036788155.1 Actinomycetota bacterium | reverse complement strand
ATGGTCGTGCTCAACAAGCTCTACAAGCACACCCAGATGCAGACGACCTTCGGGGCCATCAACATCGCCCTGGTCGGCGGCGTGCCGCGTACGCTCACGCTTCCGGAGATGCTGCAGGCCTACGTGGCCTTCCAGAAAGAGATCGTCATCCGGCGCACCAAGTTCGAGCTGGACAAGGCCGAGACGAGGGCGCACATCCTCGAAGGCCTCCTGGTCGCACTCGACAACCTCGATCAGGTCATCAGAATCATCCGTCATGCGCCGGACGTGGACAGCGCCCGAGAAGCGCTCATGGACACATTCGAGCTCACGCGGCCGCAGGCGCAGGCCATCCTCGACCTGCGGTTGCATCGCCTGACTGCACTCGAGCGCGACAAGGTCAAGGAGGAGCACACCGGCCTCCTGGCGCGCATCAAGGAGCTGCGCGAACTGCTGGGCGACGAGTCCGCCATCTACGGCGTCATCAAGGGCGAGCTCCTCGAGGTCAAGCGACTCTACAACGACGACCGGCGCACAGAGATCGTCCCCGACGAGGGGGAGATCGACCTCGAGGACCTCATCGCCGAAGAGCAGATGGCGATCACCATCACCAAGACCGGCTACGTCAAGCGCATCCCGGTCGCCACCTACCGGCAGCAGAAGCGCGGGGGCATGGGCGTCGCCGGCATGGACCTCAAGGAAGAGGACGAAGTCGACCACCTCTTCATCACCAGCACGCACAACTACCTTCTGTTCTTCACGAGCGTGGGCAAGGTATACCGGCTCAAGGTGCACGAGTTGCCCCTCGCCGGGCGCAACGCCAAGGGCAAGCACATCGTCAACCTGCTCCCGTTGCGGCAAGAGGAGAAGATCTGTGCCGTCATCAACACGCGCAATTTCGATGTCAGTGAGGGCAAGTACCTCATCTTCGGCACCAAGCAGGGCGTGGTGAAGAAGACCCTCTTCGCGAGCTACAACACACCGCGCAAGAGCGACGGCATCATCGCCATCGACATCCGCGACGGCGACGAGCTGCTGGCCGTGCGCCACACGTCGGGTGACGACGACGTCATGATGATCAGTCGCCTGGGGCAAGCCATCCGCTTCCACGAGGGAGACGTGCGGCCTATGGGACGCAACGCCTCCGGCGTGCGTGGCATGAAGCTGCGCAAGGGCGACGAGGTCATCAGCATGGACATCGCCCGCGACGACAGTGACCTGTTCGTCATTACGGAGAACGGCTTCGGCAAGCGCACGCCTATCAGCGACTACCGCATCACGGGCCGTGGCGGCATCGGGGTGCGGACCATCGCACTCACTGACCGCAAGGGGTATCTGGTCGGCGTCAAGGTGGTGCGGGAGAACCACGAGATCATGCTGCAAAGCCGCGAGGGTGTTGTCATCCGCGTGCGGGCGGACGGCATCAGCCGTCATGGCCGCGCGACGCAGGGCGTCAAGGTGATGAACATGCGCGAGGGCGACGTCGTCAGCGCCATCGCCCGCATGGTGGTCAGCGAGAGCGGGGCCACAGACGAGGAGATCGAAGCGGACTAGATGATTGATTCCACGCCCACACCCTCAGGCGCAGTAGTCGACGAGCGTCCGGCTCGGTCTGCCCAGCCGGTGGTTGAGGCTGATGCAGGCCGCCAGGCAGAGGAAGCGCTGAAGCACACGTTCGCGCAGGCCAGCCACGGTGCGCGCCCCGTGGCGCTCGAGCGTGAGCAGGTCCTTGCAGGTCCAGAAGATGCTCTCGATGCGCTGGCGGACCTGCGAGAGGTGCGGCCCTTCGCCGGGCTCGTCCGCGCGCCGGGGACGCACGACCAGGACGCCGAGCCCGGCGGCACTGGCCGCGAACTCGCGGCCGGCGTAGCCCTTGTCGCAGACGAGGCAGGCGACGGTCTCGCGCCGGCAGCGCTCGAGCAGCTCGAGCGCGACCTCGCGCTCGCCGCGGGCGGGATCGGCGAGGGTGAAGGCGCGCGGCGTGCCGTCGGGCGCGGCCAAGAGGTGCAGACGGAAGCCCCAGTAGAGGCGCGAGTGGGCGGCGCAGTAGCCGTAGCCGGCGGCGTCTCCCAAGGCGGAGCGCTTGACCGTCTCGCGGCTCTGGGCGCAGGGCACCGGGGTCGAGTCGACGAGCAGAAGGTCGTCCTGGGAGCCCGGGCTCTGCTGTGCGAAGTGGACCATGAGCCACTCGATCGCATCCGCCAGACGCCGGCGGCGCTTCCAGTAGGCGGGCTGGCTGGGCAGCACCGGGAAGAGGTGGACGAGGCGCTTCCGGGCGACGGCCAGGAACCTGCGGTCACTGGGGATGCCCATGATCGCCTGGGCGACGCAGAGGGTGACGAGCTCGGCGTCCGTGATGCGCCGCCGTGCGTTGCGCCGCGGGCTTGGCAGAAGGTCGTCAGCTGTGCAATAGATGACCGTGCAGAGAGTGTCGAGGTCGGCGTCCATCGTGGCCT
>DAIQNY010000342.1:0-2438 GCA_036788155.1 Actinomycetota bacterium | reverse complement strand
CATGGGCTGCTTCCATGGACGCAAGCCTATCGCGGCCCGATGCCGAGAGCGCGCGCTCAGACGTCGAGAAGCGCGCGCAGGTTGCGGGCGATGAGCGTCAGGGAGTAGTCGAGTCCGCAGCGGCTCAGCTTGTCGCGGGTCGCCGCGCCGAGCTCTCCGGCCGGCGTCGCGGCCAGGATGGCCGCCGTCTCGGCGTCGTCGAACACCTCGGCCGGGGACACCACGAGGTCGACGAACGCGTTCTCGGGACAGGCTTGCTGACAGCGCAGGCAGCCGACGGCGCAGTGGTGCCACGCGGGGTCGACCCAGCCGGGGAACGGCGCCTCTGCCTCGTTGAGGCCGGTCAGGCAGCGGTCCGTCTGCAGCAGGAAGCGGTCGGCCCGGATGGCGCCGGTGGGGCAGGCGCGCAGGCAGGCGCTGCAGCGTTCACAACGGTCCAGCTGCCGCGGCTCGCCCCAGACTGCATCCTCCGGAGGAGGGGCGTCGGTGACGGCCGCCGCCAGCATCAGGTAGCTGCCGAGGCCCTGCACGTAGGCGATGTTGTTGCGGCCGTAGCCGGCGAGGCCGGCGCAGGCCGCGAGCGTCTTGAGCGGCGGCTCGAAGCGCGCGGCAGAGGCGCCGGACGGCGCCAGCGCCGCGCCCACCGCCGCCGCCAGCCCGTCCGGCACCGTGCGGTAGCCGGCGTAGTGGGGCGGCACGACGGCTTCGCGCGTCTCACCGTTAATCGTGAGCTTCGCGCGCGTGAGCGGCCGCGTCGTGGCTCCGACGACCACTGAGCGCGGCTCTGTGACGCCCGTGGGCCACGTGAATGCGACCTCGTCCTCGAGGTGGTCGGCGGTCGGGCCGGGCAGCTCGCCGGAGGCGAGGGCGCCCGCCACCCGCCCCCGGACCTCGTCGACGCGAGCCGCCGGGACCACGCGCGCCGTCCACCCTGCGGACGCAAGGTCGTCCAGCACGGCGTTCCAGTCGGGCGTGGTCATCGCTTCTCCCTCATCGATCCCGGGGCCGCCCGCGAGTGTACGCCCTCCTGCCGGCGCCGCAACCGCCGCTGCCGACACCGGCACGGGACGTCACGGTCGCCCCGGCGACCAGCATGGCGGGAGACTCGACATCGACGCGCCCGCTTGCCTCCGTGCCGCCGGGGGGTGAGACTTCTAGTCGCGGAGTCGTGGCGGTGTGCGCGGACGAGGAGGGCGCCTTGCGTGCGGGACCTGATCTGCTCGTGCTTCTCATGCTCGGCGGCGGGGTGATGTTCACACTCATCTCCATCGCCGCCTGGACCACCGGGCGCCGAGTCGGCGCCCTCGTGCTGGCCGTCATCGCCGGTATCGACTTCGCCTTCGCCATCTCCCTGCTCACGCGCTAGGATGTCGCCACCGCCGGACGGCGGTGGCGACGCAGGGAGCGGTATGGGGCTGTTCAGGAAGAGCGACCCGCGGCCGGCCGGGGAGGCCGTGACGCCGCAGGCGGCGGACGCGACACCCTTCGCGCGAGGCTTCATCCCGGACTGGTTCAGGCGCCTCGGCTCGGCGAGCTGGTACACGATCGGTATCGTGATCGTCCTGGCCGGGATGGCCTACGCGCTTCACGCCCTCGCCACCCTCGTCGTGCCGGCCCTGTTCGCCGTCCTGCTGGGCGCGACGTTCATGCCGGCCGTCGACTGGCTCGAGCGGCACCATGTGGGCCGTGCGTGGGGCGCCTTCCTCGTGACCATGCTCATCATCGTCGGCGCGTTCGGGCTGCTCGCGCTGATGACGGTCGGCGTCATCAGACAATGGCCGACCATCGAGACCCAGGTCGAGTCCGCGGTGCAGTGGATCGACGACACGCTGTCGGGTCTGAACATCGACCCGGACATCATCCACTCGGCCAAGGAAAGCCTCACCGGCAGCATGGGGAGCTGGGCCAGGGGCATCTTCGGCGGGGCGCTCCAGGGCATCAGTTCCCTGGCCACCATGGCGTTCGGCGTGTTCATCGGGCTCAACATCCTCGTGTACGTGCTCATCGGGGGCAGGCGGATCGGTCGCTGGTTCTCTCACCACATGGGGCCGGTGCCGCCGACGGTCGGGTACTCGATCCTCGCCAACAGCGCGCGCTTCCTGCGCGGCTACATCTGGGGCAGCACGCTCATCGGCGTCTTCAACGGAGCCGTGGTCGGCGCCGGCGCGCTGGTGCTGGGCGTGCCGCTGGCCTTCACCATCTTCGTGGTGCAATGGTTCACCAACTACATCCCGATGTTCGGCGCGTTCATCGGAGGTGCGTTCGCCGTCCTCGTCGCGCTCGGGACCGGCGGCGTGACGGACGCGGTCTGGATGCTGATCTTCGTCCTCATCGCGAACGGACCGCTGCAGACCGTTGTCTCGCAGTTCGCGCTGGGGGCCTCGCTCAAGCTGAGCGGGCTGGTCGTGCTGTTCGCGACCACCGGCGGGGCGATCCTG
>DAIQNY010000341.1:0-2449 GCA_036788155.1 Actinomycetota bacterium | reverse complement strand
GGCCATCGGCGACCGGCTCACCTGCGTGTTCGTCGACCAGGGAATGATGCGTATGCGCGAGGCCGACCGCGTGGTCGAGACCTTCTCCGGGACGTTCGGCATCCCGCTCGTAGCCGTCGACGCCAGCGACCGCTTCCTGGACAAGCTCAAGGGCGTCACCGAGCCCGAACGCAAGCGCAAGATCATCGGCGAGGAGTTCATCCGCTGCTTCGAGGAGGAGGCGCGCAAGCTCACCGACGCCAAGTTCCTGGTGCAGGGCACGCTCTACAGCGACGTCATCGAGAGCGGCACGCGCCAGGCGGCCAAGATCAAGAGCCACCACAACGTCGGCGGTCTGCCCGAGAAGATGGACTTCGAGCTCGTGGAGCCGCTCCGCTGGCTGTTCAAGGACGAGGTCCGCGCCGTGGGCGAGGAGATGGGGCTGCCGGAGCACATCGTCTGGCGGCAGCCCTTCCCGGGGCCCGGGCTGGCCATCCGCATCATCGGCGAGATCACCCGCGAGCGCGTCGACATCCTGCAGCGCGCCGACGCTATCGTGCAGGAGGAGATCCGCAAGGCCGGGCTGTACCGCGAGCTGTGGCAGAGCTTCGCGATCCTGCCCGTGATCCGCAGCGTCGGCGTGCAGGGCGACGAGCGCACCTACGGGTACCCCATCGCGATCAGGGCCGTCACCAGCGACGACGCCATGACGGCCGATTGGGCCAGGCTCCCGTACGACCTGCTCGAGACCCTGGCCTCCCGCATCATCAACGAGGTGTCCGAGGTCAACCGCGTGGTCTACGACGTCTCGAGCAAGCCGCCCAGCACCATCGAGTGGGAGTGAGGCCGGCGTCCGTGGGCTAGCGGCGGACGGTCACCTTGACGATACGGCTGTACGAAGCGGCGTGCCTGGAGGTGGCCGGCAGGTAGGCCCGCAGCCGGTAGGTCTCCGCCACCGGGGTCCCGAAGGCTCGACTGGTCCACGCGCGGCCGTTCTGCAGCCGCACCCAGGACTGCCCGCTCACCGGTCGCCACTTCCCGCCCCTGTCGGTGAGCAGCTGCACTCTCTCGCCCCGGAGCCGGGGGGCGACGCTGCCGGAGAAGCGGAAGACGGCGCCGCGGCGAAGGGTGTAGCTGGTCTTCGCGGTCTTGACGCGCGGGACGACGGCGACGCTCAGCACTGGCGAGATCGGCGTCACGGTCTTGCCGTACGCGAACTCCAGCCGGTACTCGCGGGTCAGCGACGGTGAGACCTCGAGCGATACGGTGCGCTCCCAATCGGCGTCGCGCCACGCCCAGCTGCGGACGGACTGCCAGGAGCCGCCCGGCGCGCGCGAGCGCAGCCGCAGCGTGCCCTTGGCGGCGATCAGGCCGGTCGCGCGGAGCCTCGTGGACTTGCCTGCCACGAGCCGGCTCTTGCCCGCGGTCAGCGTGGCCGGCTCGAACCCGGCGCTGAGCGTGCGCAGCAGAGCTCCGTCCTCACCGAGCACGTACGCTGCGCTCTGCCCGCCGGGCGCCGCGGCGCGAATGACCCCCGGCGCGCCCGGCTCTGCCTGGTACCAGTCCGCGGTCGCGAGGACGGAGAAGCCGGCCTGCGCGCCCGTGGCCACCAGGAGTCGCGGCGTGGGTCCGCCCGCCCAGGCGAGGTGCGCCGCTCCCTGGCTGCCCAGGTCCGGCACGCCCGGGAGCGGCGCGAACACCGTACCGTCGTCGCTGCCGAACACGTCTCCGCCGGCGGCGGCGAAGATGTCCGGCGTGCCATCTCCCCACACCGGTGTCGCGGCGCCGGCGACGGAGGTGATGGGTGCGGCGGCGCTGTGGGCGACGGTCCACGCTCCGTCGCGGCGCGTGAGCACGTGACCGTCGCGTGTGCCGGCGACGGACGTGCCGTCCGTGGCGATGGCAACGGAGGTCAGATCGCCGGTCACAGGGGAGTCGGCGCGGCTCCACGTCTGCCCCCCGTCGGCGCTCTCCAGGATGACGCCGTCGTCGCCCACGGCCACGGCGGCGGACCCGCGCATCGAGATGTCGTTGACGGACGCCGGTCCTCCGCTGCCGACGTAGGAGGGGAGGCTCCAGGTGGTCCCTCCATCCGCGGTGACCAGCAGGAGCCCGCCCGACGCCACGGCGCCGTTGCCGGCGGTCGTGAAGCCGACGGCGGTGAACACCGTCGCCTGCCGGCCCGGCGGCACGACGGTGGTCCAGCTCTTGCCTCCGTCCCGGGTGAGGGAGATCCGTCCCTCGTCTCCCACTGCGGCAAGGCCGGTGGCGCCGAAGGTCACGATGTCGGCCACGAAGTCACTCGCCGACCACGGCGCCTTCACGGGCGTCCAGGGGTCGGCGCCCGCCGCCGCCGGAACGGCCGCCGGCCACAGGATGGCGGCCGCGAGCAGGAGCGGCAGGGCGGCGCGTCTGAGGGCTTGACGCGGGTTCACGACGGCGGGGGCTGGGTCGATGTGCCACCGCCCGA
>DAIQNY010000340.1:0-2463 GCA_036788155.1 Actinomycetota bacterium | reverse complement strand
GGATCAGAAGCTTGCCGACCAGCGCCTGAACGCCCGCCTCATCAGTGAGACCGTCAGCCAGTGGATCAGATACGACTCGGCCTCCGGCGAGCTCAGCGTGAGCGATGAGGAAGCGCTGGGTCTGACGGTAAGCAGGATCGCGGCCCGCCTCGGGGGACGGGTCATCGTGTACACCCGCGACCTCGTGCCGCGCAAGGACTCGGGCAGCCAGGACCCGCTGGAGGTGCCCGCCTACCCGATGCTCGGGAGGGCCGTCGCCCGGGGCGAAGTCTCGCAGGGCACGGTGACGACGGCGAGCGGCCGGGTGGCCGCAACGGCGGTCCCGCTGTTCTCCAAGAACACCGGGAAGACCGTGCTCGCCGTCGTCCTCGTCATCTCCTCACTGGAAGACGTGGACAACGCGGTGGACGCCGTGCAGCGCCAGTTCCTGTTCGCCACGGTCCTGGCGCTCGGCCTCAGCCTGCTGCTCGGCTATATGGCCTCGTACTTCATCGCCCGCCGCCTGAAGCGCATCGAGCGCAGCGCCGAGCTCATCGCCGGCGGCGACCTCTCCGCCAAGGTACCCGAGACCATCGAGGATGAGATCGGCCAGTTGGCCGACACGTTCAACGTCATGGCCGACAGATTGCGCAGCGCGTTCACTCAGGTCGAGTACGAGCGCGACCGCGTCGAGATACTGCTGAACGACCTGAGCGAAGGCGTCATCGGCCTGTCGGCAGAAGGCGCCGTCACCATCGCCAATCCGGCCGCAGCCATCCTGCTCGGCGCGCCCGTGACCGTCGGGGCCACGATCGGCGAAGCGTTGCCGGCGGACGTCGTGAATCTCTGGCATGCTTCACAGAAAGACGCCGACGTCGACGTCGACACGGTCGTGTTCGCCCACGACGACGTCACCCTCGAGGCGACCACGTACCCGGTCGCCGGCGGCGCCGACTTCACCTCCATCGTCGTCCTCCATGATGTGACCGCGCGGGCGCGGCTCGAGCGCGCGCGCAAGGATCTCATCGCCAACGCGTCCCATGAGTTCAAGACCCCGTTGTTCTCGCTCGCCGGCTCGCTGGAGCTTATCGACGAGGGCGGGCTCAGCGCCCAGGAGCAGAGCGAGTTCCTGCAGATCATGCGCCAGCAGGTGGACCGCCTGCGCACCATGGCGGTGAGCATGCTCGACCTGTCGCGCGTCGAAGCCGGCTCCTTCGAGCTGAACCTCGAGCACGTCGACCTCCACACTGCCGGACGGTCGGTACTGGACGAGTTCCAGGCGCAGGCGCAGACCAAGGGTCTGAGCCTCTCGATCGACGGCGGCGAGGGGCAGACGGCGTGGTGCGACGAGCAGCGCCTCGTCCAGGTGCTGCGGGCATTGATCGACAACGCCGTCAAGTACTCGCCGCCGGGCAGCTTCGTGCGGCTTTCGATAGCGCTTGAGGAGACGGAGGCCGTCGTGGTCGTCGCCGACGACGGCCCGGGTATCTCGAGCAAGGAGTTGCCGCACGTGTTCGAACGCTTCCATCGCGGCCGCGAGGACCGAGGCACCACGACCGGCGCAGGCCTGGGCCTCTCCATCGCCCGCGAGCTCACGGAGATGATGGGCGGAAGCATCACGGCCGAGTCGCCGTCCAACGAGGGTGCGCGCTTCAGCGTGCGCCTGCCGCGCGCTCCGGGCGACCGGCGGCGGCGCCAGGGCTCGTGACCGGAGAGAACGCGTTCACGAGTCTTAACCTACGCTCCGTGGTTGCATAATCCGCCGTAGAGGACAGGTAATACGCAACGGGCATGCTCGTAGCCGACTGTACGCCAGGGCCCAGCGACTCCGGCCCTGCCGCCGACCTCAAGAACGGAAGGGACGAAAGGCATGAAGTTCAAAGGATTCCTGGCGGGTCTCGCCGGCGGCGCGATCGCCGCGGCCGCCGTCGTACTCCTGCTTGTGTTCGTCTTCGACCTCGGCGAGGTCAACAAGACGGTCGTTCAGGCAACGCCGGAAACGCCGACCGTGTACAGTGCACCGGCCACTTCAGGCGGGCTCTCCCCCGACCAGATCTACAAAGATCTGTCCGGCGGGGTCGTCATGGTGCTCTCCGACTTCGGGGGCGCGGGGATGGACCAGTTCGGCCAGACCCAGAGCGCCCAGGCCCTCGGCACCGGCTTCGTGGTCGACGACGAAGGCTACATCCTCACCAACGCGCACGTTGTGGACGAGAGTGGTCAGCGCGCCAGCAACGTGACCGTCGTGTTCAACAAGGGCGGCTCGGAGACACAGCGAGTCCAAGGGGAGCTGGTCGGCGTCGACATCGGCAGCGACGTCGCCGTGATCAAGGTCGACCCCGGCAAGGTCCGCATCAAGCCGCTACCTCTCGGCGACTCCGACCAGGTCGTCGTCGGTGAGCCCGTGGTCGCCATCGGAAACCCGCTCGGGTACAACTTCTCCATCACCGCCGGGATCGTTTCCGCGACCGGCCGCAGCCTGCA
>DAIQNY010000339.1:0-2473 GCA_036788155.1 Actinomycetota bacterium | reverse complement strand
GACCTGGCCGTGCAAGAGGCGCAGCAGATGGGCGACGAGTTCGTCGGCACCGAGCATCTGCTGTTCGGCATCCTGCTCGAGGGCGAGGGTCCCGGCAGCGCGATCCTCAAGGACGTGGGCATCACGGAGGAGCGCCTCCGCGACGCGCTTGCGCAGGTGCGCGCCACCGGGACGGACTACGAGGCCACCGCCACCGGCGAGAGCATGCTCAAGAAGTACACGCGCGACCTCACGGCCATGGCCCGGGACGACAAGCTCGACCCGGTCATCGGCCGCGACGAGGAGATCAAGCGCGTCATCCAGGTGCTGAGCCGCCGGACCAAGAACAACCCGGTCGTCATCGGCGAGCCGGGCGTGGGCAAGACGGCCATCGCGGAGGGCCTCGCGCAGAAGGTCGTGGACGGCGACGTCCCCGAGCCGCTGCGCGACAAGCGCGTGCTCGCGCTCGACCTCGGCGGCATGGTCGCCGGGGCCAAGTACCGCGGCGAGTTCGAGGAGCGGCTCAAGGGCGCCCTGGACGAGATCCAGCGCAGCAAGGACGTGATCCTCTTCATCGACGAGCTGCACACCGTGGTCGGCGCCGGCGCGGCCGAGGGAGCCATGGACGCGAGCAACATGATGAAGCCGATGCTCGCCCGCGGCGAACTCCAGTGCGTGGGCGCGACGACGCTCGACGAGTACCGCGAGAACGTCGAGAAGGACGCTGCGCTGGAGCGGCGCTTCCAGCCCATCCTGGTCGGCGAGCCCACCGTCGAAGAGACGATGGCGATCCTCGAGGGCCTGCGCGACAAGTACGAGGCGCACCACAAGGTCAAGATCACCGACGAGGCCATCCGCGAGGCGGCCGTGCTGAGCGACCGCTACATCGGCGACCGGTTCCTGCCGGACAAGGCCATCGACCTGCTCGACGAGGCGGCCAGCAAGATGCGCATCGAGGCGACCATGCTGCCGCCGGACCTGCGCGAGATGGAGCGGCGGCTGCAGGAGCTGACGCGCGAAGGCGCCGCCGCCGTGGAGGCGCAGGACTACGAGCGCGCCGCCCAGCTCAAGGAGCAGACCGACAAGATCCAGCAGACCTTCGTGACCGCCAAAGCGGCCTGGCTGGCCGACAAGGGCATCGCCGAGGCGACCATCGACGGAGACGACATCGCGGGGATCGTCAGCCAGTGGACCGGCATCCCGGTGCAGCGCATGAAGGAGGAGGAGGCCGACAAGCTCCTCAAGATGGAGGAGCGGCTCCACCAGCGGGTCATCGGCCAGGACAAGGCCGTCGTGGCCGTGTCCGAGGCCGTGCGCCGGGCGCGGGCCGGGCTCAAGGACCCGAAGCGGCCCATCGGCTCGTTCCTGTTCCTCGGTCCGACGGGCGTGGGCAAGACCGAGCTCGCTCGCGCGCTGGCCGAGTTCCTCTTCGACGACGAGACCGCGATGGTGCGGCTGGACATGAGCGAGTACATGGAGAAGTTCTCCGTGAGCCGCCTGGTCGGCTCTCCGCCCGGTTACGTGGGCTACGAGGAGGGCGGCCAGCTCACCGAGGCCGTCCGCCGGCACCCGTACAGTGTGGTGCTCTTCGACGAGATCGAGAAGGCGCACCCGGACGTGTTCAACATGCTCCTGCAGGTACTCGACGATGGCCGGCTCACCGACAACAAGGGCCGCACCGTCGACTTCAAGAACACCGTCGTCATCATGACCAGCAACGTCGGCGCCGAGCTCATCCCCGACGCTGAGACGATGGAGCAGGAGTACGAGGTCGTCGAGGACCGGCTGATGAACGCGCTGCGGCAGACGTTCCGGCCGGAGTTCCTCAACCGCATCGACGAGACCATCGTGTTCCACGGCCTCGGCCGCGACGAGCTGGAGCAGATCGTGGAGCTGCTGCTGGCGCATGTCCGGCAGTTGGTGGAGGGCCAGGGCATGCAGCTCGAGGTATCCGAGGACGCCCGCAGGTTGGTCGCGGACGCGGGATACGACCCGCGCTTCGGGGCGCGGCCGCTCAAGCGGGCCATCCAGCGGCTCATCGAGAACCCGCTGTCGCGGGAGTTGCTCGCCGGCGGGTTCGTCGACGGCGACACCATCCACGTCGAGGTTGAAGACGAGGGGCTCGTGTTTCGCAAGGACGGCGCGTCCCGGTAGAGTGGACACATGGGGAAGCGGAGCGCGATCGTCGGCGGCGTCATCGGCGCCGCGGTCGGAGTGGTCCTCGCGCCGCGGCTCGGGGAGTCGCGGCGCGAGGCGCTCAACCGGCTGCGCCTCGCCGCCCGTCCCGGCAAAGGCGCGGTCCGTGCCTTCGCGGGGACGCCCTGCGCGGCGGAGGACGGCGGAGCCGCCGGGGCACAGGCGACAGCGCCGGCGGGCGCTCCGTCCTCGCTGGTCAAGCCAGAGCCACGCACCGGACAAGGAGACGATCATGGATGACGCGCGTGCCGGGTTCGAGGCCGTCCGCATCGACACCGGCTTCAAGGAGCTCGAGGTC
>DAIQNY010000338.1:0-2481 GCA_036788155.1 Actinomycetota bacterium | reverse complement strand
CGTGCAATCGACGATTCTCGCCCCGCCCGGCGTCAAATCGGTAAGGCTACCGGACTTGGTGACCGGGGGCCGATGTGACACCATGGTCTCAAGTCGTCGCTGAGCTGTGGGGGCATCGTCGGCGCGACGGGCATCAGCGATCCAAAGGGGGGGAGATCGTGACCCAATCACGACGTATTCATCCAGCGTTCGTCCTGCTCGTCGTGGCGGTGGTGGCCGTCATGGGCCTCGTGTGGGCCATGGACGCGTCCGGCTCGGAGAGCGCCTCACCCGACGCCGCGGCATCGCCGGCCGGCGACTCCGGCAAGGTCGTCTACAAGGTCGGCTGGACGCGCCAGCCGGACAACCTCAACCCGTTCATCGGCTTCGAGTCGCCGGCGTTCGAGATGTGGTACCTCAGCTATGACTCGCTCGTCGGGTACGATCCGGAGAAGCTCGCGCCGATGAAGGGCGAGGACTCGACCGGCCTGGCCACCGACTGGGCGGTCAGCGACGACGGTCTCACGTGGACCTTCACGCTGCGCAAGAACGCGATGTGGGACGACGGCGTGCCGCTCACCGCCAAGGACGTCGCCTTCACCTACAACTTCATCGTCAACAACCCCGACCAGACGTCCAACCTCACCGCGTACACCAATCTCATCGAGAAGGCCACCGCGATCGACGACTACACGGTGGAGTTCGTGTGCTCCAAGCCCAAGCCGGACATGACGCGCCACTGGGTGCCGATCCTGCCCGAGCACATCTGGTCCAAGATCCCTGTCAAGGATGTGGGGAAGAAGTACCAGAACACCCCGCCGTACGTGGGCTCCGGCCCCTTCAAGTGCGTCGAGTGGAAGAAGAACAACTACGTCCGTCTCATCGCCAATCCTCACTGGTGGGGCCCCAAGCCGGCCATCGACGAGATCTTCTTCACGTACTACACCAACGGCGACACCATGCTGCAGGACATCAAGGCCGGCACCATCGACGGCGCCTGCAACCTGGTGCCGACACAGGTCAAGCAGCTCGAGAGCGACCCCAACATCGAGGCGCGCGCCATCGTCACGGACGCGTTCGACGAGCTCGCCTTCAACTGCTACGAGGGACCCAGCAAGGGACACCCGGCCCTGAAGGACGTCAAGTTCCGCCAGGCGATGAACTACGCCATCGACCTGCAGAAGGCGGTCGACCTGATCATGATGGGCTCGACCGTCCCCGGGACGACCATCATCCCTCCGGACTACTACAGCGATCCGGACTGGCACTGGGAGCCCCCGGCCGACATCAAGTACACGTACGATCCGGCCAAGGCCGCCGAGCTGCTCGATGCCGCCGGATATCCGGACGGCGACGGCGACGGCGTGCGCGAGTTCAAGGGCGAGCCCATCGAGCTGCGCCTGATCGCCCGCTCTGAGTCCTCAGAAGAACAGCAGATGGGCAAGCTCATCGCCGGCTGGTTCAAGGACGTCGGCATCCCGGTCGAGCTTTCGGTGATGGACTCGTCCACGTTGAGCGACACGATCCTCAACTACGAGGGGGACGTCCTCACGCCGGACTTCGACATGTTCCTGTGGGGCTGGTACCTCGACTACGACCCGGGTTCGATGCTGAGCTACTTCACCGAGGCCCAGATCGGCAACTGGAGCGACTGCTTCTGGACCGACCCGGAGTACGAGGAGCTCTACAAGCAGCAGGCCGTCGAGCTGGATCCGAACAAGCGCAAAGAGCTCATCGACCGGATGCAGCAGATCCTGTACGAGCAGTCGCCGTACATCGTCACCGACTACCGTCCGGACTTCGAGGCCTACAACACGGCCAAGTGGGAGGGGTACATCGCGATCCCGCATCCGAACGGCAACACGCTCGTCCCACCGTTCGGCAACGGCGGGTACGCCAACTTCCTGACCATCAAGCCGAAGACGGCCGTCGCGGCCGAGACCAGCGGCGGCGGTTCCACGACGTGGATCATCGTCGGCGTCGCGGTCGCCGCGGCTGTGGTCGTCGTTGTGCTGGTGCTCGTGCGGCGGCGCCCGAGGGCGATGGAGGAATGACCCGGGAGGGCCGCGGCTCGTCGGATTGCCGCGCCTGACGGCGCGCGCCGGGCGCCGAGGGGCGGGCGGGAGACTCGAAGGAGTCTCCCGCCCGCCCCTCTCCGTTGCGGCGCCTGTTCGCCCCGACGCCGGGCGTTTCAGAAAAGGGCGCCGGTGAGCCGCCGTGACGGGCGTGTCAGGACGCCGTCGTGATCCCCGGTGCGGCGGCGGGAGCGGGCTCCGGATCGCCGCCGGCGGCGAGCCTGACGGCGGCGAGCAGGCGGGCGGCGGCGGACACCGTATCCTCGCCGCCCGCCAGGTACTCCTGCAGGTCGACGACGCCGGGCGCGGCCCGGTGCGCCTCGACCCAGGAGTGCACCAGCAGCAGCTCGTCCACCGCGGCCGCCGGCAGTGGCAGACGAGGAGGCCCGGCGGCGCCGACCTCGGCGACGAACGCCGCGGCGGCCGG
>DAIQNY010000337.1:0-2523 GCA_036788155.1 Actinomycetota bacterium | reverse complement strand
TGTGATCGCCGGTCTAAAAGTGCGGCAGGGGCCGGTCCAAAAGTGCGGCACCCGCGACAGTGGTAGGCCCCTTGGGGAGGGGCGTCAACACCTTCCTCTCAGCTCGTCTTCGCTGGCGTAACTCTGGTTCTTCTCTGCCGGGTCTTGGCTTCCCGGAGCCGGTAGCTCTCGCCGTTCGCTTCCAGGATGTGGACCCGATGGGTGAGGCGGTCGAGCAGAGCGCCGGTCAAGCGCTCCGAGCCTAGCACCTCGGTCCAGGCCTCGAACGGCAGGTTCGTGGTGACGATCAGGCTCAGGCGTTCGTAGGCGCGGCTGACGACCTCGAAGAGGAGCTCGGCGCCGATCTTGGTGAACGGGACGTAGCCGAGCTCGTCCAAGACCAGCAGGTGACAGTGTTCGAGCTGGGCGAAGAGCCGTTGCGAGGTTCGCTCCTCCCGCGTCTCGAGCAGCAGGCGGACCAGCTGGGTGACGGTGAAGAACCGGACTTTGCGGCCCTGAGCACAGGCGGCGAACGCGAGGGCCGTGGCGAGGTGGGTCTTGCCGGTGCCGCTGTTGCCAACGATCAGGACGTTCTCGTGGTTGGCGATGTACTGGCCGCGCATGAGCTCACGGACCAGGGCCTCGTTCACGGACGGTTGGCAGCTAAAGTCGAACGCGTCGAGGGTCTTGACCACCGGCAGCCGGGCCGCCTGCAGCCGGCGGTCGGCGGCGCGGCGCTCACGATCGAGCAGTTCCCGCTCGGTCAGACGCAGCAGGTAGGTCGCGTAATCGGCCTTGTCCTGGCTGCAGGCCGCGGCTACCGGCACGTACTCGCGCAGCACGGTCGGCAGCTTCAGGGCCCGCAGGTGGTGCTCGAGCAGCACCGTCGTCTTCACCTCGTTCACGACGCCACCTCCCCGACCAGCAGCTCGCGATAGGCGTCGGGGCGCGGCGGCGCGATCTGGACCGCGCGCAGTTGCGGCCTGCCGGCCAGCACGAACGTGCCGGGCTCGGTCCGCGCGTCGGGGTAGAGGTACATCACCACCACGTCGGCTGACGGCGCGCCGGTGGCCAGGGCCCTGGTGACCGCCGCGGCCACGCGACGGGTAGAGTGCTTCTCCAGCAGCCGCAGCACGGTGATGTAGTCCTTGGTCCCCCGGTGTCCGAGCTCGTTCTCGAGGCGACGACGCAGCACGGCGAAGCACTCCGGCAGATCGAGCGCCTGCAGCGGCCGACCGTGATCCAGGGCGCCGGGCTTGCGCTCGAGCAGCGGCAGGTAGTGGCGCGGCTCGTAGACGACCTCGCCCTTGGTCCACAGGCGCCGGTGCCGGGCCACCGTCGCGACGCCGCGGCAGATCTCCACCCGGTCCCAGTAGCCCTTCACCGTCAGCAGGTGGTGGGCACAGTCCACCGGCACCGAGTAGTCAGCGCTCTGGAAGCGGACCAGCGAGAGAGAGTTCGCCCGGACGGCCTGCTTGCGGCAGGCGTCGAACGGGGCGGCCGGCAGCGGCAGGAACGCGGCCTGATCGTCCCTGAGCAGCTCCGCCTTGGTGGCCACTTGGCCCCGCAGCCGGCGCTGCAGGTCGCTGCGGCAGCACGCCAGCAGGGAGGCGTTCAGGGCGTCGTAGTCGGCCGCCTCTGGCACCGGGACCAGGAAGTTGCGCCGGGCGAAGCCGCCCGTGCCCTCGACCAGCCCCTTCTCGTTGGGCCGGCGCACGGTGCAGAAGTGGTGGTCGAACAGGTAGTGGCTGGACAGTTGCAGGAACGCGTCCGTGAGCTGACGGCTGTGCACGCCGACGATCGCCTCGATCGCGATCTTGCTGTTGTCGTAGGTGATCCGTGTCGGCACGCCCCCGAAGAACGTGAACGCCCGCACGTGCCCTTCCCAGAAGCTCTCCGTGCACTCCCGCGGCACGGCCATCATGAAGAACGCGTCGCTGTACGGCAGCGCCATCAGGAAGATGGCCACCTTCTGCAACACCCCGCCCAGCCTGGCCAGGGCGAAGAAGTAGTCCACCTGCGCCTCGCCAGGCCGGTGCACCAGCGGCATGAACACCTCGGCGCTCGTGCGCTGGATCTCCACGATCGCTTCCTTCACCACCGTGTAGCCGCCCGTGTAGCCCTCCTCCCGCAGCCGCTCGAAGATCCGCTTGGCCGTGTGCCGCTGCTTCTTCGGCACCTGCTTGTCCTGGCGCAGGATCACCCGGATACGGTCCACGTACGGGCCCAGCTTGGGCTTATCCCGAAGTTGCTGTAGCCGGTAGCCCGGCGGCGCGCTGTGGGTGAGGATCTTCTCCAGCGTCGTCCAGTGCATGCCGGTCTCCCGCAGGATCTGGCGCTTGCTCACGCCCTCCCGCAGGACCCGACGGCGAATGGCGGCCCATTGCTCCATGTCCTTGTACACCTCCGTGCCTCCGGAAGCTCGAGAGCGGATCGGTCCAGGGATAAGCCCCGACCAATCTGCTCCGGCTCCCGCCGGCGGCAAGGGGTGCCGCGGTTTTCGACCGCCCCGTCAGGCGCCGCGGTTTTCGACCGGCGTTTACA
>DAIQNY010000336.1:0-2565 GCA_036788155.1 Actinomycetota bacterium | reverse complement strand
TGAAGAAGTTCACCAACACGTTCATCATCCGCGACCCCGCCCTGACGCTCGTCTCGTACCACAAGCTCGATCCCACGGTGACGCTGCGCGAGATCGGCTTCGAGTCCCAGTACAAGCTGTTCGAGCTCGCCAAGAAGATCACCGGTGACGTGCCGGCGGTCGTCGACGCCGAGGACCTGCTCATCGATGCGGCGTCCGTGGTCAAGCAGTACTGTGAGAAGGTCGGCATCCCGTTCCTGCCCGAGTCGCTCACCTGGAAGCCCGAGTTCAAGCAGGAGTGGAAGGACTGGGAGATGTGGCACCTGGACGCCGGCGACAGCACGGGGTTCCAGAAGGACATGGAAGACTTCGGGTACACGGTCGACGACGTGCCCGAGCTCAGGGAGATGTACGAGAAGTGCCAGCCGCTGTACGAGAAGATGTACGCGGAGCGGCTTCGTCCGTGACGCACCGTGAGTCCCGGGGAGGACGCGCCGCAGGCGCGTCCTCCCCGGCGACACCCACCGTCGCCCCCGCCGGCGACCCGATCCCCGCACCACCTCCGTGAGGAGCCCCGCAGTGAACCACGCCGACGCCAGCAGCGAAGTCCAGCACGACGCGTCCGGCGGGTGCGAGCTCATCACGCCGTTCGGAGGACACGGGCTCGTCGACCTCATCGTCCACGACAAGGACGAGCGTGCGGAACTGCTGGAGCGGGCGCAGAACCTGCCGGTGGTGCCGCTCTCACTCCGCGCCCAGTACGACCTGGAGATGCTGGCGGTAGGAGCCTTCTCCCCGCTCGACCGTTTCATGTCGCGCAGCGAGTACGAGTCGGTCCTGTACGAGATGCGGCTGACCGGCGGCGAGCTCTTCCCGATCCCCCTCGCCCTGCCCTGTCGCGAGGAGGTACTGCGAGGGCACCCGCGTGAGATCGCGCTGTCGGACGAGCAGGGGGTCATCCTCGCCGTGCTCGACGTGGACGAGGTCTATCCCGCCGACGTGCTGCGCGAGATGCGGGCGGTGCTCGGCGGCCGCGACAGCGCGCATCCACTGGTGATCGAGGCCAAGAACTGGCCCAGCCACTACCTCGCCGGCAGGCCGCGGGTCTTCGACCTTCCGCGTCACCGGCTGCACGGGCCGTTGTGCCGCACGCCCGCGGAGTTGCGCACGCGCCTCTCCGCGATGGGGCACTCCACGGTGGTCGCCTTCCAGACCCGCAACCCCATGCACCGCATCCACGAGGAACTCACCAAGCGCGCCCTCCAGGCGGTCGGCGGCACGCTGCTCATCCACCCCGCTGTGGGCGTCACCAGGCCGCAGGACGTCACCGCCGCCCTTCGCGTGGAGGCCTACGAGGTCCTGGTCGACACCTACTACGACCCAGACGACACCCTGCTCTCCCTGATGCCGCTGGCGATGCGCTTCGCGGGGCCGCGCGAGGCGGTCTGGCACGCCATCATCCGTCGCAACTACGGGGCCACGCACCTCATCGTCGGGCGGGACCATGCGGGGCCCGGCCCGGACTCGCACGGGGTGCCCTTCTACGGGCCCTACGACGCGCAGGCCATGGCCGAACACTACTCGGACGAGATAGGGGTGAAGACGATCCTGGCGCGCGAGCTTGCCTACCTCACCGACGAGGACCGGTATGTAGAGCTCAACGAGGTCCCGTACGGCGCCCGCGTCTCGTCCATCTCGGGCACGCAGGTGCGCGAGGAGTACCTGGCCAAGGGCAGGAGGCTGCCCGAGTGGTTCACACGGCCCGAGGTGGCGGAGGTCCTTCAGAGGGCCTACGCGCAGGCCGGCGATGCGTCTTCAGGGAGCTGATCGCGGGGGGGCGGGGTGAGGCGGCCCTCGTCGTCCTCGCGCCGCGATCTCGCGCACGACCTGGTCGCCGGCTTCACTGTCGGCGCAAACCAGATCGGCAACGCCATGGCGTACACGATGCTCGCAGGCGTGCCTCCGGTCCACGGGCTCTATGCGGTGGCCGTCGGGACGCCGGCGGGAGCGCTCACGAGCGGGTCTCAGCGCATGCCCATCGTGCCCACGGCAGCTTTGTGCCTGGCCGCCGGTGGCGCGCTGACGGCGCTCCCGCCCGAGCGGCGGGTCGCCGGCCTCTTCACGCTCGCCGCACTGACCGGCGTCGTCATGCTCGTCGCCGGCCTGCTGCGTGCCGGCGGACTGGTTCGGTTCGTCTCGAACGCCGTGATGGTCGGCCTCATGGCGGGCGTCTCCGTGCAGATCCTGCTCTCCCAGCTCGGCGCGCTCACCGGCTTCACGAGCCGGTACGACAACAGGCTCTTGCGCGCCGCCGACCTGATGCTGCACCCAGGGGAGTCGGACGCGTGGACCACGTTGATCGGCCTGGCCACCGTCGTCGTCGTCCTGCTGCTGCGGCGGACGCGCCTCAAGCTCTTCGCAATGGCGCTCGTGCTCGTCGGCATGACGGCCGCCGTCGCCCTGCTGCACCCTGCGTCCGTGCATGTGATCGGAGATATCGCGCCCATCTCGCGCTCGTTGCCCGCACCCCGTCTGCCGGACTTCTCTCTCGTGCCCACCCTCCTGCTGCCGGCCGTCTCCCTGGTG
>DAIQNY010000335.1:0-2624 GCA_036788155.1 Actinomycetota bacterium | reverse complement strand
CCCTCCGTCGGCCGTCTGGGTTCAGCGGTCTCGCTAACGCACCGCGCGTAACCTGCGCGGGCTGCGGCTCCAAGTTACTACAGAAACCGTTGACCGCGTCAGGTTGACGCGCTTGTTAGCTGCTCCCGCTGGTGTTCTCGGCAAGACGGTCACCCACCCGTATAGGTCGCCGTGACGATCCAGGGCAGGAGGGGCGACGGACGCTCCACGGTGTGGAAGAGCTGCTGCGATCCCGGCGTGAGCGCCTCGCCGGGCCAGGGGTCGTTGAAACGGCTCTCGGCCCGCACACGGTCGGAAGCCGTCGCCTGCGTCGGCGTTGACAGCAGCTCGACCGAGACCTCCGAGCGCCAGGGTCGCCATACCCGCGCCCAGACCGCCGTCTCGGGGCCGAAGTACCCGAGCCACAGTGGCGCTAGCAGGACGAGCGCAACGAGGGCAGCGAGGAGGCCCGTCACGATGCGACGGCGCCGGCTCCAGACCCGTCGCTCGTGCCGCTCGGGCGGGCCGCTCAACCCTCGGGCGAGCAGATCGGCTCGCGCGGCCTCCGGCGAAAGCGTGGGAACGGCGGCGCACTCCGGGCAGTGAGCGGCAAGGGCGTTCACCCTGACGCCGCACACCGGACAGTCGACTACCGTCATCGGGTCCTCACCTCGATGCAGCTAACGCACCGCGGATAAGCTGCGAGCGCTCACGCTACGAAGTCTAACGTAGAGCCGTGTGCGAGCCAGCTTGATCCGCATGTTAGGCGCGAGGCACATCGGCAGCGGGCGACGCCTCTTCGCGCGCCGTGGTCGTCAGCGGCGGAGCGGCCCCCGCGGGCGGGCTGAGGTCGGCGAACGGAGACGACACCTCCCGCCAGAGGCGCCGGCTCAGAGTCGTCGCGAAGACGATCAGCAGGACTCCCACGACCAGCTGCGCGATTGGGTAGATGGCGGCGACCAGTGCGCTCGGCCAGTCCCAGGCGACCAGGGAGCCCTCGTAGTCGCTCCACATCGTGAGGACGCCGGACGAGGCGGCTCCGCAGAGGTCCGCGACGGCGAGTGCGACGAAGACCACGCCGAGGATGACCAGTGCGAGGCGCAGGACGATGCGCGGCGCGGGCGCCGCAGCCACGGGCTCGTCGTCGAACCACCGCCTCGCGAGGCGACCACCGCGCAGCACCAGCCAGAGGCCGACGAGGAGCTGGGCGAGCACCACCGTCCAGACTGCGACCGTGATCGCCGCGGGAGGCCCTCCCTCGCCGCCGGTGAGGAGCGCGACGCCAGGGATGATGAGTCGGAGCGAGCCGACCATGACGAGTACGCCGATGCACTTGAGCGCGACGGCACCCAGTCCCCTCACGACACCTCCTCTGCGCCTAACGCACCGCGGATAAGCTGCGAGCGCGGCAGTTCATGATGACTACGTCGGCGCTGCTGCGAGTCAGCTTGATCCGCTTGTTAGACGCCACCACCTGCGGCCTTCATGTAGTCGGCCAGAAGCTGGCTGAGGTTGTCGCGATACTCGAGGAAGGCCTGATCGAGGTCCTCAAAGTCGTCCTCGGTGGACTCCGCGAGGTCCTCGAGGCGGTCCTGTCGTGCATCGCGCTCGGCCGGTGGGCCATCCGGGCCGAACAGGCCGTTCGCCCGCTCGACGAGCGAGGCAGTGTGATCCGCGCCGATCGCACGAAGCGCGCCGGGCACGTCAGCGGCGATGTCCCCGGACGAGTTGAGGTAGAACTGGCTGAAGCCACCGTTGTTGACCTCGGCCTCGAGGGTCCAGACGCAGAAGAACACCCTCTCGGCGGGCGTCAGAGCGTCGTAGCCCTCCGTGCCTTCCTTCACCTGGATGTAGTCGACCAGGGTGAAGAGGTACTGCTCGGAGGGCGGCTGCGGCGGCGGGCCGCCCTGCGGCGGCTTGTCCGCGCCTCCGAACAACTTGTCGAGAAAGCCCATTGCCCCCCTTTCGCCGACTGTGCGTCTAACGCACCGCGCGTAACCTGCGCGGGCTGCGGTCCGAGATTACTACAGAAACCGTTGGGCGCGTCAGGTTGACGCGCTTGTTAGGCCGTGTCGCCATCACCGACGGGGTCGAAGTACAGATACAGCTGCCATGCCGGCTTCACGCCTGAGAAGAGGCTGCCGTCGCCGCTGAGAGCCGGATCGTCGGCAAGAGCCTTGCGCACAGCCGACGCCTCGCCTGCGTCGTGCAGCAGCATCCAGTAGCCGCTCGGCAACGGCAGGATCGGCCTGGGGGACTGGTGCGGATCCTGACCGAACCGAGAGCGGAGAAGCCCGAGACCGTCGTCCTTGGTCATGAACGCATACTGCTGCACCTCGCGAAGCGCCGCGATCCGCTCCTCCAGCCGCTTGACCTGCGCTGCCGTGGCGTCGTCGCTCACGTAGGCGATGAGGACCCGGGCTTCTCTGACCTCGGCGTCGTAGCTAGGGAAGGTCGTACCGGGAACGAAGGCGACTGACCTCGCCGGCTGTGGAGGCGAGTCGGAGGCGCACGCGGTAACGGCCAGAGCCACGACCGCCAGCAGGAGAACGCATGACGCCGCTCGTCTCACGATCCTCCGTTCATCGGCCTAACGCACCGCGCGTAACCTGCGAGCGGTCTGGCCCGGAGTATCCCGGCCAGAC
>DAIQNY010000334.1:0-2681 GCA_036788155.1 Actinomycetota bacterium | reverse complement strand
CGACGGGGGCCGGGATCATGCACTCGTGGCAGATGGGGCGGCCGCAGTTGGAGCACGAGACGCCCGTCTCCCGCTCCGGATGCCGGTAGCAGTAGCGCACCTGGATATCCTCCGGCATCCTCGTCTCGAAGTCTGGCGGCATCTCGCCGCCCGGGAACCTGTGCACGTTGCCCATCGCTAGTCCTGTACCGTGTCGGGGAGCGCCGCAAACAGCCCGCGCAGCCAGGCGGGCATGGAGCAGGCGCGGGCGGTGTCGCGCTCGCACACCGCGAGCCGCGTCGAGCCGGTGACGAGCAGCAGACCGTCCTCGCGCTCGATCTCGTGGTCGAACGCGAACGACGCCGGACCCACCGTCGTCAGCGTGGCACGCACCGTGAGCAGGTCGTCCACGCGCGCGGGACGCAGATAGCGGATGCGCGCCTCCACCACGGGCAGGATGATGCCCTGCTCGAGGATGCGCGTGATGGGGTACCCGAGCGCACGCAGCCACTCGACGCGGGCGACCTCGAAGTACGTGAGGTAGGTCCCGTAGTAGACGACCTGGTCGGCGTCGGTGTCGGCGTAGCGTACGCGCACGCGCGTCTCGAAGCGGGGCTGTGACGAGGCGGGCGTGCTCACAGACTCGAGTCTAGCACGCCCGCCCTCCTCGCGACGTCCGCAGGGCAGACGCACGAGACCGGCCCGTACGCGGCGAGGGCGGGGCGCCGCGGCGCCCCGCCCTCGACCGTGACGTGCGGGTGCGCTCTCAGGCGAACGCGATCGACGCGACCTCGTCGAAGATGGCAGTCGCGGCCTCCAGGTCCTCGTCCGTGATGTTGAGGGCTGGGAGCATGCGGACGCAGTTGCCGAAGGAGCCGGCGCCCATGACGATGAGGCGCCGCTTGACGCACTCGGCGATGAAGGTCTTGGCCGCGGCCGCGTTCGGGTCCTTGGTGCCCGGCATGACCAGTTCGATGGCCATCATGAGACCCTTGCCGCGGACCTCGCCGATGGCAGGGTAGGTCTGCTGCAGCTTCTCGAAGTACGCCTTGAGCTTCTCGCCCTGCTTCGCGGCGTTCTCGAGCATGCCGTCTTCCTTCATCGCCTCGATGGTGGCGACGGCGGCGGCGCAGCCCACGGCGTTGCCGCCGTAGGTGCCGCCCATGGAGCCGGGCATGCACGTGTCCCAGAGCTCGCCGTTGGCGGCGATCGCGGCGATGGGGTACCCGGAACCGAGGCCCTTGGCGCTGGTGATGATGTCCGGCTTGACGCCGTAGTGCTCGTGGCAGAACCACGCGCCGGTGCGTCCCATGCCGGCCTGGATCTCGTCGATGATCAGCTTGGCGCCGATCTCATCGGCGATGGCGCGCAGACCGTGCATGAACTCGGGGGTCGGCACGACGAAGCCGCCCTCGCCCTGGATGGGCTCGACGATGATGGCGGCCACGTCGTCGCCGACGATCTCGGCGCGCAGCACGCGGCGGACGTCGTCGAGCGCGTAGGCGGTGGGATCTTCACTGGCCGGCGTGCGGTAGGGGTAGCAGTAGCGGGCGTGATGGATGCCGCCCATGAGGGGCTCCATGTGGCCGCGGTAGTGCACGGCCGAGCAGGTGAGCGCCATGGTGAGATGGGTACGCCCGTGGAACGCGCCCTGGAAGGCGATGACGCCCGGGCGGCGTGTGGCCTGCTTGGCCAGCTTGACGGCGTTCTCCACGGCCTCCGCGCCGGAGTTCTGGAAGAGCACCTGGTCCATGCCCTCGGGCAGGATCTCCTGCATCTTGGCGGCGAGGTCGAGCATGGGCTGATGCCGCCACACTCCCATCTGCGCGTGCGACACCTTGGCTGCCTGGCTCTGGACCGCCTTGACGACCTTGGGATGCGAGTAGCCGGTGTTCATCACCGCGATGCCCATGACGAAGTCCAGCCACTTGTTACCGTCGGTGTCCGTGACCCAACTGCCCTGCGCACTCTCGGCGGTGAAAGGCGCGAGCGGCGCGAGGAAGTACGGCATGTGCCGCATGTGAGCGGGTTTGTCCGTCGTCACCGTCATGAATGGACCTCCAAGTCGAACCGTCTCCGAGACAACGTCTGGGCGGGCCGGCTACGACCCGCCGAGCGAGAGAAACGCCGTGGCTCGCTGTGCTCGCACTCTAGCAGACCATCCGGTCCGCATTACGCCGGTTCAACGTACGCGAGAGACGAGAGAGGGTCCGTGATTGGCCAAGTTGGACAAGTGCTCGACTCTGTTTCGTTTTGAGCGTGTGTGTTGACAGTGGACGCCGTGAGGAGGAGAATCGTGACAGATTTCACAGCGTTTGTTCTGTAACGAACTAACGTGGACGACGCCACACCCACCGCCCGGGAGCCGTTGTGGTATCGAGGAAGACCGTTTCACGCATGAGCCGCTACCGGCGGCTGCTGCAGACGCTCCAGGCCGACGGCGTGGAGAGCATCTACTCACACCAGCTTGCCCGTCACGCCGTGGTCAGCGCCGCCCAGGTGCGTCGCGACCTCATGGTGATCGGCTACTCGGGAAGCCCCAACAAGGGATACGACGTCGCCGCTTGCGTCGACAGCATCTCCAGCTTCCTCGACGGCGCGGCGCGCCAGGAGGTGGCGCTGGTCGGCGTCGGCAATCTGGGGCACGCGGTGCTCTCCCACTTCGCCATGAAGAGCCCGTCGGTCGTCATCGTGGCGGCGTT
>DAIQNY010000333.1:0-2704 GCA_036788155.1 Actinomycetota bacterium | reverse complement strand
GTCCAGCCGCGGGGCAGCTGCCAGGCGCGCGACTCGCTGCTGCGGAAGTCGCCGGTGAAGAAGGTGATGTAGCCGAGCACCTCGTAACAGGCGCGCAGGACGACGTCGAGCGTGCCGGCCTCATCGGCGCCGAGCTCGGCACGGAACTCGGCCGCTTCGTCCGGGTCGAGGTCGGCGAGCTCGGCCTCGAGGCGCGCGGCGACGGCGACCACCTGGTCGCCCCTCTCGCGCGCCCACTGCGCGAACTGCGCATGCTGCTCCAGCGCCGCCGCGGCGCTCTGGTCGTCATCCGTGTTCAGCACGAACAGCACCGGCCGGTCGCTCACGAGCGCGAGCTCGCGGAACAGCGGCTCGTCTCCCGCGGAGCGCTCGAACCGCTTGGCCAGCTCGCCGTCCAGGAGCCACGCGTGCAGCGCCTCGAGCACCTCGAGCTCGTGCCTCGCCGCCTTGTCGCCGCTGCGCGCCGCCTTGCGGGTCTTGTCCAGGCGGCGCTCCACCAGCTCGGCGTCGCTCAGCACGAGCTCGGTCTCGACCGCGTCCACGTCCGCACGCGGGTCGAGCGTGTCGCTCGCTTGGGCGACCTCCGGATTGCGGAACACGCGCACCACGTGCGCGACCGCGTCCACCCCGCGGATGTCGCTGAGGAACCGGTTGCCCAGGCCTTCGCCGCGGCTCGCGCCCTCGGCCAGCCCGGCGATGTCCACGAGGTCGATGGTCGCGTTGACCTTCTTGGGCGTCTCGAGCACCTCGTGCAACGCGTCGAGCCGTGGGTCCGGCACGGCGACCACGCCGAGATTGGACTCGGCGGACGTGAACGCGTAGGCGGTGGCGGCCGCCTGTGCGTGCGTGAGCGCGTTGAAGAGGGTGGTCTTGCCGACATTGGGCAGGCCGACGATGCCGAGCTTCACGGGCGCTTCTCCAGTTCGCTGGTGAGCAGGGTCTCGAGGAGGATCGACATCTGCCGCAGCTGCGTACGGACCCTCCCGGGGAACGCCGCGTCGACGAACCTCACGGTGTCTCGCGGAGTATGCCAGATGGGCAGGCCGTCAGCCGACGCGGTCATGCGCCGTCCGTCGTCGTCCCACGAGACGGCGCTGAAGACGGCGGTCGGCACGTCGTCGGCCGCGAAGGGCTCGTCGTCGGCCGGCAGCCGCACGGTGCCGGCCGGCCGACCCGGGCCCTCCGGGCTCGTGACCAGCGGGATGCCGAGCTGGTCCGCCGCGGAGAGGGCCACGTCACGGAGCCAGGTGGCGCCGCCAAGACGGGTCATGACGGTGAGCGTCTCGCCCCCGGCGGGTGACTCGAGGTTGACCATACCGATCGTCGCCTCGCGGTCGACGTCGCTCATGGTGCGCAGGAAGTGCCTCGCGCCGAGCTGACCTTCCTCCTCGGCTCCGAAGGCGACGAACACGATGGTGTACGGCGTGGAGAGCTGCTTGACACGGGCGGCGACCTCGAGCAGCAGGCCGACGCCGGTGGCGTTGTCGAGATAGCCCTCGCCCGTGTCCGTTGAGTCGTAGTGGGCGGCGACCACGAGGCGCTTGGCCGTCTCTCCCTCCTTGACCGCGATGAGGTTGGCGGAGTGGATGCGGCGCCCGCGGCCTCGCGCGATGAACTCCTGGAGGAGGGGGAAGTAGCCGTACTGCCGGAACGCGCCGTCGATGAACTCACGCGCGTGGATCTCTCCCCACGAGTCCGCCGGCCGCGCGCCGATGCTCTGCGCGAGCACCTTGGCGGTGGCGGCGCCGACGCCGCCGTAGGGCGAACTGGACACGGCGGCGGAGGGGCGGCCGACCTTGACCGTGTCCCCGCCCCAGCCGTCGAAGACGCCGCCGGCGGCGAGCCCTATGACGATCACGAGGGCCGCCGCCGTGACCACTGCCAGCTTGCCGCCGCGTGTGCTCAGAGCGTGCACGTCACACCGGCGTCGGCACGAGGAGGACCCATGCGGCGCCCCAGACGAGTCCGTACCCGAGGCCTCCGAGCACGTCGCCGAGGTAGTGCACGCCGAGGTACACGCGGCTGAACATGAGCACCGCGGCCAGGGCAACGAGCGCCGGGATCGCGGGCGGATACAGCGCGCCGAGCGTGAACGTCCCGACCACCGCCATGCTGGCGTGCGACGACGGGAACGACTTGCTGTACGGCATCGGGATCTGCTCCGGCTGCGTGGGATCGGCGACCGGCGGCCGCAGACGCCCGACGTACTGTTTGATGAGGAAGCCCGTCATCTCCACCAGGGTGACGGGCGCCGCCACGTACAGCGCCTTCCACAGCGGCCGGTCGGCGCCCAGGATCAGCGGCGCGAGGCACAGGACGTACCAGAGCACCCCGTAGTTCGCCGAGAGCGAGACTCCGCTCAGCGGGAGCGTGAGCCAGCGCGGGTGCGGCCAGTCCATGGCCATGCGCCGGGACGCCGCCCGGTCGAGCCTGTCGAGGCGGCCGCCGGGTACGTCGGTCGTGGCGTCTGTGGGACCTGGATGAGGGGGCGTGGGCATGGCCATCTAGTATACTTGCCGCCTGTTCCAGCCCATCCTCTCCCAGGGACGTCCTCGATGCGTACAACCGTCATCGTCACCGCGCTCGGCCCCGACAGTCACGGCCTGCTGGCCAAGGTCGCGACCACGATCGCCGACCAGAACGCCAACGTCGACGACGTGAGCCAGACGGTCGCCAACGGCATGTTCACCATGATCATGTTCGT
>DAIQNY010000332.1:0-2714 GCA_036788155.1 Actinomycetota bacterium | reverse complement strand
AGACGCTGGGCAAGTTCCAGCTCGTGGGCATCCCGCCGGCGCCGCGCGGCATCCCACAGATCGAGGTGACGTTCGACATCGACGCCAACGGCATCGTCCACGTGAGCGCCAAGGACCTCGGCACGGGCAACGAGCAGAAGATCACGATCACCGCATCGAGCGGCCTGAGCGAGCAGGACATCGAGCGCATGAAGAAGGACGCCGACGCGCACGCCGACGAGGACCGCAAGGCGCGCGAGGTGGCCGACGTCAAGAACAGCGCCGAGAACCTGCTGTACAGCACCGAGAAGTCCCTGCGCGACATGGGCGATCGTGTCGACAGTTCGACGAAGGCCGAGATCGAGTCGGCGGCTAGCGAGCTCAAGACGGCTCTCGACGGAGACGACGTCGACGACATCAAGGCGAAGTCCGACGCGCTCATGCAGGCCTCGCACAAGCTGGCCGAGGCCGTGTACCAGCAGGCGCAGCAGGAGCAGGCCGCCGCGTCCGGCGACGGCTCCGGCGGCCCTCAGGAAGACGAGAACGTCGAGGAGGCCGACTACGAGGTCATCGACGAGGACGAGGCCAAGTAGCACCAGGACGTGAGTACCGGCGGGCGCGGCTTTCGCCGGCCGCGTCCGCCTCGTGAGGACACAGAGGAGGTGTCGACCATGGCGATCATCAGATGGGACCCGTTCCGCGAGATGACTCAGGTCCAGAACCAGTTCAACCGGCTCGTGGACCAGGTGTGGGGCGGGCGTCAGGAGAGCTGGCTGCCGGCGGTAGACGTCTTCGACAAGAAGGACGCCGTCGTCCTCAAGGCCGAGCTCGCCGGGATGGACCCCGACGACTTCGAGATCGAGGTCGATGACAACGTGCTCACCATCAAGGGCGAGCGCAAGTTCGAGGAGCAGGTCGAGGACGAGAGGTACTACCGTGTGGAGCGCCGCTTCGGCAGCTTCCAGCGCAGCCTCGCACTGCCCCAGGGCGTCAAGGCCGACGAGATCCAGGCCGGGTACGAGGACGGCATCCTGACCGTCACGGTACCGAAGGCCGAGGAGGAGAAGCCCAAGCGCATCGAGGTCAAGGCCAAGAAGACGGTCGACGCCTCGAAGGCCGAGGCGACGCAGAGCTGACGCGCGAGGCCGCGGTGCCCGGCGGGGCGGGTGACGCAGCGTCACCCGCCCCGCCGGGCCCGGCTACCCCGCAGCAGACGCGCCGCACAGCGACGAGACAGAGAACGGACATGACGGACAGGAAGCACACGAACCACGACCAGAAGCGCGAGAAGGCGGCCGAGGCTGCCGCGGGGAAGGCCGCCGGTCGGCAGGCCGAGGGCACGGAGGCCGCCGAGGCGCAGGCCGCGGAGCCAGCCGAGGCGCAGGCTACGGAGGCGGCGGCCGCGACGATCGCCGACGAGCTCGCCGCGGTCATCAGGGAGCGCGACGACTACCTCGACCACCTGCGGCGGCTCAAGGCCGAGTGGGACAACTACCGCAAACGCGTGCAGCGCGACAACGAGCAGCTGCGCCTGCGTGCCGCCGAGACGGTCGTCGAGTCCTTGCTGCCGGTCATGGACAACTTCAGCCGCGCGCTGGAGGCCGGCGACAAGCACGAGGAGGGCCAGCTGCTCGCCGGCCTCAATCTCGTCGCGGACCAACTGCGCGGCACGCTGGCCGGCCACGGTCTCGAGGAGATCGAGGTCGAGCCGGGCACCACATTCGACCCGGAGTACCACGAGGCTATCGTGGCTCAGGCGTCCGACGAGTACGACGAGGGCACGGTGACCGTGGTCCTCGAGCGCGGGTACCTCCTGCACGGCAAGCTCCTGCGCCCGGCCAAGGTCATCGTGGCCAGGTAGTGGGTGGAGATGGCCGATTACTATCAGACGCTCGGAGTCTCCAAGAATGCCTCGCAGGACGAGATCAAGAAGGCGTTCCGCAAGCTGGCGCGTGAGAACCACCCGGACAAGAACCCCGGCAACAAGGCGGCCGAGGAGAAGTTCAAAGAGGTCAGCACGGCGTACGAGACCCTCTCCGACCCGGAGAAGCGCAAGCAGTACGACGAGCTCAGCCGGCTCGGCGCGTTCGGCGCCGGTCCCGGCGGCGGCTTCCGCCCCGGAGGCTCCCAGGGTTTCGACCCGCGCATGTACCAGCAGTGGCAGCAGCAGGGCGGCGCGCAGCAGTTCGACATGGGCGACCTGGGCGACATCCTCGGCAACCTCTTCGGCGGGGCAGCCGGCGGCGCAGGACGCGGCCGCCGCAGGCAGGCCGAGCGGGGCGCCGACCTGCAGGCCGACGTGACCGTCTCCTTCGACGACGCGCTTCGCGGCGTCACCGTGCGCGTGCCGGTGGAGAAGCAGGACACGTGCGAGACCTGCCGCGGCAGCGGCGCCAAGCCGGGGACCACGCCCAAGGTCTGCCCCGAGTGCCAGGGCCGCGGCATGGTCGCCCGCAACCAGGGCCCGTTCGCCCTCAGCGAGCCGTGCCCGCGTTGCCACGGCCAGGGCACCATCATCGAACACCCGTGCCCCACGTGTCACGGCACCGGGGTGCAGGCGAAGACCCGCCGGTACAACGTCAAGGTCCCGGCAGGCGTCAGGGACGGCAGCAAGATCCGCATCAAAGGCAAGGGCGAGGCGGGCCTGCGCGGGGGCCCCGCCGGTGATCTCTACGTGCGTGTGCGCGTCGAGAGCGACGACCTGTTCCAGCGTCACGGCGACGACCTGATCGTCG
>DAIQNY010000331.1:0-2739 GCA_036788155.1 Actinomycetota bacterium | reverse complement strand
CTCGCCCAGAGGGCGGAGAACACGGCCCTCACGGCCGCCAGTGAGGGCGACGTGGCGGCCGCCCTCGACCATGCTCGCCGCGCGGCCGCCTGGGATCCCCTGGCCGTCAGTCCTCTACTCACTGAGGCCAGGCTGCTCCAGCAGCTCGGACGCAACCGCGAGGCCGTCGAGCGGCTGCGGGCTGCGACAAGGCTGCAGCCGCAGAACTACGAGGTCTGGTACGCCCTCGGGCTCCTCGAGCACGGGGCGTTCGGGCGCGACAAGGCGGCGCGTGCCGCCTTCACGCGCGCCCTCGCCCTCAACCCAGGGGACACCGGCAGCCGGTACGAGCTCGAGCGGCTCGCGCGCTGAGCCTCCGACGGCTGCGCGGTTCTGCCCAGACCCTCGCGTGGTAGACTTCCGCCCGTACAAGGGGCTCTCTTTCACCTGCACTGGAGGTTCAGTTCCGCATGGATGCCGCTCCCATCGGGGTCGTCGGTACCGGGTACGTCGGCCTCGTCTCGGCTGTCTGCTTCGCCCATCTTGGCCACGACGTCGTCTGCATGGACGTCGACCAGGGCAAGATCGCGAAGCTCGAGCGTGGCGAGGTCCCCATCTACGAGCCGGGCCTCGAGAAGCTCATGGCGGACAACGCGGCGCGCCTCTCCTACACGACGTCGTACGAAACGCTCCTCGAGCGCTGCCGCATCCTCTTCATCGCCGTCGACACGCCGCCGTCGCCATCGGGCGACGCCGACCTCTCGCGCGTGCAGCACGCCGTGCGTGAGATCGCCGCCCGCGGCGGGCCGCGGCTGCTCGTCATGAAGAGCACGGTGCCGGTCGGCACGGGCGAGAAGGTCGTTGCCGACCTCGAAGCGCTGGGCGTCTCGGACATCACGTATGCATCCAACCCCGAGTTCCTGCGCGAGGGGGCCGCCATCCAGGACTTCCTCGAGCCGGACCGCATCGTCGTCGGCAGCTTCCGCGACGAGGACGGCGCCGCGGTCGAGGCTCTCTACCGCGGCATCGACACCGAGGTCGTCCGGACGAGCGTGTCCACCGCGGAGATGGTCAAGTACGCGAGCAACGCGTTCCTGGCCACCAAGATCTCCTTCATCAACGAGATCGCCAATGTGTGTGAGCAGGTCGGCGCCGACGTGCGCACCGTCGCGAGGGGCATGGGTTTGGACCACCGCATCGGGCCTCACTTCCTGCAGGCCGGTATCGGGTACGGCGGGTCGTGCTTCCCCAAGGACGTCCAGGCGCTCAAGCAGCTGGCGGGCAATACGGGGTATCACTTCCAACTGCTCAACGCCGTCATCGAGGTCAACGCGCTCCAGAAGCGACGCGTGGTCGGCAAGCTCAAGGAGCGTCTCGGCAACCTGCGGGGCACCACGGTCGCGCTGCTCGGGCTCACGTTCAAGCCCAACACGGACGATCTGCGCGAGGCGGCCTCCATCGTGCTGGCCGGCCGCCTGATCCATGAAGGCGCCAGGGTCACTGCGTACGACCCCATGCTCGACGCCGGCGACCACCCGCTGTTCCCCGGCGTCGTGGTCTGCGAGGAGCCGCTCGAGGCACTGGCGGGGGCCGACGCCGCGGTGCTCGTCACGGAGTGGCCGGAGTTCGGCCGGCTGGACTGGACCGCGGCGGTAGCCGTCATGGCGCGGCCGCTGCTCGTGGACGGCCGCAACTTCATCGACCCCGCGGCGGCCGCTGAGGCCGGCCTCGAGTACGAGGGCGTCGGCCTGGGTGGGGAACTCCGCGCACCCCTCGTCCGCTGAGAGCGACATGAGTCCGCGAGGCATCCCCCGGCAAGCCGTCATCCTCGTCGGCGGCGAGGGCACCCGCCTGCGTCCGGTCACCTCCCGCGTACCCAAGCCGGTCGCTCCCGTCGTGGAGCGCCCGTTCGTCGCGTACATCCTCGACAACCTCGCCCGTCACGGTGTGGAGCGCGCGGTCTTCTCCACCGGCTTCCTGGCGGAGGCCATCGAGGCGGTGATCGGCGACGGTTCCAGGTACGGCCTCAAGGTGGCGTACGCCGTCGAGGACGAACCGCTCGGCACGGCCGGCGCCATCGCCAACTGTGACCGGCTGCTCGACGACGGCAGCTTCTACGTCTTCAACGGCGACGTTCTCAGCGACGTCGACCTGAGCACCCTCGCCGCCACGCATGCGGAGAAGGGCGGCATGGGTACCATCTTCCTCACTCCAGTGGAGGACCCCCGCCGCTACGGGCTGGTGGAACTGCGGGAGGACGGGTCGGTCGCGAGCTTCCTCGAGAAGCCCGGAGAGTGGGAGGGCACCGCCCTCATCAACGCCGGGGTGTACGTGCTCGAGCCGGAGGTGCTCGAGATGATCCCGCGCGGGAGGCTGTTCTCCATCGAGCGCGGGGTGTTCCCCAGACTCGCGTCCGCCGGCTCGTTGTACGGGTACGTGGACCACGGCTACTGGCGCGACATCGGTACGCCGGACAGCTATTTGCAGGCACACTTCGACATCCTCGAGCGGCAGGTGAAGACGGCGGCCGCCGACGAGCTCGGCGACACGTACCTGTACGTCTCGCCGGACGCCCAGGTCGCGCCGGAGGCGCGCGTCGTACCGCCCTGCTACGTGGGGTCCGGCGCGCGCATCCACGCCGGCGCCCGTGTCGGGCCGCTCGCCGTGATCGGCGCCGGCGCCGTAGTCGCCGAGGGCGCCACCGTCACCGAGGCCGTGGTGCAGGCCGGAGTCGTCATCGGCCCCCACGCTCAGGTGGAG
>DAIQNY010000330.1:0-2747 GCA_036788155.1 Actinomycetota bacterium | reverse complement strand
CGGCTGGACCGGGCCCGCGCCAAGAAGGCCGCCAAGGGCGTCGACCTGCTGGTGTTCAACGACATCCTCGCCGAGGGTGTGGGCATCGGCTCGGACGAGAACGAGATCACCATCCTCACGCCCGGCGGCGAGATCCACGTACCGCGCACCACCAAATCGGCGTGCGCCCGGGCCATCGCCGATCAGATAGAGAAGGGGATCGGCGCATGACTGATCGAGCTCCCGTGCTCGCGGAAGTCCTGGCCCGCGTGGCCAACGAGAACCTGCGCCGGCACATGCTCGCCACGGAGGCGATCATGCGGGCGCTCGCCACGCGTCTCGGAGAGGACCCGGACGTCTGGGGCCTCGCGGGGCTTGGCCACGACCTCGACGTGGAGGAGACCGAGGGCGACTTCAGCCGCCACGGCACTGTGGCGGCGGAGGCGCTGGCCCGTCTGGGCCTGCCGGACGAGGCGATCCACGCGGTGGCGGCCCACAACCCGGACACCGGCGTTCAGGCGACGGAGCGGATCGACGTCGCCCTCATCGCCGCCGACCAGCTCAGCGGGCTCGTCACGGCGGCCGCGCTCGTCCGTCCAGACAAGGACCTCGCCGGCGTCAAGGTGAAGTCGGTGCGCAAGCGGTACCGTGAGGGCGCGTTCGCTCGCGGCGTCCACAGGGAATCAATCGCACGGTGCGAGGAGCTCGGCCTGGAACTCGACGAGTTCTTCGGCCTCGGGCTCGAGGCGATGCAGGGCATAGCCCCGGAGCTCGGCCTCTGAGAGAGACCATGGACCGTGCGGAACGACGCAGCCCCGACTTCTGCGAGGAGAGCGAGGCCTACACGCTCTTCCGCCGCGGCATGGCCTTTCTGGAGGGCGGGCATCCGGCGCAGGCGTCCATGTACCTGTGTCGCGCCCTCCGCCTCGAGCCGGGACGCGCCTCCATCAGAGAGGCGCTGGGCCGCGCCGAGTTCGCACTCGGGCGGTACGAGCGCGCCGAACAGACGTTCAGGGACGTGATCGGAGACGTCCCCGACAGCCACTACGCGCACTACGCCCTCGCACGCTGCCTGCGGATCCTCGGCCGCAGGGAGGAGGCGCGGGGTCATCTGCGGCTGGCCCGCGCCCTGCACCCCGCCTGCGAGACGTACCGCGTGCCGCTCGACGGCCTGGACTGACACCTGCCCCGGCCATGGCGTCGCACGGCGCCGCCCGCAAGCGATGCCGTCCGTCCGCACGACGCGGCCTCGTGCGGCCTGCGTCAGACCGGTGGTCCCGAAGGCCCCGGAGCGGCAGGCGGCGAGGAGGGCCCGCCCTGCGGCGTCGTGGGCGTGACGGGACTCGGCGGGGGCGGACCCGCGGTGCCCGCTCCGCGTTGAGGGGCCGGACCCTGTTCGAGCGCCTCCGGCCCGACGTGGGCCATCTCCAGCAGCACGGCGATGCGCTGCCGAACCGGCGGATGCGTGTCGAAGACGCCGGTCGCTTCCTTCGTCTTCTTGAGCGGGTTCTCGATGTAGAGGTGCGCCGTGGCGCGATTGGCGCTCTTCAGCGGCCTGGGATCAGCGGCGATGGCGTGCAGCGCCCGCGCCAGACCGAGCGGGTTGCGCGTGAGCTCCACGGCGGAGGCGTCCGCCAGGGACTCACGCCGGCGCGATACGGCGAACTGCACGGCGTAGGCTGCGAGCGGCGCCAGGAGGGCGAGGACCAGGGCGACGATCATGAAGATTGCCTGGCCCTGGTCTCCGCCGGAGCCGCCGCCCCCACGCCGGCGGCCCATGCCGCCCCAGAAGCTCCAGCGGAGGAAGAAGTCCGCGACCAGGGCGACCATCCCCACGAGGACCCCGACCAGCGTCTGGAAGCGGATGTCGTAGTTGCGGATGTGCGACATCTCGTGGGCGACGACGCCCTGCAGTTGCTCGCGGTCGAGGCGCTCCATGAGGCCTCGCGTGACGGCGATCGACGCGTGCTGGGGATCGCGCCCCGCCGCGAACGCGTTGGGCGCAGGGTCCTCCAGCACGTACACCGCCGGCACCTGCGGCAGGCCTGCGGCGATGGTCATCTCCTCGACGACGTTGAACAGGCGGGGTTCGTCGGCGTGCGTCACCTTGCGGGCGCCGCTCACTGCCAGCACCATCTTGTCGCCGCTGTAGTAGCCGATGACGCTCCAGAGGATGGCGACCACGCCGAAGACGCCGAGCAGGCCTATGCCGCCCTGGGTGCCGCCGACGGCGGCGTAGCCGATGGCGAACCCGAGCACGGCGAGGATGGCGACGACGAGCCCCGCCAGGAGCCAGGACGCTCGGCGGTTGCGGGCGATCTGTTCGTACATGACCGGTCGCGGCACGGGGCCGCGGTGCTACCTCAGGTCGACGGTCGGGACCGCGCGCTCGGCCTCCGGCGCCTCGAAGAACTGCCGCGTGGTGAAGTTGAACATGCCGGCGATGAGGTTGGACGGGAACATCTGGATCTTGTTGTTGTAGGTGAGGACGCTGTCGTTGTAGAACTGCCGCGCGAAGGCGATCTTGTTCTCCGTGGACGTGAGCTCCTCCTGGAGCTGCATGACGTTCTGGTTGGCCTTGAGATCCGGGTAGTTCTCGGCCACCGCGAACAGGCTCTTGAGCGTGCCGGTGAGCACGTTCTCTGCCTCGGCCTGCGCCTCGGGGCCCTGGTTGCCGGCGTCGATCGCGGCTGCCCGGGCCTGGGTGACGGCGGTGAGCGTCTCCTGCTCGTAGGCCATGTAGTCCTTGACCGACTCGACCAGGTTGG
>DAIQNY010000329.1:0-2747 GCA_036788155.1 Actinomycetota bacterium | reverse complement strand
TCTTGGGCAGACCGGTGACGAGGTCGCGGCCGCGGATCTCGGCCTGCTCCTCCTGAGGCAGCGGGTAGGCGGAACCGATCTCGAGCTTGATCTCCTCCGCCGTCTGGCTGCCGATGAGGAGCTTGTACTCCTTCTTGACGTAACTGATGATCGCTTCGTCGAGCTCGTCGCCGCCTACGCGGATGGACTGGCTGACCACGATGCCGCCCAGCGAGATGACGGCCACTTCGGACGTGCCCCCGCCGATGTCGACGATCATGCTGCCGGTCGGCTCCGCGACCGGCAGGCCGGCGCCGATGGCGGCGGCCATAGGTTCCTCGATGAGAGTGGCCCATCGGGCGCCGGCGGAGTACGTGGCCTCCTCGACGGCGCGCTTCTCCACGCCCGTGACGCCGCTCGGCACGCAGATGACCACCCGCGGATGCGCCCAGCGGTTCTGCATGACCTTGCGGATGAAGTGTCGCAGCATCTGCTCGGTGACGTCGAAGTCGGCGATGACGCCGTCCTTGAGGGGCCGCACCGCACTGATCGTGGCGGGCGTGCGGCCCAGCATGCGCTTTGCCTCCGCCCCGACGGCGTGCACCTCGCCGGAGCGGTGGTCGATGGCGACGACGGACGGCTCGCTGAGCACGATGCCACGTCCGCGGAGGTAGACGAGTGTGTTGGCGGTGCCGAGGTCGACCGCCATGTCGCGAGCGCCGAAGCCCGTGACGAATCCGAGGAAGCTGATGACGAGCTCCTTTCCCCAGCGAAATCTCGAACGCCGATTGTATACGGCGCCTCGGGGCGTGGCCACCGGACGAAGACCGGCGCCGGCGCGCCTCTGCGGCGCCGCAACGTTCAGATTCGGCGCTGGCGCCGCCGACCCTTGGACGCGGGTCCCACCGCCGTCGGGACGAGCCTCAGAGCGACCGGCGGAGCCAGGAGAACGGCGCGGCGCCGACGCTGGCCAGGAGCCGCACGAGCTGTGCCACGGGCAGGCCGACGACGTTGAAGTAGTCGCCGTCCACGCTCTTGACGAGGCCTGACCCGATGCCCTGGATGGCGTAGGCGCCGGCCCGGTCGCGCCACTCGCCCGAGGCGATGTAAGCGTCGAGGTCGGCGTCGGTGAGACTGCGGAAGGTCACGTGCGTCACGGCGTGCGTGGAGAGTGCGACCTTGCGGGACGTGAGGTAGATACCGCTGTAGACCTCGTGCGTCCGGGCGGCGAGCCGTCGGACGAACCTCGCCGCCTCCTCCTCGTCGCGGGCCTTGCCGATGATCTCTCCGTCGAGCACGACCACCGTGTCGACGCCGAGGACCAGCTCGCCCGCCTGCAGCGGCTCGCGGGCGAGCACCTCCTCGGCCTTGCCCCGCGCGTTCTGCTGCACGGTGTGGGCAGGGTCCCCGTCGCTCACGCCTTCATCATGTTCACTCACGACGACGCGGAACGGGATGCCGAGCTGCTCGAGCAGCAGTCTGCGCTGGGGGGACTTCGACGCGAGCACCAGGCCGGCGAAGCCGGCTGCGGCCTGGCCGAGGTCCGGGAGGACCCGGTCCCAGAAGTGCTGAGGGATCGGCTCAGACAAGCTCTGCCTCACCGAAGAAGAGTGCGATCTCGCGGGCCGCGCTCTCGGAGCTGTCGGAGCCGTGCACGACGTTCTCCTCCTTGCTCAGGGAGTAGTCACCACGGATGGTGCCCGGAGCAGCCTGCGCGGAATCGGTGACTCCCATCATGGCGCGAGCCACGGTCACGGCCTCGCGTCCCTCCCACACCATGGCCACGACCGGGCCGGACGTGATGAAGGCGACAAGGCTCTCGAAGAACGGCTTGCCCACGTGCTCGGCGTAGTGTCGTTCGGCGAGCGCGCGGTCGATGCGCAGCGCCTTCATGCCGCGCAGCGTGAACCCGCGGCGCTCGAACCGGGCGACGATCTCGCCGACCAGGCCACGGGTGACGCCGTTGGGCTTGACCATGATGAACGTGCGTTCCATGCAGGGACCTCCGGAGTATGAGCGACTGGAGCCAAGCGGCGGCGCGACGGTACAGGCGCCGCCGCCGGATCCTCAGACCCGGTCGAAGACCGGGGCCGCGACGTGGACGTCCGCCTCGCAGTACGGGCAGACTCTCCACTGCGGGTCGATGGGCTTGCGGCACTGAGGACACGAGGTGCGGAGCCGTCGGCCGCAGGTGGGGCACACCAGGTAGTCGTCCTTGACGGGCGTCTTGCAGAAGGAGCACCGCTCCTCGTCGCCGATGCGCGCCTCCATCATGGCGACTTCGAGCTCGTGCTCCTGGCGCTCCGCGAGCGTCTCCGGCGGGCGCACGATGGCGTAGACGATGAGGCCGACGGGCCCGAAGACGATACCGGTGAGCACGGCGACGGCCAAGACGATCTTGTCGTCGATGCGTCGGCGCGCGTCCTTGAACACCCAGTAGGCGCAGGCGATCCACAACACGGCCAGGAAGAAGTAGGCCATGAGGGTGACGAAGTGCCAGGTGGGCGACTTGAAGAAGTCCAGCACGCCTTGGAACGGATTGCTGCTCTCGCTCGTCGTGGTGGTCTTCGCCGCAACGATGGTCCAGAAAGGCACCCTTCCTCCTCAGCAGAGCTCGGTCGAGGCCGCCCCCGGCGCCTCCACATGACGACGGCCGTGTGCCCCGCTGCGGATCAAGGACTCTCCGCCGGCACGTTCGACCGGCCGGCCTCGTCGGCCAGCGCCGCAATCATACCCGAGAATATCCTGCTGTGGGCAGGAAGCAGCGC
>DAIQNY010000328.1:0-2779 GCA_036788155.1 Actinomycetota bacterium | reverse complement strand
GGCCCTCTCTCGTTCGATGGTCCTACGCCGGGATCAGGACGCGAAGCTCAGGTACGGCCGCCAGCTCTCGTGGACGTGATCCACGTACAGCAGGACGAAGGCCCCAGGCCCTGGGGGCCGCGGCTGGCGGAGCAGCCGCAGACCGGCCAGGTGGAGCGGCCTGTCGCCCTTCTTGCGGTTGCAGGGTGCGCAGGACGTGACGAGGTTGTCCCATGTGTCGGCCCCGCCCTTGGAGCGCGGCACCACGTGGTCGACGGTGAGGTGCCGCGCGCTGCCGCAGTACTGGCAACGATGGCTGTCCCGCGCGAACACGGCCCGTCGTGAGATGCGCGCTGCAGGGTTGCGGTGCGGCACACGCACGTAGCTCGTGAGCCGGATGACGAGCGGGATGGGGAAGGCGTCGTGCTCGCTGTGGAGGGCGGCGCCGGACTCCTCGAGCACCTCGGCCTTGCCCTTGAGCAGGAGAATGAGCGCACGACGCACTGAGCACACATTGAGCGGCTCGTAGGTGGTGTTCAGCACCAGCACCTTGCGCATCGTCCCGGATAGTACCAGATGGCGGTCGCACGTGTGGGACATGGAAGACCAGTGAGGCCCGGGCCGGCCTGGCGTAGACTGGCCCCATGGACGACCTGTTCTCACTCAGCGACGAGCAGGCGGCCGCCGAGGCGCCGCTGGCGGCGCGCATGCGGCCGCGCACGCTCTCGGAGTTCGCCGGGCAGGAGCACATCATCGGGCCCGGCACGGTCTTGCGCGCCGCGGTGGAGGGCGGCCAGCTCTTCAGCATGATCCTGTTCGGGCCGCCCGGCAGCGGCAAGACCACGCTGGCGAGGCTCATCGCCGCCGAGACCGGCGCGCGACTGGTCCAGCTCTCGGCGGTGAGCTCCGGCACGGCGGACGTGCGCGCCGCGATCCAGGGCGCGCGCGAGGCGCGCACCTTGAGCGGCGCCCGCACCATCCTCTTCATCGACGAGATCCACCGCTTCAACAAGGCACAGCAGGACGCGCTGCTGCCGGCCATCGAGGACGGCGTCGTCACGCTCATCGGCGCCACCACCGAGAATCCCTACTTCGAAGTCAACTCGGCCCTCATCAGTCGATGCCAGCTGTACCGCTTCGAGCCGTTGGCGCCGGAACTCGTCGAGCGGGTCGTCACGGCCACGCTGGAGGACCCCGATCGCGGCCTCGGCGGCAAGGGGGTCTCCCTCGGGGATGGCGCGCTCGCCTTCCTCGCAGGCATCTCACGCGGCGACGCACGGGTGGCGCTCAACGCTCTCGAGACTGCCTGGCGCTCCCGCTCCGCTGCCGCCGGGGGCAAGCCGGTCACGCTCACGCTGGACGACCTGCAGGACGCAGCCCAGAAGTCGCCGGTGATGTACGACCGCGAGGATGCCCACTACGACACCGTCTCGGCTTTCATCAAGAGCATGCGGGGGAGTGACGCGGATGCTGCCGTGTACTACCTCGCATCCATGATCGCCGGAGGAGAGGACCCCCGGTTCATCGCCCGCCGTATGGTGATCTTCGCCAGCGAGGACGTGGGCAACGCCGATCCGCGCGCGCTGCAGGTGGCCGTCGACGCGGCGCGCGCCGTCGACTATGTGGGCCTGCCTGAGTGCCGCATCAACCTCAGCCAGGCGGCCACGTATCTCTCGCTCGCGCCCAAGAGCAACGCCGCCTACAAGGCCGTCGACGCCGCTCTGGACGACGTTCGCCGCGAGGGCAACCAGCCGCCTCCCCCGCACCTCCGCGACGCCAGCTATCGCGGCGCGAAGGAACTTGGGCACGGCGCGGGGTACATGTACCCGCATTCCAGTGGCGGCTGGGTCGAGCAGCAGTACCTGCCGGACAGGCTCTCAGGGCGCCGCTACTACGTGCCGATACGCGGACTCGAGAGCCAGATGGCCGCCCGCCTCGAGGAGAGGCGGCGGGCGGCCGGGGCCGCAGGCGAAGAGGAGGAGAACAGGACGTGAGCGGGACGGTCGTGGTGGTCCTGGTGTTTCTCGGCGGAGCGGTCGTGGCGCTCTTCGCCGTCTGGTACTTCGCCCGCCGGGTCAAGACGGATCTCGACTCCGCCCCCACGGCCGCAGCCGGAGCGCGGGCGGCGCTGGAGTTGACTCCCGTCAACGCCGCCCGTCTCCACGAGCTCAGCACTGAGCCGATCCTCCTCAAGCAGAGTGAGGAGGGAGTGCGTGTGCAGATCGAGCACCGGCCGATGCTGCCGCTCATGGCGTTCGTGGGCAAGGACGTGAGCGCCGCGCTCACTGAGGCGGCCGGACGCGTGAGTGAGCAGTGGGGACCCAGGTGGGTCGTGCTGCTGACGGCGCGAGACGACGGCAGCGTCTCTGCGCAGCGGCTCGCATAGCGGTCGCGGAGGACGGGCGGAGGGGCCGCGCGCCTGACCCTGCAGGACTGCCAGCCGGGCCAGCGTATACAGGGCTGTAGACTGTAAAGCTCGGGCACATTTCTTCCGACGTACACTTCGCCGGTTTCGCGCGCCTGTGGGGCTGGCACCGAGGCGGTCAAGGAGGCAGCGATGAAGGTGATGAGGTTTCTGCTCGGGCTCATGATCGGTGCGGGCGTCGCACTGCTCGTCGCTCCCAAGAGCGGTCGGGAGCTTCGTCGGCAACTGGCCGGCGGCGCGAGCGGCAAGCTGCTCGGCGCCGGGTCCGACCAGTACGCGGCGCCCGACGCCGACTGGGGCGGCGCCGCAACCGCCGTCGCCGAGCCGCCGGCCGCCGAGGCGGTGGCCGAGGAGCCGGTGAGCGCCGATGCCGTC
>DAIQNY010000327.1:0-2794 GCA_036788155.1 Actinomycetota bacterium | reverse complement strand
ACCCTCGGCGTCCGCGCCGGCCTGCAGCGAGCGGGAGCCGGCGATGCGGCCCTGGTGTGGCTGGACGCGCACGGCGACTTCAACACACCGGCGACCACCGAGACCGGCTACCTCGACGGCATGCCGCTGGCCATGCTGTGCGGCCGGGCCTACCGGGATGCCGTGAAGGAGCAGCTCGTCATGGAGCCGCTGGACGAGGCGGCCGTCCTGCACGCCGGCGGCCGCGACTTCGACCGCCGTGAGCGCGAATCGCTGCTCGCGTCGGCAGTGGGGCTGATCGAGGGCGCGGACCTGCGCGACCTGGGACCGGCGGAGGCACTCGCGCCGGCGCTCGACACGCTCGCCGGCGCGCGCCGCGCCGCGCTGGGACTCGCCGCGGGCGAAGCGCCGCCGGCGCACCTGCACGTCGACCTCGACGTGCTCGACCCGGCGGCGGCGCCCGGCGTGACCTTTCCGGCGCCGGGCGGTCTCTCGGCCGGACAGCTCCTCGAGGTCATCGACATGGTCCGCGAGCGCTTCGTGCTGGTGGCGCTCACGGTCACCTCCTTCACCCCGGACCGGGACGAGGCCGGGACCACGCTGGCCGCCGGCCTCGCCGTGCTGCAGCGGGTGACAACGGAGGTCGTCCGCCGGCCCTGACCTGTCGGCCGGCCCTGAGCTGGTCGGCCGGCCCGGTCCATCCGCCGGTCAGGCCACGGGCGCGCCCGCGCAGGACCTGGACCCTACTGCCGCCGCCCTCAACGCGAAGCGGGCCGGGCGGCGCGCCCTCGGCGCCGCCCGGCCCGCTTGGCCCGTATTCGATCAGCGGTAGACGTACACGGTCTCGCCGACCCACGAGTTGTCGTAGGTCCAGTAGCAGGCCCAGATGGGCTCGCGCACGCAGCCGTGACTGGCCGGGTACGGAGGGACGCTCGCCCAGCCGTGGATGGCGAAGTCGCCCTTGAACCCCATGGTGCGCACCAGCGTGCCGCCGAAGCCCGAGCTGGTGTATGGGTGCTTCTGCTGGATGCGGAAGGTCCCCTCGGGGGTGTTGCCGGTGGCGCCGGTGGACACGGCGATGATGCCCCACGGCTTGCCGCCCTTGACGATCATCAAGATCTGCCGGGTCTTGTCGACCTCGATGTGCGTGGCAGGACTCGAACGGCGTGCCTTGATGAGCTTGGCCCCGTCGAGCTTGCGCCAGCACTCCGTGTTGAAGACGTACGTCCTCTTCAGCCGGTACGCCTTCTGGAAGGCCATCACCGAGTCCTTAACCCGGCTGGTGAAGGTGCTCCCCATGCCGGGGATGCGAAACCTGAGACGCTGAAGTCCCGTGAGCATGCCCTTCACGTAAGGACCTTTGGCGCCGACGGAGAGCGTCTTGGCGCGGACGGCGACCTTGTTCTGGATCGTGCGGCCGGAGAGCCCGCCGTCGGCCGGCAGGATGAAGGTGAGCGTGAACCCGTCGACGCCTCGGAGCGGGACCTGGAAGACGGCGCGGCCATTGCGGGCGCGCGCCTTGTAGGTGCCGACGGTGACCTTGCGGTGCACGATCTTGAGCACGACCACGCCGTCGTAGGCCGACGGCGCGACCTTGACCACGAACTTCGACTTCAGGAAGGGGACGAGTGCGCCGTGCGAGACGCTCGCCTTTGGCTTGACGGCCAGCCTCTTGGCGGGGCTGGTCACGGTGGGGTCGGCGGCGAGCACGGCGAGCACATCGCCGCTGCGGCGCGGCGTGAAGGCGACCTCAAAAGCGCCGCTCTCGTCGGTGACGGCTCGTCCTACCTCGGCGCCGTTCAGCGTGACGACGACCTCCTCGCCCTCGGCCACGGGATCAAGGACGCCGGTCACGGTGACCTGGCCGCCGAACACCACAGACGCAGCGGAGAGCGTCGCGGTGAGCGTCGCGGGGACCGGCTCAGACGTCGCCGACGACCCGGGATCGGGAACGGCCGCGGCCGTGGGTGCGGCGGACCCGGAGGCGTCGACCGCCGCCGGAGAGGCGGCCGGCGCCGGCGAGGACGACGCGAACGCCGGCGCGGCGAACGCAAGGACGATCACCGCGGCGGTCAGGAGGGCGACGGCCCACACCCCTCGATTGGCATGACCGGTGACGACCTCGCGCATTGCCCTGCTCCCTCCCGACGCGTTGGCGTGTGTCTGCTCAGGAGCGGAGGGTAGCATGCGCCCGAGCGCGCGTGCGACCGTGAGACCCGCCGCGGAGGGCGTCCGCAGCCTCCGCGGCGCGCAAGCCCCGTCCCGCCGCGGACACGGGACGTCCACCGCGGCGCGGTGCGTTACGATTGGCGGGACTGGCCACCGACGAAGACGACCGCGAGGAGAGTGAAGCGATGCTCGACGTGAAGATGGTCCGCTCCGACCCGGACACGGTCCGTAGGGCCCTGGAACGGCGGGGCGACCCCACGTCGTCGCTCGACGAGTTCCTCGCCGTCGAGGAGCGCCGCCGGCAACTCCTGACGGAAGTCGAGACGCGACGCGCCGAGCGCAAGCGGGCGAGCGACGAGATCGCCGTCGTCAAGAAGGCCGGCGGCGACGCCGACGAGGCGATCGCCGCCATGCGCGCGCTCGGTGACCAGATCAAGGAGCACGAGGCGGCGCTCGCCGAGACGGAGGAGCGCCTCAAGGTCATGCTCCTCGAACTGCCCAACATCCCGCTGCCGGACGTGCCCGACGGCGGCGAGGACGACTCAGTAGTCCTCCGCACCGTCGGCGAGCCCCGGCAGTTCGACTTCGAGCCCAAAGACCACCTCGACCTGGGCCTCGCGCTGGACCTCATCGACATGGAGCGCGC
>DAIQNY010000326.1:0-2825 GCA_036788155.1 Actinomycetota bacterium | reverse complement strand
CTCCTCGGGACGCTCGTCCACCAGCACCACCATCAGGTGCACCTCGGGGTTGTTGGCCGTGATCGCGTTGGCGATGGCCTGCATGACCAGCGTCTTGCCGGCCTTGGGCGGCGACACGATCAGGCCGCGCTGGCCCTTGCCGACCGGGGCCACCAGGTCGATGATCCGGCCGGTCATGTTCAGCGGCGTGGTCTCCAGGCGGAACCGCTCCTGCGGGTAGAGCGGGGTGAGCTTCTGGAACTCGGGACGGTCCTTCGCCTTCTCCGGTGCGTCGGCGTTGATCGTGTCGATCCGCACCAGCGGGTTGAACTTCTCCCGGCGTTCGCCCTCCTTGGGAGCGCGGATCGCGCCGGTGACGATGTCGCCCTTGCGCAGGCCCCACTTCTTCACCATCGACAGCGACACGTAGGCGTCGTCCGGGCCGGGCAGGTAGCCGGTGGTGCGGACGAACGCGTAGTTGTCGAGCACGTCGAGAATGCCCGAGATCTCGAGGACGACATCGTCGTCGCTCAGCACGGGCTCGGAGTCCATGCGCTCCAGGCTCATGCCGCCCCCGCCACGGCCGGTGCGGCGGTTGTTCTGCCGGTCACGGTTGCGGCGCCGGCGGCTCCGGCGGCCACCGCCGAAATCGTCGTCGTCGTTGCGCTGCGACTGCTGCTGGGGCTGCCGCTGCGGCTCGGGCTGGCGGCTCTCCTGAGCGGGCTCCTCGGCGTTGCCGCCGCGGCGGCGGTTGCGGCCGCCGCCGGCCTTCAGCGCCTCCAGGCGCGAGGCCACGTCGTCGCCGCCGGGCAGGGCCGGCTGGGGCTCGGGGGCCTCGGTGCGCTCCCCGGCCGGCGCGGCGTCCACTGCCGGCTTGCGGTCGGCGCGCTGCCGACGGGGCCGCTGGCCCTCGCCGGCGCTCTCGCTGCCGTTCGTCTCCTCCGCCGGGCGGGCGGCACTCCTGCGCTCGGGCGCGGGTGCCTCGCTGCGGGTGGTGTCCTTCGCGGGACGGGCGGCGCCGGCAGAGCCCTGCGCCCCCTTGATGGCCTCGATCAGCGCGCCCTTGCGCATCGTGCCGGTGCCCTTCAGGCCGAGGGATGCGCCGAGCTGCTTGAGCTCAGGCAGCAGCATGCCCTCCAGTCCGGACCCGCGTCGCTTGACGTCCTGGGTCGCGGCTTCGATGGTGTCAGTCACAGACTTCCTTTCGGATCGGCGGCCGCCGGGGTTCGGGCAGGCCCGCCCAGCTCACAGATGAGCTTCACAACTGGTTCCAGATCCGAAATGCCAGACCGCACAGACTGAAAGTCGGTGGCTGGATTTCTCGACGAATCGGTGGCTACTTCGCGTCCGTCCTGCCCGATCTGAGGGGCGGTGCGCTCACGGCGCGTATCCACTGTAGCACCCCGCCGCTCACGGCACGCAAAGGACGTACCCAGCGCTCAGTCCAGGGCGTGGGCGAAGGCGTGGCGCAGGCCGTCGTAGTCGGTGACCACGGGAAAGCGCGGGAACTCCGCGACCACGTTGGCCGGGGGCCGGAACAGGATGCCCGCGTCCGCTTCGGCGAGCATCGCGACGTCGTTGTAGGAGTCACCGGTCGCCACCACCCGGTAGTTGAGGTGGTGGAACGCCCGCACCGCGGCCCGCTTCGAGTCGGGCTGGCGCAATGTGTAGCCGATCAGCCGGTCGTCGCTCACCTGCAGGCGGTGGCACAGCAGCGTGGGATGGCCGAGCTGGGCCATCAGCGGCATCGCGAACTCGTAGAAGGTGTCGGAGAGGATCACCACCTGGAACCGGGTGCGCAGCCAGTCGAGGAAACCGGCTGCGCCCGGCATCGGGCCCATCTCCGCGATCACCTCCTGGATCTGGCCCAGGCCGATGCCGTGCGCGTCCAGCATGCGCAGGCGGTGGCGCATCAGTTCGTCGTAATCGGAGATGTCCCTGGTCGTGAGCCGCAGCTCGTCGACGCCGGTGCGCTCCGCGACCCGGATCCAGATCTCCGGGACGAGGACGCCCTCGAGGTCCAGGCAGGCGAGATCCACCTCACGCCCCCTCGACGCGCATCACGGAGATCCCGGCCTCGACCTCGGGCATCCCGGTCAGCTCCTGCAGCGCGCTCTCGATCTGAGCGCCACTGGCGAGGTGGGTCATCACGCCCAGCCGGGCCTGGACGCCCTGGCTCTCCTGCCGGACCGCCTGCAGCGACACCCCCTGCGTGGCGAAGCTGCCCGCCACCTGGGCGAGCACGCCGGGTTCGTCGTGCACGGTCATCGAGACGTAGTAGCGCGAACTCACCCGGCCGTGCGGCGTGATCCCCCGGGCGGAGTAGGTGGACTCCCCCGGTCCGCGCGTGCCGCGGACCCGGTTGCGGGCCGCGGTGACCACGTCGCCGAGCACGGCGGACGCGGTGGGCGAACCGCCGGCGCCGGGTCCCATGAACATCAGCCGGCCGGCGTGCCGGGACTCGATGAACACCGCGTTGTAGGCGCCGGGAATGGACGCCAGCGGGTGCGAGACCGGCACCATCGTCGGGTGCACGCCGACGGCGATCGTCCCATCGTCGCTCAGCGCGCAGCGGGCGAGCAGCTTGATCACGCAGCCCATCTCCTTCGCCGCGGCGATGTCCGCGCCGGTCACGCCGGTGATGCCCTCCCGCTCCACGTCGGACAGCTTCACCCGGGTGTGGAAGGCGAGGCTGGCGAGGATCGCGGCCTTGGCGGCGGCGTCGTAGCCCTCGACGTCCGCGGTCGGGTCGGCCTCGGCGAAGCCGAGCGCCTGCGCCTCGGCCAGCACGTCGGCGAAGTCGGCGCCGTCGGTGTGCATCTTGTCGAGGATGAAGTTCGTGGTGC
>DAIQNY010000325.1:0-2861 GCA_036788155.1 Actinomycetota bacterium | reverse complement strand
GCACCTCGGGGGGCGTGTCGGCCGCCACCTTGAGGAACGCCTGCGAGTCGGTGACGACCAGCCGCGGCGGCCGGTTGAGGCGCTCGATGGCGTTGCGGAGCTCCCGCTCCTTCACCACGAGCGCCATGGCGTCGCTGTCCATGAGGTCGCGGATGCTCTGCACCTGCGGCAGGATCAGGCGGCCGCGCGGCGCCTCCTTGTCGATCGGCACCACGAGGACGGCGAGCTCGCCGGTGTTGACCAGGTCGCCGAGGATGGACGGGTTGTCGATGAAGTCAGGCGGCGCCGCGTCGAGCAGCGCCTGACGGAAGTCCAGCACGCCGCGGCCCTCGCTCGCCGCCGTGAAGACCGGCTTGAGCTTGAGGTCCTCCAGGCGCTTGATGGGCGCCGGCCGATCGACGAGGTCGCTCTTGTTGAAGACCACGACGGCCGGCGTCTTGCGCTCGAGGAACTCGTCGAGGATGCCGTCCTCGTACTCGCCCCATGCGCCGGCCTCGGTGACCAGTACCCCGAGGTCAGTGCGGTCGAACACCTGCATGGTGCGCCTGGCCCGCAGCTCCCCGAGCGCACCGACGTCGTCGATGCCGGCGGTGTCGATGAACAGCACCGGACCGAGCGGCAGGAGTTCCATCGGCTTCTCGACCGGGTCGGTAGTGGTCCCGGCGAAGTCGCTGACGATGCTGACCTCCTGCCGCGTGATGGCGTTGAGCAGGCTCGACTTGCCGACGTTGCGGCGGCCGAAGATGCCAATGTGCAGCCTCATGCCTTTGGGTGCGTCCATCAGGCCCATGCGGCGGTCCTTTCCGTGATTGTCGAACCGCTAGTCTTCTACCCCGCTGCCGCGAGTCTGGGGCGTGCCCAGACGGCACACGGCCTCGGCGGTGAGCAACTCGTCGTACCGGTCGGCGGTGAGAACGCCGTCGTTGAGGACGACATCCCGGATGGTCTCGCCCCGTTCCTGGGCCCGACGCGCGACGTTGCAGGCGGCGTCGTAGCCGATCTCCGGCACGAGCGCCGTCGCCGCCGCGCTGGAGGCCCGGACGTGCTCGGCGCAGCGTTCTTCGTCGGCTTCGATGCCCTCCACGCAGAGGCGGCGCAGCACCTCGTCGGCGCTCACCAGCAGGCGCAGGCTCTCGAGCAAGCAGTCGGCGACGAGCGGCAGGAACGCGTTGAGCTCGAGGCTGCCGAGGCCGCAGGCAGCGGCGATGGTGGCGTCGTAGCCGAACACCAGCAGCGCCGCCTGGCTCACGGCCTCGGGGATCACCGGGTTGACCTTTCCGGGCATGATGCTCGATCCGGCCTGCCGGGCCGGCAGCCGGATCTCGCCCAGCCCGGCCTCCGGGCCGGAGCTGAGCAGCCGCAGGTCGCCGCTGATCTTGAGCAGCGTGGCGGCGTGTGCCTTGATGATGCCGCTGACCTCCACGAAGACGTCGGCGTTCTGGGTGGCCTCGGTGAGGTTCTCGGCGCGGGCGAATCCCACGCTGGTGAGCTCGCGCAACACGTCGACGACGCGGAAGATGTACTGGCGGGGCGCTGCGAACCCGGTGCCGATGGCCGTGCCGCCGAGGTTGACCACCCGCAGCCGCTCCTCGCACTTGAACACTCGCCAGCGGTCGCGGTTGAGGGCCTCGGCGTACGCGCCCATCTCGCGGCCCAGTGTGGTGAGCACGGCGTCCTGGTACTGCGTGCGCCCCACCTTGACCACATGCGCGAACTCCTGCTCCTTGGCCTGAAAGGCCTCCTGGAGAGAAACGATCTGCTCCTCGAGCCGGTGGAGCAGCTCGATGGCCGCGAGGCGCAGGGCGGTGGGATACGTGTCGTTGGTGCTCTGGTGGAGGTTGAGGTCGTCTGTCGGCGAGACCCGGCCGTAGCTTCCCGGCGCCTCGCCGAGGAGCTGCAGGGCGCGGTTGGCGAGCACCTCGTTGACGTTCATGTTGGTGCTCGTCCCGGCGCCGCCCTGCAGCCGGTCGGCGACGACGTGCTCGTCGAGCAGGCCGTCGGCCAGCTCCCGGCAGGCCCGCTCGATGGCATCGGCCTTGGCGTCGTCGCCGGCCCACATGCCCAGCGCCCGATTGGTCTTGGCACAGGCGAGCTTGACCACACCGTACGCCCGGGCCAGTTCAACGTGCACCGGGCGCCCGGCCAGCGGGAAGTTCTCGAGTGCCCGCTCGGTGTGCGCGCCGTGCAGGCTGCCGGCCGGCACGGCCACCTCACCGAGCAGGTCGACCTCCCTCCGCGTGTCCGACGGGTCAGGAATGACCGAACACCATCTTCTGGACGTGCACGCCCGTGATGGCGTTCAGCTTGTCCGCCATCACGGTCGCCTCGGCATCGCTCCCGAAGAACTCGATGAGCACGACGCCGCTCGGCGCACAGTACGTGTCGCTCACGTCGTGCAGCCCGATCCGCGTCTTGATGTTGCAGCCGTACTCGGTGAAGACGGCCTGGACGGCGCCGGCCTCCTCCAGCCGATCGGTCACGTGGATGCCGAGGATGATGTGGTCTTCGGTCACTGTCTGTCCCTCCTGGTGATGGCCTGGTCTACGTTGTGCCCCGCGCCTGCCGCTCAGCAGAGCACGTCACGCTTGCCCGCGCGGACCTGCGCCAGCATCTTCTCGGTGTGAGCGCGGCGGATGGGGTCCATGCCCTCGACCGCGCGCGCGATGGTCGCCTCGCCGGACTCCCGCGTCTCCCGGCTGCCGTAGTCGAGCAGATACTCCAGGAAGGTGCTGAGCGCGTTAGGGTCGCAGTGGTGCTTGATGTCGCCCGGCTTCGCCAGATCCATGAAGTCCATGCCGGTGCGTCCCAGCCGGTAACAGGCGGTGCAGAAGCTGGGGATGAATCCGAGCTCGGAGATGTCA
>DAIQNY010000324.1:0-2869 GCA_036788155.1 Actinomycetota bacterium | reverse complement strand
GGTATCGCGTCTCGCCGGCGCGCCCGGCGGCACGTCGTCCGCGTGGCTCGCGCGCGCCGTCGGGGCGCGCGAGCTCGGTGCCGGGCTCGCCATCCTGGTCAGGCGCTCGCCCACCGCCGGCCTCTGGTCGCGGGTGGCGGGCGACGCCATGGACCTGGGGCTGCTCGCCGCGGCGATGGCCTCGCCCGAGGCGCGGCGACTGCGATTGCTCGCGTCCATGGGTGTCGTCGGCGGCATCACTGCGGTCGACGTCGTCACCGCCACGCGCACACCCCGGGCCGAGAAGAGAACCCAGGAACGCCTTGTCGCGGCGGCGACTGTCAATCGCCCGCGCCAGGAGGTGTACGAGTACTGGCGTGACTTCGGCCGCCTGCCCGAGTTCATGGCGCACCTCGAGCGCGTGGACGTGGACGCGGACGGCGAGCACTCTCACTGGGTGGCACGAGCGCCCGCCGGACGCAGTGTGGAGCGGGATGCTCAGATCACGGAGGAGGTCCCCGGCGAGGCCATCGCCTGGAGTTCCGGGCAGGGGACGGCGGTCGACCACACCGGCCGGGTGGAGTTCGCCGACGCGCCGGGTGGGGGCACGGAGGTACTGGTGTTCACCGAGTACGCACCGCCGGCCGCGGCGCTCGGCAAGACGCTGGCGATGATGTTCGGCGAGGAGCCGCATCAGCAGGTGCGCGACGACCTGCGCCGCTTCAAGCAGGTGATGGAGACGGGTGAGGTGGTGCGCTCCGAGGGCAGCCCTGAGGGCATCCTCTCGCGCCGCCAGGTGAGGCAACAGCCGGCCCAGCCCGAGCAGACGCAACAGCCGCGTCGCGCGGCGTAGGAGGACGCGGATCATGAGAGCAAACGTCTGGAACGGCAGGAACTCCCTGCAGGTCGAGCAGGTGCCGGACCCGCAGATCCTGAACGAGCGGGACGCGATCGTGAAGATCACGTCCACGGCCATCTGCGGGTCTGATCTTCACCTGTACGGCGGGTTCGTGCCGGCCATGCGCAAGGGCGACATCCTCGGCCACGAGTTCATGGGCGAGGTCGTCGAGAAGGGCAAGGGCGTGAAGAACCTGGAGGTGGGCGATCGGGTGGTCGTACCGTTCCCGATCGCCTGCGGGGCGTGCCGCGCCTGTGAGACCGGCCTGTACTCGTTGTGCGAGAACTCGAATCCGAGCGCCGGGCTGGCCGAGAAGCTGTTCGGCTACCCGACCGCCGGCATCTTCGGGTACTCCCATCTGACGGGCGGCTACGCCGGCGGCCAGGCGGAGTACGCCCGCGTGCCCTTCGCGGACGTCGGCCCGCTCAAGATCGAGAACGGGTTTACCGACAACCAGCTGCTCCTGCTCACCGATGTGTTCCCGACGGGGTACATGGGGGCAGAGCTCTGCGACATCAAGCCCGGACACGTGGTCGCAGTGTGGGGCGCCGGGCCCGTCGGCCTGCTCGCCGCGGCCAGCGCCCGGCTGCTCGGAGCCGAGCGGGTGATCGTCATCGACAGGGTCGAGGAGCGGCTCGCCATGGCGCGGGAGCAGACCGGTGCCGAGACCCTGGACTACGAGCAGGTCGAGGTACCCGAGGCACTCAAGCAGATGACCGGCGGCCGTGGCCCGGACGCCTGCATCGATGCGGTGGGCATGGAGGCCCACCACCCCACACCGCTGGCCGCCTACGACCGCGTCAAGCAGGCGAGTCGCCTGGAGAGCGACCGGCCCTTCGCCCTGCGGGAGGCCATCCGTAGCTGTCGCAGCGGCGGCATCGTGAGCGTGATCGGCGTGTACAGCGGGTTCGTCGACAAGTTCCCCATGGGCACCGTCATGAACCGTGGCCTGACCATCAAGTCGGGACAGTGCCACGTGCACAGGTACCTCCGGCCGCTGCTCGAGCGCATCGAGCGCGGCGAGATCGACCCCAGCTTCATCGTGACTCACGAGATGGATCTGGACCGGGCACCGGAGGCGTACGAGCTGTTCCGCCGGAAGCAGGACGGCTGCGTCAAGGTCGTGCTGCACCCGTGAGGTGACGAAGTGAGGAGCGGCGGGCGGCGCGGGTCACGCGCCGCCCGCCGCGGCTACTCTTCGAGGCCGTCGCCTGCGGGAAGGTCCGGCGGCAGGAGCGGGATCTCGTCTTCGGGGAGGCCGCGGACGTGCTCGAGAGCACGTTCGGCCGCGGCCGAGCCTTCCCGCAGGCAGTCACCGATGCCGATGCCGTGGTACGCGCCGCCGGCGAGCTCGATGCCGGGCACGCGGGCCACGGCGGCCTCGATGTTGGCGACCAGTTCCACGTGACCCACGCGGTACTGCGGCATGCCCCGGGGCCAGCGGAAGATCTCGACGAATCCGGGTGCCGCGCTGATGCCCATGATCTCGCTGAGCTCGGCTCGTACAACGGCCGTCATCTCGTCGTCGTCCAGCTGCGCCGCCGCCTCGCGGCCGGCCCGCCCGAGGAAGCTGCGCAGCAGGACGTGCCCGTCGGGCGCGCGTCCGTCGAACTTGCTGGAACTCCAGGTAGTCGCCATGACCGGGCGGTCCTCGGCGCGGGGCACGACGAACCCGAAGCCCTTGAGGTCGTGCCCCACCTGGTCCGCCCGAAAGGCGATCGAGGCGGTCGCCGTCGTCACGTAGTCGATGGACGAGAGATCCGCCGCGGCTAGCGGCGCGACGGCGCGCAGCAGGTCGCCGCTCGCCCAGGCCGGCGTCGCCAGCACCACGGCGTCCGCGACGAGGTGTGAGCCGTCACCGAGCTGCAACGTGTAGGCGCCGGAGCCGGCGTGAACGCCGCAGCTGACGGGGCACTCGGTCATGCCTGCAACGCCCGTACCGGCGTGCAGTCGCTCAGGCGGCAGCGAGGCGACGATCGCGTCGCTCAGGTC
>DAIQNY010000323.1:0-2893 GCA_036788155.1 Actinomycetota bacterium | reverse complement strand
CGATGCAGGCGGCGCGGTGGGTGGTGATGGTGGGTCGGTCCTATCTTACCCAGAGGGCGCGATGGGAGTCCGGGAGAGAGGACGGGGGAGATGACGGCTGGCGGCGTCGGCGAAACGGCAGGGCTTCTGGTCGCCGCCGCGGACACCGATGCGCGCCGTGGTGACGACCTCCGGGGCCGGCGCACCCGCCGGCCGAGGCAGCACCGCCAGCGGCGGCTGCCACACAGGCAGGCCGTTCTGGGCGCGGCCGATGCCGAGAGCCTGGGCGAGCCGCGCCGGGCCGGAGGCCAGCAGGCGCGGCTCCAGCAGCCCGCGGCGCGCCACCATGCCCTCGACGCCGTACTCGGGCTCGAGGGCACGCAGCAGCACGCCGGCAGCCACACCCTCCTCCTCGGAGGCGATGTTGGCGCAGAAGTGCATGCCGTACGTGAAGTACACGTAGAGGTGACCCGGCGGGCCGAAGAGCACCGCGTTGCGATCCGTCTTGCCGCGGAAGCCGTGGCAGCAGGGGTCGTCCTGCCGGTAGGCTTCGGTCTCGACGATGCGCCCGCCGGCGCCGCCGAACAGGAAGGTGCAGCCGATGAGGTCGCGGGCGACCTCGAGGGCCGACCGGGCGAAGAACGTCTGGGGCAGCGGGGCGGACTGAGGCAGTGATTCGGGAGCGCTCATGCTCCGAGTGTAGCGGAGCGGCGGAAGACCGCTGTCAGACGCGTCCGAGGACCCCTGCGAGCGACGTGATCTCGGGCCCGTCGAACGCAGCGTCGTCGTCATAGCGATCGGGGGGCGCATCACCCGTGACCCGGAGCCGACAGACGTCCATCCCAAGCGCAGCCGCTCCCGTCAGCTCTCCTCCGCCGCCGTCGCCGACGTACAGACACTGCCGGGCGTCGACACCGAGCCGCCGCACCGCGTGCAGGTAGATCGTCGGGTCCGGCTTCCGGGCACCGACCACGCACGAGAAGACGGCGACGGCGATCCGTCGAGACAGCGGAGAAGCCGGCCACAGCGCGGGCACCTCCGCCGACGAGTCGGAGACCAGAGCAAGCGGCGTGCCGCGAGAACGCAGTTCATCCAGCACGGCGAGCGTCGCAGCGTCGGACCTGAGCAGCCGCCCGGTGAGCTCCAGGCGACGCCCGGCGGCATGTGTGATCGCCCCGGGGTCAGGGTCGCCGCCACAGCGCCGCGCGAGCGTCATGACCGTTTCTTCGAGCGTGCCGAGCGCGCCGGTGAAGCGGTCTCTATACGATTCGCGGTAGGCAGCGGCGAAGGCGACACCGTCGACGCCGAGATCCGCGGCCATCCCGTGCGAGACGGCGTCGCGGACGGACGGCGGGATGCCGGGGACGAGCGTGCCCCAGAGATCGAAGAGGATCGCCTCCGGAGCGGCCACCGTTCAGCAGCAGGGGCGGGCGGCGAGGGCGGCGCGGGCGCGCTCGAGTTGCTCGCGCACGCGCTCGGGGGCGGACCCGCCGCGAGAGCGCTTGCGCGCCAGCTGCGCGGCGGGCTCGTGCAGCGCGTAGTACCGCTCGTCGAAGGCTGGTGAGAGCGCCTGGAGCTCCTCGAGCGGGACCTGGCCGAGGTCCTCGCCCTTCTCCAGACAGCGACGCACCAGACCGCCGGTGAGGTGGTGCGCCTCCCGGAACGGCACGCCCTGCTCGACCAGGTAGTCGGCTACGTCCGTGGCGGCCATGAAGGGGTCGCAGGCCGCCGCCATGCGGGTCTCGTCATAGGTGATCTCCGCGAGCAACCCGCGCACGACCGGCAGCAGCTGATCGATGCAGTCCACCGCGTCGAACAGGTAGCGCTTGTCTTCGCGCAGGTCGGTGTTGTAGGCGAGCGGCAGGCCGTGGAGCACGCCGAGGAGGCCGCCGAGGTCGGCGGCGAGCCGCGGCGCGGCGGCCCGCATCAGTTCGGCGGCGTCCGGGTTCTTCTTCTGGGGCATGATGCTCGAACCGCCGGCGTACGCGTCGGGCAGCCGGACGAACCCGAACTCCCCGCTCGCCCACAGGACGATCTCTGCGCCCAGCCGTGAGACATGGGCGCCGAGCTGAGCGGCCGCCGTGAGGTAGTCGACGACGAAGTCGCGGTTCGCGACGGCGTCGAGCGAGTTCTCGGCGACGCGCTCGAACCCCAGGTCTGCGGCCTCGGCCGTCCGGTCGAGCTGGAAGTCCAGGCCGACGGCGGCGCCGGCGCCGAGCGGCAGCTCGAGGCAGGCCTGGCGGGCGGCCTCGAGCCGGGTGCGATCGCGCTCGAGCATCCAGAAGTACGCCAGGAGGTGTTGGGCCAGCGAGGTGACCTGGGCGCGCTGCAGGTGGGTGTACGCCGGCAGCACTGTCTCCAGATGGTCGGCCGAGCGGGCGACAAGGAGCTCCTGCAGGGAGGCGAGCGCCGCGTCCTGACGTTCGATGACGCGACGCAGGTGCAGCCGCACGTCAGTGACCACCTGGTCGTTGCGGCTGCGACCCGTGTGCAGGCGGGCGCCGGCGTCACCGATCAGCTCCGTGAGCCGGCGCTCCACGGCCATGTGCACGTCCTCGTCGGCGTCGGTGGGAAGGAAGGCCCCGGACTCGATCTCGCGTCCGACGGCCGCGAGGCCGTTCTCGACGGCCTCGAACTCAGCCGCGCTCAGAATGCCGGCGTCCAGGAGGGCGCGGGCGTGCGCCACCGACCCCTCCATATCTTCACGCCACATGCGCCAGTCGAGGGACAGCGAACTGTTGAGGGCCACGAACGACGGCGCACGCTCGCCGGAGAAGCGGCCTGAACGGGCGACGGTCATTGGGTCTCCTCGGGAGTGTTGACGAGCTAGCCGGACATGGTCGACATGATACTCGAGGAACGGCGAGGTGGTGGCGCCGGCGGCGGGAGACGGAGCGGGCGGCCGCCTGTGGCG
>DAIQNY010000322.1:0-2907 GCA_036788155.1 Actinomycetota bacterium | reverse complement strand
ATGAGGAACCGCCGCTCCATCGCTCCCTCCCGCCCGGCGCCCAGCCGGACGTCCGCTCACGGACGCGCCGCTACGCCGGTCAAGGGGGCGGCGCGCCGTCCCACGACCATAGTCGTCGCACAAAGCGCCGCCGTCAACTCCTGACGGTGTGTCGCCGTCCGCCTCAGCCGGGGAGGCCTGCCTCTGCGCGGAGCCCCGCGAGACGAGCCTCGCCTGAGCCGCGCCGGTCGCCGCCGGTCGTCTGGGTGGCCACCCACTCCTCCAGCTTAGCGAGAGCCGCCCCGCTCGCGACAGCCTCGCGCGCCTGCGCGAGGCCGTCGCCCAGGTCGGCGGCCCGACCCGCCACGTACAGCACGGCGGCCGCATTGAGACAGGCGGCGTCGCAGCACGCCTCGTGACCACGGCCGCCGAGCACCTGGACGAAGCGGATGGCCTCCGAGCGCAGGTCGCCGAGCGGGGCGATCTCGTCGAGCGCCGCGCGCCGCAGCCCCAGGTCCTCCGGCTCGAGCGTGTAGGCGTCGCGGCGCCCGTCGGCGCGCGATTCGCTCACCAGGCTGGGCCCCACCACCGAGAGCTCGTCCATCCCGGCCTCCCGGCGGTCGTCATACCCGTGGACGACCATCGCGTGCTCGTACCCGATCTCGAGCATCACATCCCCGACCGGGCCCAGCAGCTCGTCGGCGTACACCCCTCGCACCCCGTGCGTAGGGCGCACGGGGTTCGCGAGCGAAGCGGCGATGTTGAGGGTGGAGCCGAAACGGATCTGGCTGAGGATGCGTCCCAGACCGCCGGGGTGGACGGCCGGGCTCATGCCGTTGAATATGCCGATGCCGGCTGCCGCGATGCTTCGCTCGACGGTCGCCGCGTCGCAGTCCACATCCACGCCGACTGCCTCGAGGATGTCGACGGCGCCGCACGTACTGGTGAGGGCCCGCGCGCCGTGCCTGGCCAAGCGGGCCCCCCGGCGGCGGCGATCACGGCGGCGGCGGAGCTCACGTTGAAGGTCTTGAAGCCGTCCATGCCGGTGCCGGAGTTCTCGACCAGCGGCCCCCCGGCATCGCCCGCGGACGCCACGGCGGCAGGGACCGTGTCGAAGTCCACGATGGCCTGCCAGGCGCCGGCGATCTCCTCCGGCGTCTCGCCCTTGGCGACCAGGGCGGCGAGCAGGGCTCCCTGCTGCAGGTCCGGCTGCTCGCCCAGCAGCACCTCGCGGAAGAGCTCGTAGGTGCGTCCGCGCGTCAGGTCCTTGCCGTCGATGAGACGCTGGACGTCGGCGCCGAAGGCGCGGAGCACGGTGTCGTCGTGGGTCATGAGGTTCCTCTCTCGAACGGGGATCGGAGGGTCAGGAAGACTGCGTGGTGGAGGCGGCCGTGGAGAAGAGCGCCGTGGCGGAGGCGGCTCCGGGGTACAGGTGGACCTTCATGCCCGCCCGGCGGGCGACGAGGTCGAGTCCTTCGTCCAGCGCGGTCAGGGGTAGACGGTGGCTGATGAGGTCGTCGACGCGAAGTCGTCCGGAGCCGAGGAGCCCCAGGGCCGCCACTCCGTGACGGAAGCTGCAGCCGTAGGCGCCGACGAAGGTGTGCTCGTGGTAGTGGACGGCGTTCAGGCTCACCCTCAGGGCGGCGTCGTCCCTCGGCAGCAGACCGGAGAAGACGACGAGGCGGCCGCGCGGCGCGAGCGCCGCGATCGCCGCCTCGTAGGCGCGCGCGTCGCCCACGGCGACGATGGCGACATCGACGGAGCCGGTGGACTCACGCTGCACGGTGACGCCGGGTGGTGTGCCGGGGGAGTCGTTCATTCGTTCGCGGCGACAGGCGTGGGGCTCCACCACGGCGACGTCGGCGCCGAGGAGGGCGCCGGCCCGGCTGAGGAGCGTGCCGGCCGGGCCGGCGCCCCACACCCCAAGCACGTCGCCCTCGCCGACTCGCCCCAGCTCCAGGGCGTTGAGGCAACAGCTGAGAGGCTCGGCGAACACCGCCTCCTCGTCGCCGAGCCCTTCAGGCACCCGGATCAGGCTCTGCACCGGAGCAACGACGTACTCCGCGAACCCGCCGTCGCGGTGGAAGCCCATGATGCGCATCTGCCGGCACAGGTTCTCCGCGCCCCGCCGGCATGAGGGACACTCTCCGCACCACACACCCGGATACACGTAGACCCTGTCGCCGGGTGCGAAGGGGCGCTCTCCCGCTACGACCGCCCCGGCGCCCTGCCGGAGCGCGAGCGCCGGAGGTGGGCCTGCCGGCCCGAGCGCGACGACCTCACCTACGACCTCCTCGCCCGGCACCCGAGGCAGCGTCAGGTCGCGGTGCCCGTGCCGCACGATCTTGAGGTCGGTCCTGCAGAGACCGGTGACGCCTACCCGGATCAGGGCTTCGCCCGGTCCGGGCTCGGGCACGGGGAGGTCCTCCAGCTCGAACGCCCCGACCTCGTGGATCACGACTGCCTGCATCACGCCGCCTTTCGGTCTCTGAACGCACAAAAGGGCCCGGCCGACACTCCGTCGGGCCGGGCCCCCCGTTTTCGAGGCCGCAGCATGCGTCGCCGCCGTCCCGAGCACCACGCGGGACGCGTCGACAACGCGCCTGGGCAGGTCTTCTGGCTCCCGGATCTCCCTCCGGCCGCGCCTTCCCGCCGGTCGCCCGGCAGTGGCTTCTCGCGGCCGTCGTCCCCGGTCACAGCGGCGGGTCCGCGCCGGTCTTGCACCGGCTTCCCTCGAGGCCCTCGCGGGCACCCTCAAGCGCCGCGCATGGTAGTCGACGTGCCGCCGCAAGGTCAAGTCGCCGCCGGACGAGGCCGACAACAGAGCCAGACAACGAGACCGGAGGTATGACATGGCCACGGGACGGGGAGCGAGGACGGGAGCGGCACCGGACCGTCGAGCGCGGGACGCGGTCGTCGCGATCGTCG
>DAIQNY010000321.1:0-2920 GCA_036788155.1 Actinomycetota bacterium | reverse complement strand
GTGAGCGTCTCCTGCTCGTAGGCCATGTAGTCCTTGACCGACTCGACCAGGTTGGGAATGAGGTCGTGCCGGCGCTTGAGCTGCACCTCGATCTGGCTCCAGGAGTTGTCCACCTGGTTCCGCCGCTTGACCAGGCTGTTGTACATGCCCGCCAACACGGCCACGATCGCGACCACGATGACGATGAGGACGATGACGGCGATCAAGCGGCGCTCCTTTCGTCGGGATATTCGACTAGTCTACGCTACCAGCGGGAATGGGCCACTTGCTCATTTGTACCTGCCGGACGCCCAGAACTATCCTTGCCGACATGAAGACGCGCACACGGGACATCGTGATCCTGCTCGCCGGACTCGTCGTGCTGACGGCGGTCGCGCTCGGCGGCTATGCCGCGGTGCGCGCCCGCGCCGAAGGCTCGGGCGCGACCCAGGTGCTGGCGCCGGTTCCGAAGGTGACCCCGGCGCCGTCCGGCACGGCGGAGCCGCACTTCGAACGCTGGACGGTCGGCGTCGCCCAGCGTCCGCTCACGGTGTATCGCCGAGCAGACACGTCGTCGCCGGTCCTGACGAAGCTTCCCATGCAGACGGCCGCCGACTATCCCATGGTCGTACTCGTCGACAGCGTGAAGACGTTGGACGATCACGTCTGGTACCGCGTCTGGGTACCCATCCGTCCCAACGAGACACGCGGCTGGGTGCGGGAGGGCCAGCTCGCCCTGTACTCCACGGCAGCCAGGATCGTCATCGACCTCTCCGAGCGCACGCTCTCCGTCTACCGCCGCGGCGCGCTGGTCAAGGAGTTCCGCGTGGCCGTCGGCAAGCCGGGACTGGCCACGCCCACCGGGTCCTACTACATCACCCAGAAGCTGCGCCCGCCGAACCCCGACGGGGTGTACGGCGTCCTGCAGCTCGGCACCAGCGCCTTCCAGCCCAAGCTCAACGACTGGCCGGACGGCGGCCAGGTGGGCATCCACGGGACGAACGAGCCGTGGCTCGTCGGCAAGGCCGTCAGCCACGGCTGCGTGCGCATGAAGAACAAGGACGTCAAGGTCGTGAGCCGGCTCGTGCCGACCGGCAGTCCGGTCGAGATCGTCAAGTAGCGGCCGCGCCGGGAAGGCAGGCCGCGGCCGCCGGCTTACCAGTACTCGCCCTGGTGCAGGCGCATGTCGTGCGCCTTGCACTTGGGGCACGTGTACGAGGCGGCCTTCTCGAGGAAGAACAGCTCGCTGCCGCAGACCACGCAGCGGAACTCGTCCACGTGGATATCGGCCCCGGTCATGTCCACCTCGACGATGGTGCCGCACTCGACGCAGTACGCGGGCATGAACCGCTGCCTCGGGTCGTAGACGCTGACGCCCCATCGGATACGCTCCGCCCTGTAGCCGCACTCCCGGCACTCGAACGTCGTGTACTCGCCCATCGCCTGCCTCTCCCCGTTGTCCCGGACGCTCACAGTATCGGCAGAACTGCCTTCGGCCTGAGCCTGCGCGGCCGGCCGCGCCGCCTTGTAAGCTCCGAGAGGGCGGTGCTATACTCGCCCGGCAGGACAACACACCACGAGCGGGCTCTCTGCGCGAAAGTCGGTGGCAAACCGACTTTTCTCGTGTAAGGGGTCTTTATGAGGGAGAAGAGAGAGGAACTGGAGCAGGTGATCGAGGCGGCGCTGGCAGAGCGGTTCCCCGACGTCGAGCTCGTCGACGTCGAGGTCCGCGGGCAGCCCGCACCGACACTCACGCTGTTCATCGACCGGCCGGGCGGGGTGGACCTCGACCTGTGTGCGGCGGTGAGCCAGGCGCTCGACGACGTGCGCGAGCGGTACGCCCTCGAGGTCTCTTCGCCCGGGCTGGACCGGCGGCTGCGCAAGCCCCGCCACTTCGCGGCGCACCTCGGCCGGCAGGTGGCGGTCCACATGGCGCAGCCCGTCGGAGGACGCCGCAACTTCCGCGGCGTGCTCACGGCGGCGGACGACCAGTCCATCACCCTCGCCCTCGAGGGCGGCGACAGCGTCACGCTGCCGCTCGCGTCCCTCGGCAAGGCGCACGTGGTCTACAACCATGGAACCGACGGAGGCCATCGTGAGTAGAGAGATCATCGAGGCTCTGCGCCAGATCGAGAGCGAGAAGGGCATCGCCTTCGAGGCTCTTGTCGAGGCTCTCGAGGACGCGCTCCTGTCCGCCTACAAGAAGTCCCCGGACGCCGCCGAGTACGCTACGGTCGAGGTCGACACCGAGACCGGCGACATGCGCGTGTACCAGCTCATCTTCCCGGAGCACGTCGACACCGAGTCGCTCAAGGTCCACGACGAGGAGACCGGGGAGGAGGTCGGGCTCGACCTCAGCGGCGTCGACATGAGCGAGGTCGAGCGGGTCGAGGTCACGCCGGACGACTTCGGACGCATCGCGGCGATGACCGCCAAGCAGGTCATCCTGCAGCGCATCCGCGAGGCCGAGCGCGACCTCATGTACGAGGAGTACATCGACCGCGTGGGCGAGCTCGTCACCGGCATCGTCCAGCAGAGCGACCCGCGTCACAACACGCTGGTCGAGCTCGGGCGAGTCGAGGCCGAGCTGCCGCGCGGCGAGCAGATCGAGACCGAGCATTACGAGCACGGGGCCCGCATCAAGGCGGTCATCGTGCGCGTTGAGGAGTCCGCCAAGGGTCCGCAGGTCAAGCTCTCGCGGCGTAGCGAGGAGCTCGTGCGCAAGCTCTTCGAGCTCGAGGTGCCCGAGATCGCCGACGGCCTGGTGGAGATCCGCCAGGTGGCGCGCGAGACCGGTTACCGCGGCCGCGACGGCAAGCCCGTCCCCGGCCGCTGCAAGATCGCCGTGGTGTCGCACGCCGACGGCGTCGACCCGGTGGGCGCCTGCGTCGGCCCGCGCGGCTCCCGCGTCCGCATGGTGGTCAGCGAGCTGCGCGGCGAG
>DAIQNY010000320.1:0-2960 GCA_036788155.1 Actinomycetota bacterium | reverse complement strand
ACATAGATGTCGTTGATCGAACTCCAATCGGCGCTGATCTCCGTGGTCCGGTTGACGTTGCGCGTCTGGCGGATGCGCTCGTCCTCGGCGGTGATCTTGCTCGCGTCCCAGCAGAGGTCGTTGAACCAGGTCTCGATGTACTCGCTCGGCACCTGCTTGCATTCGGGGTGCCGGTCGACGATGGCTTGGATGCCGTCTGCAGTGGCCTTCGCGATCCCCTCCGCGCCCTCGGCCATGAACAGCAGGACGCAGTCATCGGAGGCGGCGAAGTGCGAGAAGTGCAGGCCGGCGTCGCCCGGGTCGTAGACCCGAGCCACCGACGGCTTGTAGCCGTTGACCATGACCTCGCGCAGCACCTCGAAGCCGAGTTTCATGTCCTTGAGCGTCCAGCCAAGGAACCGGTTGCTCTCTGGGAAGTACGGGAAGAGCTTGACGGTCACCTCGGTGATGAAGCAGAGCGCGCCTTCATTGCCGATCACGACGTGCCGGATGTCCGGCCCGGCGGCGCGCCGCGGCACGTTCTTGATGCGGCAGATCTCCCCGTTGGGGAACACGGCCTCGAGGCCGACGACCATGTCCTCGATGCCGCCGTACAGCGTCGAGAACTGGCCGATACTGCGCGTCGCCACCAGGCCGCCGAGGTGGGCGACCGGCTTGGACTGCGGCGAGTGGCCGGTCGTCAGCCCGTGCTCGCGCACCCTGTCCTCGAGCGCCTGCAGCGGCACGCCGCACTGCACCGTGGCCTGCATGTTGTACGGGTCGATCTCGACGATCTCGTTGATCGCCGACCCGTCGATGATCACGGAGTCCGGTACGGCACTCTCGAGCCCGCCCTCGGTCGCCGTGCCGCCGGTCTTCGGGATGACGTTGACGCCGTGCTCGTTCGCCCAGGTCAGCACGCCGGCGACCTCGAGCGTGTCCTTGGGCGCCACGATGGCGGCCGGCACCGGCATGACGTGCACGTCGAAGATGTTCTGCAGTTTGCGGAAGTTGTCCACGCTGTTCTCGACGAGGATGCGCTCATCGGTGACCACCGCGTCGGGACCCAGGATGCCGCGCAGGCCCTCGGCGATGGCTTCTCTGCTCAGTGACATGTCGTCTACCTCTCGGGTCTCATGGGTGGTATGCGGCTCGGGGGGAGGTTACCGGAAGATGGGAAAGGAGCGCTCGAGGATCGGGTCCGTGGCCGTGCGGATGCGAGTGTACACGTGCTCGATCACGCGCCCGTAGGTGGCCGTGGTCGCGAGGTTCGGCTCGAAGGTCTCGCGCGCACCGGCCATGCGTGCGGCGGTGGTCTCGAAGTCGGGGTGGGCGCCCGTGGCGACCGCGGCGCAGATGGCCGAGCCAAGGCTCGCTCCGCTCGCGCCGACGGTGCGGTGCGCCGGGACCCCGAAGACATCCGAGAAGATCTGCATGAAGAGCGGGCTGCTTGATCCCCCGCCGGAGACGAGGATGTCGTCGAGCGTGACGCCGAGCTCGCGGACCATGTTGTCCACGCAGGTCTTCATGGTGAGGGCGATGGCCTCGAGGATGGACCTGTACACGTGGCCGCGAGTGTGGCGCGCGTCCCAGCCCAGCATGACGCCCTTCCGATACGGGTGGTCGGTGGGCGCGAGCCAGTCCAGGACGGTGAGGAGGCCGTCGGACCCCGGGGGGGTCTCCTCGGCCTCCCTCTCCAGGTACTGCTCGCGCGACAGGCCCTCCTCGGCGGCCGCCTCGGCCATCTCCGGGCCGAGCAGGTCGAGGAACCAGCTGAGCGTCCACATGCCGCGGCGGATGCCGTGGCTCTCGTACAGGTACTTGTGCGGCACGCAGGCGAAGTTGGTCCAGAACTCAGTCGGGTCCTTGCGGTTCTCGTGCCCGTGGACCATGGAGGCGATGTACGTCCCCAGCGAGATGAGCGCCGTGCGCTCGCCGAGCGAGCCGGTGCCCAGGGCTTCGACAGCCTTGTCGTTCGCGGTTGTGACGACCGGCAGGCCCTCCGGGATGCCGGTCGCCGCTGCGCACTCGGGCGTGATGGTTCCCGCCACGTCGCCGGGCATCTGGAGCTCGACGAGCAGCTCCGGGCGCATGTTGAACGCGTCATACAGCGCCGGGTCCCATTGCCACGTGTCGGTGTCGATGGGCCACTGCAGGATGATGTTGTTGGCGGCGCTGTCGCGGAACTCACCGGTGAAGCGGTGGGTCATGTACCCGGACGACGTGGTCGCCCAGGCCAGCTCCGGGCTGTCGGGCAGCCACGGCTGATACGCGCGGGTGTCCATCCAGCTCATCACCGGCTCGAGCAGGGAGCCGTCGGCCTTCATGAAAGCCTTGCAGCAGCGGATGGTGCAGAGCCCCACCCCGAGGATGTCAGCCGGGTCCCCCGGGAACGCCGCCATCGCCTCCCGGCTGGCGGCGACGATGGCGTCCCACAGGTCGTCGTCGGGATGCTCCACGATACCTGGCTCCGGCCTCCTGAACGGCTTGAGGACGTGTCGTCCCTGACAGACGATGGCGCCCTCCAGGTCGTACACGACGACCTTGGCGCTCTGCGTGCCTTCGTCGATCCCGATCAGGTACTTGCCGCGGGTGGTCGCCTCGTGCTGTGCCATGTCGCGAGCCTTCCCGGCTAGCGGACGAGGTAGCCGCCGTCGACCACGAGGACGTGGCCGTTGACGTAGTCGGACGCCGCACTCGCCAGAAAGACCGTGGCGCCCATGAGGTCGGCAGGGTCGCCCCAGCGCGCCGCCGGGATGTGGTCGAGCACGCGCTGGTTGGTCACGGGGTCGCTGCGAGTGGCCGTAGTGATGTCCGTGGCGTAGTAGCCGGGCGCGATGCCGTTGACCTGGATGCCGGACTCGGCCAGCTCGTCGGCGTAGGCCTTGGTGAAGCCCGCGAGCCCGTGCTTGGTGGCTGCGTAGGCGGACGACCAGCGACCCCCGAGGAACGAGAACAGCGAGCAGATGTTGATGATCTTG
>DAIQNY010000319.1:0-2966 GCA_036788155.1 Actinomycetota bacterium | reverse complement strand
CAGAGCATCGCCGACGCCTTCAAGATGATGGGCAAGGAGGACTTCCGCCCGCTGCTGGCGGACCCCGTGCTGTTCACGCTCGCCCCGGTCATGGTCATGATCGGCGCCGTGGCCATCCAGCTGGTGGTGCCGTACACCGACGGTCTGCTGGCGACCGGGCTCAACGTCGGCGTCATCTTTCTGGTCGCCATCACCGGGTTCACCACCCTGTCGATCCTGCTGGGCGGCTGGGCGTCCCGCAACAAGTACTCGCTCGTCGGGGCGCTGCGTGCCGCCGCGCAGATGATCAGCTATGAGATCCCCATGATCCTCGCGCTGATCGTCGTCGCCGCGATCGTGGGCTCACTCGACCTGCGTGCAGTGGTCGCCTTCCAGGCCGGCTACGAGTGGATCGCCTTCTACGCGCCGTTCACCTTCCTGCTCTTCTACATCGCCTCCATCGCGGAGCTGAACCGCGGTCCCTTCGACCTCCCCGAGTCGGAGTCGGAGCTCGTCTCCGGCTACGGCACCGAGTACTCGGGCATGCGCTTCGGCATGTTCTTCCTGAACGAATACGCCGGCATGACCATCATGTCGATGGTGGCCGTCACGCTGTTCTTCGGCGGCTGGATGGGTCCGTGGACCGGCACGTTCACGTGGTGGGGCATCGACTGGATGGGCCTCGTGTGGTTCCTGGCCAAGACGTACGTCCTTGTGTTCGCGCTCGTCTGGATCAGACTCTCCATCCCACGTCTGCAGGTCGACCAGCTCATGGCCTTCGCCTGGAAGATCCTGATCCCCCTGGGCCTCGTGAACATCCTGGTCACGGCTGCGGTGATCCTGTGGGTCCCCAGCTGGAAGTGGGGTCTCGCGGTGGTCAGCTGGGTCTCGTTCTTCGCCTTCGTGGGACTGTTCGACCCGCTCCTCAAGCGCCGTCTGCGCAAGCAGCGTGAGCGCCAGCCGGTGGTGAGCGCCTGATGCTCGGCATGTTCAAGGCCATGCGGCAGACGCTCCGCCATCTGCCGATGAAGAAGGTCACGGTCCAGTACCCGGAGGAGCGCATCGCGCTGCCGCCGCGCAGCCGCGGCCTCTTCCGCGTGGTCATAGACCCGTCCAGCGGCGAGCCGCGCTGCCGGTCCTGCACCCTCTGCGAGAGCAACTGCCCGGTGCAGGTCATCCGCGTGAACCACACGAGCAAGTACCGCCTCCCGGTGCCCAACGCGGCGCGCATCGCCGAAGCTCGCCTGGCGGCGCAGCAGGGCATCGACCTCAAGGACATGCAGCCGGTGCTCGACGAGTACTACGAGAACGGCACCGGCCTCATCGCCATGCTCCAGAACACGCAGGAGGTCTACGGCTACCTGCCGCGCGCCGCTATCCAGGAGATCAGTCTCCAGACCGGCGTCTCGCTCAGCCAGATCTACGGGGTCTCGAGCTTCTACAACCAGTTCAGGCTCTCGCCCGTGGGCGAGTACATCATCGACGTCTGCCACGGCACCGCCTGCCACGTCGCGGGGGCGGTGCAGATCACCGAGGCTCTGGAGGAGGAGCTCGGCGTCGCCGACGGCAAGACGACCAGCGACATGAAGTTCACCCTGTCGTCCGTGGCCTGCATGGGCGCCTGCTCGCAGGCGCCCGTCATGCGCATCGGCGACCAGACCTACGGCGGCCTCACCCCTGACAGTACGCGCAAGATCATCCGTGACCTCATGGCAGAGGTCGGCGGCACGAAGGGGTGAGCAGAGGCACCATGACTGACGAGATCACGACCCCGCGCCCCGACGACGCCCGCAACGTGAGCGTGAGTGAACGCCCGGACGGCGGCTGGACCGTCAAGGTCTGTGCCGGCACCGCCTGTGTGTTCGCCGGCTCCATGGCGGTCTACGATGCCTTCGTCCAGGAGGTACAGGATGCCGGTCTGGGCGACCAGGTCGAGGTCAGCATCATCGGCTGTCACGGCCTGTGCTCCATGAGCCCGGTCACGGTGCTCAGCGACGACACCCTGTACGGCCACCTCAAGCCCAGGGACGTGGCCAAGGTCGTCGAGGATCACCTCAAGGGCGGGCAGCCGGTGGAGCGCTTCCTCTACAAGGACGAGCAGACCGGCGAGCGCGTCCGCGACTGGCACGACATCGGGTTCTACAAGGCGCAGACGCGCATCGCGCTGCGCGACGTCGGCGTGATCAACCCCGAGAGCATCGACGAGTACCTCGCCCAGGGCGGCTACGAGGCCGCGCGCAAGGCACTCGGCCGGATGACGCCTGAGCAGATCATCGAGGAAGTCACCGACTCGGGCATCCGCGGTCGCGGCGGCGCCGGGTTCCCCACCGGGGTCAAGTGGAAGTTCGCCAACCAGAGCAAGAGCGACGAGAAGTACCTCATCTGCAACGCCGACGAGGGCGACCCCGGGGCGTTCATGGACTGCTCCATCCTCGAGGGCGACCCGCACGCGGTGATCGAGGGCATGCTCATCGGCAGCTACGCCATCGGTGCGCACGAAGGCTACGTGTACGTGCGCGCCGAGTACCCGCTCGCCGTCAAGCGGCTCACCAAGGCTATCGCCGACGCAGAGGCGCGTGGATTCCTCGGCAGCGACGTCTTCGGTACCGGCTGGGAGTTCAACCTGCACCTCAAGCTCGGCGCCGGCGCCTTCGTCTGCGGCGAGGAGACGGCGCTCATCGCCTCCATCGAGGGCAAGCGCGGCATGCCACGCACGCGACCGCCGTTCCCGGCGGCGAGCGGCCTCTGGGGCAAGCCCACCAACATCAACAACGTCGAGACGTTCTCCAACATCCCGTGGATCGTCAAGAACGGCGCCGAGGCCTACAACGAGCTCGGCGCCGAGACCAGCCGCGGCACCAAGGCGTTCAGCCTTGCCGGCAAGCTGGTCAACGGCGGTCTGGCCGAGGTGCCGATGGGCACGAGCCTGCGACAGATCATCTTCGACGTCGGCGGCGGCATCAAGGACGGCAAGCAGTTCAAGGCGG
>DAIQNY010000318.1:0-2976 GCA_036788155.1 Actinomycetota bacterium | reverse complement strand
GCGCTCATCGCCGCACCGCGCCCGCGGCCGGCGGCCCCTGCCGAGAGGAGGGGAGAGAAACAGGAGCCGCCGGTTTGCCGCGGACTGCTCCGGTGGAGGTAGCCGGAGCCGCGCCGATGGGCGGCGGCGCGTCTTTGAGGGGTCTCACAATGCCCACGGCCGCCATCCACTCGCCCGGTACAGTCGCAGCCCCGCCCGCAGGTTGACCAGCGGGTCGAGCACGCCCGCGACGCCGTGGCAGGGGTGGACCTGCAGAAGCCCGCTGCACCCGCTCGACGGGTTGACCGCACGCGGGTTGCCCCGACTCTCGCGCTGGATGACCGCTCGCAGGGTCGGCCACGCAGACCGCGGCCAGCCCGCCCACAGTGCCAGTGGTCGCCACCTTGCCGCCCCCGAGCCGCCCGGCCGCTTCATCTTCGCGACTCCCGCCCGCGCCTTCGCCTGCCAGTCCCGCGCCCGCGCCCGCCAGCTGCGACCGGCGCGCTTCCACTCCGCCGCGCTTGCAGCCCGTTTCGGCGCCTTTTGCAGCCGCACGGGTGCGGAGCCGCCCATGCAGCTGCGGACGCGAAAAAGGCGGGTCCTTGCGCGTCCTGCGACCCGTCGCCAGTGCCGCGCCCAGCGCACCGTCGAGGCGGATGCGGCAGGGGGCGTGGATGGCGACGCACTGGGAGATGGCGACGCACTCGGCGAGCAGGAGGGCGACGGCTCAGACGAACCGGCGACCGTGGGTCCGGCGATGATGACGAGGAGCGACAGGAGCACGAGGATGACGGTGGCGGTCACGACGCCGATCAGTCTGGCCTGCACGCGCATCCCCCTGTCCGTTTACAGACGGGGCGGCCGGCTCCGCTTCGCCGGGTCCGGCCGCCCCTTTGCCCCGGGTGAACGAGACAGCTGTGATCGTGGCATATGCAGGTGTTGGATGAGGCTCTGCGCTTCGGTCATGCAGCCTCACCCCACCGACGGCACGTCACGCTCGACCGCCAGCGTCCCCGTGGCCAAGGTCACCACGTCCCCGTCGGCGAGCACGGCCTCGACCTCGTACCCCTGCCTGCGCATGGTCAGCACCCCGGTCTGCGCGGCGGTCGGCTCGAAGACGAGCGTGTAGCCCGCCTCCGTCTCGGTCGCGGTCCCGGTCCACGTCGCCCGCGCGCACTTGAAGCTGACCACGGCGCCGACGGCGTCCAGCCCCAGCGCGTGCACATCGTCGGCGACGGCGAAGGCGACGCCGCGTCCGTGCGCTGCGTCGTAATCGTCGCCCTGGTAGAGGGTGACGGTGCCGGAGGCGGCGACGGGGGCGGTGACGGTGATGTTCGCTGCTCCGAGCGACGCCTGCAGCACGGCCAGCGCATCCAGCACGCCGCTCATGTCGACCTCGACGCCGGACTCGCCGATGGCGGCGATGGCGGCCAGCACCTCGGTGAAGTCGACCGTCGGAGCCGGTATCGAGATACCGGCGATGGCGGCCTCGACGAGGCTCTGGTCGGCGGGGTCGCTCGGCAGGTTGTCCGTCTTCGCCTTGATCGAGTCGGCCACGCCGTCCACAGTGGCGAGGTCCGCGGCGGTTGCGAGGGCTGCGTCGGCGATGGCCGAGTCACAGGCGGCGTTGACTTCGGCCGTGGAGACGTCGTTCAGCGCCGCCAGCCCACTGTCGAGTTCGGCTTTCGTCGGAGCGTCGTAGGTGCCAAGTGCGGACGCCACGTCGGATGGGCTCGCGGCTGTCTTCGCGGCTTCGTAGGCGGCCGTGAGCGCGAACCCGGCCTTGTCGGTGAGGCCGCGCGTCGCGTACTCCCACACCTCCTGTGCCGTTGCCCCGCCGGACCCGGCGCTCGTCAGCTCGCGCGTCTCGGCCGACCAGACGGCGGTGGCGTTGTCCGACGCCGAGGGAGCGTCCGCGCCTGCCAGTGCCTCCCCGGCGCTGCCTGCCGCCGCATGGCCCGCGAGTGCCTCGTCCCACACTGCATCCGCGACTCCTGCCGCTGTCGGCGCGGCGCTCACCATGTCCGTGTTCGTGGTCGTCGTGTCGACCAGGGTCACATGCGCGACCGTATCCGCCGCCGGGTCGAAGTCGTTGAGCGCGGCGATGGCGGCCTCGACGAGGCTCTGGTCGGCGGGGTCGCTCGGCAGGTTGTCCGTCTTCGCCTTGATCGAGTCGGCCACGCCGTCCACAGTGGCGAGGTCCGCGGCGGTTGCGAGGGCTGCGTCGGCGATGGCCGAGTCACAGGCGGCGTTGACTTCGGCCGTGGAGACGTCGTTCAGCGCCGCCAGCCCACTGTCGAGTTCGGCTTTCGTCGGAGCGTCGTAGGTGCCAAGTGCGGACGCCACGTCGGATGGGCTCGCGGCTGTCTTCGCGGCTTCGTAGGCGGCCGTGAGCGCGAACCCGGCCTTGTCGGTGAGGCCGCGCGTCGCGTACTCCCACACCTCCTGTGCCGTTGCCCCGCCGGACCCGGCGCTCGTCAGCTCGCGCGTCTCGGCCGACCAGACGGCGGTGGCGTTGTCCGACGCCGAGGGAGCGTCCGCGCCTGCCAGTGCCTCCCCGGCGCTGCCTGCCGCCGCATGGCCCGCGAGTGCCTCGTCCCACACTGCATCCGCGACTCCTGCCGCTGTCGGCGCGGCGCTCACCATGTCCGTGTTCGTGGTCGTCGTGTCGACCAGGGTCACATGCGCGACCGTATCCGCCGCCGGGTCGAAGTCGTTGAGCGCAGCGATGGCGGACAGCACGGCGTCATCGGCCGCGGCAAGCGCGCTCGCCAGTTCACTGTTCGTCGGGATGTCGGCGATGCCGGCGTTGTCCGGCGCGGTGTAGCCGGCAGCCGCCAGCCGGGTCGTGATCGCGGCGTCGATGCGCGCCAACTCGGTCGTCAGCTCGGTGCGCACCTGTGAGGCGACGGTGGCGGCGCTCGGGATCGCGGCGAGCACGGCATCGTCGGCCCCGGCGAGCGCCGTTGCGAGTTCGCTGTTGGTCGGCAGGTCGCC
>DAIQNY010000317.1:0-2985 GCA_036788155.1 Actinomycetota bacterium | reverse complement strand
CACGGGAGGCACGCGATGACCACTGTCACCGCCAGCGACCTCAAGACCAATCATAGCGACGTGCTCGGCCGCGCACAGTACGGCCACGAGCGCATCGCAGTGACGCGCCACGGCAAGGAAGTCGCTGCCGTGGTCCCGATTGAAGACGCCCGCCTGCTCGAGACGCTGGAGGAGGCGCTGGACGCGCTGGACGCGCTGGACGCGATCCATGAGACGGAGCAGGGCGAGGCTACCATCAGCCTGGCCGAGCTTCGCGAGCGCCTCGGCCTGTAGAACCTGCTGCCCTTGGCCTTCGACGTCAGGATCACAAGTGCTGCCGAGCGCGCCATCGACAAACTGTCGAAGGGCGTGCAGGCGGCGCTCGTCGCGCGGCTCGACGAGCTCGCAGTCAATCCGCGCCCACATGATGCTGAGAAGCTCAAGGCCATGCCCAAGCAGTACAAGGTCTACCGCGTGCCCCTGCGCACAAGCGAGTCGTCGTTCCGAATCGTCTATCAGGTGAAAGACAGCGAGCTGTGGCTGCTCGTGCTGAAGGTCGCCGACCGCCGCGAGGTGTACGAGCGCGTCTCCGACCTGAAGCGCCTCCTTCGCTAGGGAGAGCGAGACGCACGAGGGGCCCAGCCGAAGCCGGGCCCCTCGTGTACCGCGTCTGCGTCGGCGCTACGCCAGCACGGCCTCCCGGACGCTCCCGCTCACCCGGCCGCGGTCGCGCCACTCCCCCGGCTCGGCCGTGAGCCACGACTGCGCGGCCCTCTTCATCCAGCGCCGGCGGCTCCTGCCGCCGACCGGGTAGGCGGTGCCGAGCACAACCCGGTTGCCGGCCACCCGCAGGTTCACGACGTGCCGGAAGTCGACCGTGGTGACGAAGGCCCCGTCACTGCCCTTGCTTCGTCCTGACGGTGACCGCGGCGCCTCGAGCCACCAGCAGACGCGGGGGTCACCTCGGCCGAGCATGCGGATCATCTCCGACACCCACGGCAGCCGAGCGCACCTCACAAGGTCCAGACAGCGTGTCGCCCCCTTCACCCCGCTGGAGCTCGTGATGATGTGCCAGAACGCCTCGTCGCGGCCGTCCGGCGCCTCCCTTCCCCAGACGGCCAGCGGCTTGCCCCAGAGGAGCACGTGCGGGTCCTGCAGCAGGGCCACGTACTGCGCATGCAGTGCGTCGATGTACTCGGAGACGGATCCTTCGAAGCCGCGGAGCGTGAACAGCGTCGGCAGCCCGATCTCACTCTCGCGGTACCTCTCATCGGCCTTTGCCCTCCCGCTGGAGGCCGGGGCGATGCCCCGGCGCTCGTCAGTCACGGCTCGCCTCCTGAGCGCGCTGGCGCACCCACGCCGGGCAGCGCTCGGCGTAGGCGTCCACGGCGTCCACGAGCGCCCGCTCATCGGGCGTCAGATCCCAGCCGAGGAAGGCCAGCGCGGCGTGCATCCGCTTGGCCTCGTGTAGGTAGTGGCGCCAGGTGCCGGCGCGGCTCGCGCCCGGGTCGTTCCATGCGAGGCCCAGGGCCTCCAGGTGAGCATTGACGGGCCTGAGCAGGCGACTGCGCTCGAGGTTGTTCATCCAGCGCCTGCCCTCGTCGGGGTTGGGGACCACGATGACCACTTCGCAGTGGTCTGCGCCGAGGTCGACCACGCCGTCGTGCGCGACCATGGCCAGGCGCGCGTCCGTGTACATCAGGCGGTCATCCGGGCCAACGACCGGGGTGACGATCGAGCAGTGGAAGTTGCGCGAGAGGGGCTCTGTGATCGCCCACTCCGCGAAGAGCTGTGAGCTGTCCTTGGTCAGTGTCTGCATGGTCTCTCGCCTCCTCACCCAAGTGCAAACAAGTGCAATCACAGCACTGGAAGCACTGGGCAATTGGGCACTCGTTGCGCAGATGAGACGGAGAAAAATCCCTGCATACGGGCACAATCGCCAACTCGTAATGATGGGGTCCGGGGTTCGATTCCCCGCGTCGGCTCCAGCCTCCACCACCGCGGGCGCCGGAGCGCCACTCGTCCGGCTACCGCTCCAGCTTCTCCCCGCCGCGCGTCGCGCCGATCCCGAGGCCCTCGAACACGTACATGATCCCGAAACCGTAGAGCACCGTGTAGCCGATGTAGAACACGAGGAGCAGCGCCAGCCTGACGGCCGACTCCCCGGTGCTCTTCACCTCGGTCCCCCGGAAGTTGTAGGCGGGCTCGAGGACCCTGGTCGCGACGAGCTTGGTGAAGGCCGCTTCGTCGGCCCGGTTCTCCTGGACGTAGCGCCGCGACAGGCCGTCGAACACCAGCCACCACGCGTACACCGGCTCCGGCGCGGCCAGGCCGGCGTACTCCGCCTCCAGTCGCGCCGTGTCGTCGGTGTACAGCGCTTCCGCATCGGCGATGGCCGCCTCGGCGAGCCGGCCCAGGTTGCCGATCACCCGCACCCGCCCGTCCGGTGTGAGCGACGCCTCGGCGTGCTCGGCGACGACGTCCGCCATCGCTCCGGGATCGAGGAGTTGCCCCGGGCTCACGCCGAGGTCGACGTCCGTCCCTCTCCAGTCCGCCGCCTTGCCTCTGGCCGCATCCAGGATATCCGTCGAGGCCTTCGCCCGCTCGTTGAAGAGCTCGTCCGCCACGGCGAGCAGGTTCTGCCCGCCGAACAGGGGCAGGACCATGGCTGTGAGGACGACGGCGAAGACGCCGAGCAGCGCCGCCCCGAGCGCGAACCGGCGCGGCGAGGCGAGGCGCCGGGGCTCACCGTCGGCGCCCGCGAGCGTCCTGCCGCGGACGACGTCGCGGAAGAAGATCACGATGATCCACACCGCGAACAGACCGACGATACCGAAGAAGACGACCGTGCCGACGTCCTCGATCGCTCCAGTCGCCGTGCTCGAGAGCGAGACGTAGCCGAGGTCGTCGAGCTTCTTGGGCAGCGCGCAGAGCCTGTTGGTGAACCCTGCGAGGATGGTGAGCGCGAAGAAGGCGCGGATCTGCGACCCCTTGACCTTGGTCGTG
>DAIQNY010000316.1:0-2992 GCA_036788155.1 Actinomycetota bacterium | reverse complement strand
CGCCGGCGTGCATGTGCATGCCCAGCGGCTGGATGTCGCCGCAGGCGATGTCGGCCCCGAGTGCGCCCGGAGGTGTGAGCACGCCGAGCGTGATGGGGTCGACGCCGGCGATGGCGAGGGCGCCGACCGAATGGGCGAGCTTCACGATCTCGGCGCCGTTGGCCTCGATGGTGCCGAGGTAGCTGGGGCTCTCCCAGTACACGGCGGCGTAGGAGTCGTCCAGCTTGGCCCTGAGGTCCTCGAGGTCGGCCATACCGGTCTCGCGATCCCACTCGTAGAAGCGGATCTTGGTGCTGTTCGCCATCGTCTCCGGCTGGCAGAGCGTGCGTGCCTCCATGAGGCGCATGGGGCTCATGTGCGCCGGCACGAGCACCGTGTCGCGACCGGTGATGCGCCGGGCCATGCGGAACGAACGCCCGGCCACGTCACCCCAGTCGTAGATGGGGTTGGCGACGGCATCGAAGTCGAGCAGCTCGCCCATCATGCTGTTGAACTCGAAGCGGGTGAGGTACTTGCCGAGGTCGCTGTAGTCGCCGCCGCAGTAGGCGCTGACGAACTCGGCCCGGTTGATGATCTCGTCCACCACCGCCGGCACGTGGTGCTGCCAGCAGCCGGCGCCGCAGAAGTTCATGAAGTCCACGGACGACGTGTTCTTGTCGAGCAGGCCCTGCACGTGCTTGCGCAGAGCTCGCTCGCTGAGGATCGCCGGCGGGATGTCCAGCGTACCCGTGAAGCGCAGACGGTCGGGGATCTCGGCGTAGATCTCCTCCACACTGCTCAATCCGAGCTCGTCGAGCATCGCCTGCTTCGTCGCAGGCACCGAGTTCGGGATGTAGGGGTGGACGAACGGTGTGTCAGCCATGGTCTGCCTGGCGCTCCTTCCCTTCGAGAGACGGGACGACTGTGGTCGTGAAGCTCGCCCCCGCGACGGTCATGGGGCGAGCCCGTACTGCTTGAGCCTGGTGACGACGACACGTGAGAGCCGGCGCTGGTACTTGCCGCGGCCGGACTCGACGAGGTGGGAGAGGTCGACGAAGTCGGAGCTCTTGAGCCCGATACGGGCGACGAAGTTCTCATAGGGGATGCCGGCTGCCTTGGCGGCGGCGCGCGCGCCCCGCTTGTAGCGGTTGCGGGCGCCGTCCCAGGAGTGCCGGACGATGCGCACGTTGAGCGGCAGTTCCACCAGCACGGGGCGGAAGCCCTTCTCCTGACACAGGGCGATCAGCTCCCGGAGCACGGCCGCGTTGCCCGCGTAGCGTTTCTTGAAGCGCGGGTACTTGACGCGCAGCCACTTCCGCACGAGCTCGCGCTTGGCGGCGTTCGAGAGCTGCTGGCCGTTGTGGAAGCGGTGCGAGTCGTAGACCGAGGCGGCGCGGGCGGAGCGGCTGCCGCCGCTCGCCGTGGGCAACGCCGACGACTTCGGTGGGATGGACGTGTAGCGCCCCACGTTGAGACCGATCAGCACGATGGTCGGCACGTCCGGGGCGGCCCGTACGATGCGGAGGCCATGCTTGAAGGACTGGCTCGACGAGCCGAAGTTGAAAGCCCGAACGCGTCCGCCGCCGAGCCTCTTGATCTGCGCGCGCCAGGCCGGCTCGGTGGTGATGCACTCCCGGGCGGCCGATCCGCCGAGCAGGTAGACGACCGGCACACGCGGCGGCTTGCGGTTGAGTGCCTTGAGCGTGGACTCCACGTGCCGCCAGTCGTCGCCCGGCCGGTACACCGCCGCCGCCGGCCCGGCGAGCGCCAGCGCCATGAACGCTGCGGCGGCGACGAGCGCCGCGAGGCGGGCCGTCCGCCGCCGGCCCCGGCGCGGCGCTCGACGCGCCCGGTTGTCCACGCGTCCGTCGCTCACTCGGCGTACCCGTAGCCGGCCGAGGTGCCGAAGTCGATGGAGATGTTGGCGCCGGTGATGGGCGCGGCCGGCGCGGAGGCGAGGAAGAAGATGAGCTCCGCCACCTCCTCCGGTGTGATGAACCGCGCCTTGTCGCCCTGCAAGTAGCCCGTGAGCAACCGCTTGAAGTAGCCCTCCGGGTCGCCGCCGCCGTACGTGTCCGCCTGGTACTGGAGCATCGGCGTCATGATGTCCGCCGGACAGACGGCGTTGACGCGGACGAGGTGCGGCGCCAGTTCGATGGCGAGCGCCTTGGTCATGAGGCTCACGCCGCCCTTGGACGCCGTGTAGATCGCCGTCTCCGGCGTCCCCACGAGCCCGCAGTCCGAGCTGAGGTTGATGATGCAACCTTCCGTCTTCTTGAGCTCGGGGATCGCTCGGCTGCAGGCGAAGAACGTGCCCTTGAGGTTCACGTCCACCACACGGTCCCAGTCTGCTTCGGTCATCGCTTCGCTGGGTCCCTCGACCCAGAGGCCGGCCGTGTTCACGAGCACGTCGATGCGCCCGGTGGCGTCCACCGCCTCAGCCATCAGGTTCTCGACGTCCGCCACACTGGTGACGTCACACGCCACGCCGTGCACTTCGCTGATCGCGGCAAGACGACCGCAGAGTTCCTCCAGCGCCACCGCGGCCCGGTCGCCGAGCACCAGCGCCGCCCCGGCCTCCGCGAACCGTCGCGCCGCGGCGGCGCCCACGCCGCCCGCCGCACCGGTGATGACGACGGTCTTGCCCCCCATGTCTGACGTCATGCGCCTCCCCCTCCGGCGGATGCCGAACGGCCGCCGTCAAAAGCTGAACGGCCGTTCACTGTCGGGCAAGCATACCGCCTCGCCGGAGGCCTGACCATGCTCGCAGGGCGGTCGCCCCCCGTAGATCGGGAAGTCCTCCCAAATGGTGAGGCGGCGCGTCAGGGGGCGGCGCTCCCTGGTCAGTAGTACAGGTCGCTCGGTCCCTTGTATTCCTGGATCGTGTTGCCGCCGTCGACCACGACGAGCTGGCCGGTGATGTAGCTGGCGTCGTCGCTGCCGAGGAAGCACACGAGGCTGGCGACCTCCTCGGGGCGGGCGGAGCGGCCCATGGGCGTGTTCAGCCCGCCCA
>DAIQNY010000315.1:0-2993 GCA_036788155.1 Actinomycetota bacterium | reverse complement strand
TCACGATGAACGTTCTCTCCGCCGTCCCGAGCGTCAGCGCCACCGAGCAGCTGACGGTGCAACCGCTCGCCGATCTGGCAGGGGCGCAGAAGCTGCGCGCCAACGTCTGGACGCTGGCGCCCGGGGACTGGTCGTGGGGCAGGCACGCGCATCGCGAGCAGGAGGAGATGTACCTGGTGCTGGACGGCCGGTTGCGGATCGAGGCCGGCGGCGACACGGTGGAGTTGGGGCCGCGGGAGGCCGTGTTCGTGCCGGCCGGCGTGCCCCATCAGCTGTGGAACGGCGGCGAGTCGGAGGTCACGTACCTCGCCGCCGCCGCGCCGGCGGTGCAGGGCGATTCCATGCCGGTCTGAGGATGCGGACGGCCGCCTGGTCCGCCCCCCAGACACGTCGCCCATCGGGGCCGACGACGCCTCTTCCATGCCGGAACGACCCCGATCCTTCGGCCGGCCAACGTTGACCCCTGAGACGAGCCAAGCTTAACTACGGGCACGCACCGGACTCCGGAAGCTGGGTTCTCCGGGTGTCGAACGATGGCTAGGCGGGGGGTGGTACATCGTCGTGGGTCCGGCGGGCCGCCGCACGAAGACCGCATCGAGCTCACGCGCAGCGGTGGCGGGCGGTGACGGCCGGACCGAGTCCGTCCGTGATCGGGGGTGATCGTGTTCGACTTCGACGACGCAGTGGTCAGCCTGGGGGCGCTCGACTGGCTGATCGTCGCGCTCTACATCGGCGGCATGCTGTTCATCGGCTTCTGGTTCGCACGCAGGTCCAGAGGGTTCGACGACTACTTCATGGCGGGACGCAGCCTCACGGCTCCGCTGCTCGTGGGGACGCTGGTGTCGACCTTCTACGGCCTCGACACGCTCTTCGGCACATCCGAGGTCGCCTTCTGGGAGGGCATCTCGGCGTTCTTCGCCTACTCGCTGCCGTACACGGCGCTGTACGTCGTGATGGCCTTCCTCTCCCCGCAGTTCAAGAAGCGCTTTCCCGAGAACGCCACGATGCAGGACATCGCCTTCCAGAAGTACGGCACCAAGGCAGGCATCGTCGTGTCCATCTCGTCGTTCCTCTACTCGACGAACACCATGGAGATGATGGGCATCGGCTTCCTGCTGCACCTCGTGCTCGGGATGCCCTTCTGGATGGGCGTCCTCATCGGCGCCGCCGTGGTGCTCATCTACACGCTCACCGGCGGTCTGTGGGCGGTCACGCTCACCGACTTCGTGCAGTTCTTCATCATGCTGGTGACCGTCGGCGTGGGCTGCATCATCGCGTGGTACGACCTCGGCGGCTTCTCGAGGATCTTCGAAGGGCTCGAGCTCTTCGCCGGGGAGGACCCGAGCTACTACTTCAGTCCCGGCGCCGGCTACCTCACCACGTGGACGCTGATCGCCTACTCGGTGACGGCTCTGGCGGTGCTTTGCGACCCGGCGTTCTTCCAGCGCATGTTCGCCTCGGCCGGCCCCAAGGAGATCAAGAAGGCGTTCGCCGCCGGCGTGCCCATGTGGCTGTCGTTCGACTGGGCCGTCACCTTCCTCGGCCTCTCCGCCGCGGCCGCCATCGGGCTCGGCGTGATCCCCGAGGTCGAGCCCAACCAGGCGCTGTTCGCCATGCTCGGCGAGTACCTGCCCGTGGGGTTGCTCGGGCTCGCCTTCGTGGGCATCCTCGCGGCCGCCATGTCCACGTCGGACTCGTACTTCCTGGCCTCCGGCGGCGTCATCGGGTACGACCTCTACAAGGTCGTCCGCCCGAGGTCCACCGGCGCCGAGCGGCAGCGGATGGTCAAGATCGGCATCCTCGTCTCTGCCGTGCTGTCCATATCGCTGGCGTTCGTCTTCGAGCGCATCATGACGGTGTGGGTGTTCCAGGCCACGATCATCATCTGCACGGCGCTGATCCCCGTCTACATGGGCACGTTCCTCAGAAAGAAGCCCAAGAAGATCGCCGGTACCCTGGCGGCCACCGTGGGTCTCGTGCTGTCGGTCACCTACTACCTCTGGATCATGATCTTCGGCTTCTGGAACGACAACATGGAGGTCCAGATGCTGAAGCTCCCGGCCATGCCGCTCATCGACGTGCCGGGCATCAAGTCGGTCAATCTCTGGACCGAGTACGGCATCCTCATCATCACGCCGATCGTGCTCGTCGTGTTCCTGCTCGCGAACTGGCTGGGCAAAGAAGTGGAGCCGGACCGGGAGATCGAGACCCGTGAGGAGGTGACGCTGTGATCATCGTCGCCATCAGCGGCTGGGACATCTCCAACTACATCATGAGCTCCATCGCGATCGTGGGCCCCTGCCTCATCGCGTGGTGGTTCCTCAAGACGGCGACACGCCGCGTCAAGGACCTGCACGAGGAGACCAAGAAGTAGCCTTCTTGCGAGGGTGATCTGTGTGGCGTGCCCTCGGCCCGGGCCGGCTCTCGCCGGCCCGGGCCGAGGGCCGCTTCGCCCGGCCTGCGCGACCGCTCCCGAACGTCGCGCAGCCGTTCCGGGCAGCGGGGCCTTCGAGCCTGCGACAGCGGCGGTACAATCAGGGTGATGGCAGATCACTTTCGGCGTCGCAACCACCTCGACGACCTCCGCACGATCCTCAAGCGCATCCCCAACGAGCCCGGCGTGTACCGCTTTCTGGACGACGCCGGGCGGGTGTTGTACGTGGGCAAGGCGAAGGCGCTGCGCAAGCGCGTGGCCAACTACCTGCGCCCGTCCGCCACGCCACACGGCTACACCGGCGAGATGCTGTCGCAGGCCCGGGACATCGACTGGGTGGTCACCGCATCCGAGTCTGAGGCGCTCCTCCTTGAGGACAACTTCATCAAGGAGGAGCGCCCTCCGTACAACCTTCGCCTGCGCGACGACAAGAGCTACCCGTCCATCGAGATCACGCTGAACGACGAGTGGCCGCGCGTCCGCTTCTTCCGCGGCCGACGTGTACCCGGCAACCTCTACTTCGGGCCGTTCTCGAGCGCGCGCAAGGTGCGTGACACGC
>DAIQNY010000314.1:0-2998 GCA_036788155.1 Actinomycetota bacterium | reverse complement strand
CCGCTCTTGGCGCTCATCTTCACGAGCTGGAAGATGTTGGGGAGACTGAACTCCTGCAGGTTCCCCTGGAGAAGCACCACCCTCCTTTCGTGATCGCAGTCCGGCACCGGACGACGCGGCCGCCGGCACCGTAACCTCCATCGGCAACGCCGGCGAGGTCCTTGAGGAGAGCGGGCGCCGGCGTGGAGCCGGTCAGTCTCGCCCGGCCCGGCCCTCGGCGGGGGCCTCTGGAGGGCGGCCGGCGGCAGTGCCGCCGCCCACCTCGACGGCCTCGCCGAGAGCATCGCCGGGCGCCGGTCCGTCCGGCAGGCAGACCGGCGCCTCGCAGCACCCGTCCAGCAGTCTGCGGTGCCGCAGGGCGAGCGCGGCGGTCGTCGCGACGGCGAGCGTGGCGGCGCCGCCCACGGCGATCGCCCACCGCACGCCCAGACCACGTACCAGCAGGCCCGTGATCGGTCCGCCGATGGGCGTGCTGCCCAGGAAGACGATCGACCAGAGCGCCATCACCCGGCCTCGCATCACGTCGGCGGCGTTGAGCTGCAGCAGTGCGTTGGTGGTGCTGATGAAGAGCACGGCGGCGGTTCCGATCAGGACCAGCAGCACAAGGCCGGAGTAGTACCCGGGGGCGAGGGCCAGCGCCACCGTCACAGCGCCGAACGCGAACGCCCCGCCGACGAGCAGCCGGCGGGAAGGGCGCGCCCGGCTCGCCATGATGAAGGCGCCGGCGAGCGCGCCTACCCCCATGGCGGCGGAGAGCACCCCGTAGGAGCCGCCGCCCCGCCCGAACACCGACTTGGTGAGCAGCGGCAGCACCACGGAGTAGTTGTAGGCGAGTGTGCTCACCACGGCTAGCATGAGGAGCGGGACGCGCAACGACGGCGTGCGCCACGCGTACTTGAGCCCCGCGCGCACCTGTCCCGGCTCGCGCGGCACCGGCGCGCTGCGATGGAGCTCCGCCACACGCATCACGGCCAGCGCGACGATGACCGCAACGAACGACGCGGAGTTGATGAAGAAGCAGGAGGCGACGCCCACACCGGCGATGAGCACGGCGCCGATCGCCGGACCGATGATGCGAGAGGAGTTGATCACGACGGAGTTCAGCCCGACCGCGTTGGCCAGGTCGTCGGGACCGACCATCTCGTACAGGAAGCTCTGCTGGGACGGAATGCCGAGGGCCGTCACAGTGCCCGTCAGGCCGGCGAGCACCCAGATCATCCAGACCGTGACGACATCGGACACCGCGAGGATGCCCAGGGCGAGCGCCAGGACGGCGGCGGCGGCCTGCGTCGCCATGAGCAGGCGGCGCTTGTCGGCTCTGTCTGCGAGCGTCCCTCCCCAAGCTCCGAACACCAGCACCGGCCCGAACTGGAGGCCGACCGTGACCCCCAGGGCGACGGCGCTGTCGGTGAGGCTGAGCACCAGCCAGTTCTGCGCCACGGACTGCATCCAGGTCCCGCTCATGGAGATGACCTGGCTGACGAAGAAGAGGCGGTAGTTGTAGACGCGCAGCGACCGGAAGGTGCGCGCGAACATGCCTGAGGCGGGCGCGGGGGAGCCGGCAGTCATGGACGTGAGTCTACCCGCCGGCGGACATCGTGGTCGTGGAGGCCGACTGAGGCCGCGGCCCCAGGCGGCATGGGCAGATGTCCCATGGCTCCTGGGGCATGCAGCGACGAGCATGGGAGAAGCGGGCGGCCCGCCGCTTCCGTGGAGCGGCGGCGGGCCGCCCGTCCCGCGCACGCGGCAGGGTGGGCGCCGGCTTCAGAAGCCGGCGCCCACCCTGCCGCATCTCTCCTCAGCCCTTCTGGAGGTAGATCTGGCCGCCGCGCATCGCGACCTTGACCTTCGCGCCCGACGCAGCGACGGCTTTGCGCAAGCCGACGTTGAGGGAGTTGGCTTTGCGTCCCGGCAGCTCCACCAGCGCCGTATCCAGGTCCGAGGCGACGAAATCGGCGACGATCTCCGCGTACACCCCAGCCCTCGTGATCGTCGGGATGTCGGCAGGGATCAGCTTGTAGGACTTCGCGGTACGCGACATGACGCGCCTCCATATAGAGTCTTAACTTCAGGCTTCACAAGCATGGACACCGGCAGTCTACGCTATCCTGAGTGCGGGTACAGCCTGTCTAGCGTCGATTCTGTACCTCCGGAGGTATCGATGAGCGTCAAGAACGATGCACTGCTTCCGCTGTTCGCCGAACTCAAGGCACTGCTGGCCCCGTATGCACGACGCCTCACCGTGCGGAAGGACGAGCCGGGGTACTACGATCTGTGGTCGGAGAAGGACACCGAGGTCGCCGGCCGGCGTCGCAGCGAGGTGTTCTTCTGCGGGCTCATCATCCAGAGGAGACACGTGGGCTTCTACTTCATGCCGCTCTATGCAGACGAGGATGTCACCACGGTGTTCGGTCCCGAACTGCTGGCGCTGCTCAAGGGCAAGTCGTGCTTCCACATCAGACAACTGACGCCGGAGCTAAGAGCGCAGATCGAAGCGGCCCTCGAGGCGGCCTGGCGGCTCTACGTGGAGCGCAGCTGGGTCTGACGCCTTGACGCGGCAAGGTTCGCGGCGAACGATGGTCCGGTGACGTGTCGCCGCCGGGGTGTCCCGGCGGCCGCAGCTGGAGGGGGACGCAATGAAGAAGCTCATCAACCGCCCGGAGGACGCCGTCAGGGAGGAACTGGCCGGCATCGCCCTGGCGCACGCCGGCCGCCTGGTCGTGCATACGGATCCTCACTGGATCGCGCGCGCCGACGCCCCGGTGGCCGGCAAGGTGGCTCTCGTCTCGGGCGGCGGCTCCGGCCACGAACCGCTGCACGGCGGGTTCGTGGGCCCGGGCATGCTGGACGCGGCCTGCCCCGGCGAAGTCTTCACGTCGCCGACGCCGGACCAGATGCTCCAAGCGGCAAAGGCCGTGGGCGGCGGCTGCGGCGTGCTCTTCATCGTCAAGAACTACACCGGCGACGTCATGAACTTCGAGATGGCCGCGGACCTCGC
>DAIQNY010000313.1:0-3008 GCA_036788155.1 Actinomycetota bacterium | reverse complement strand
GCCCTCAGCACGGGCGGCGAGGAGCCGGCCGGCACCTCGGCCGCCACCACGGCCGAGATCGCCCCGGCGCGGGGCGCCGAGACCGCGGGCGTCGGGGCGTCCGGTGCGGATGCCGGGACGCAGGCCGCTCCGTCGACCCGGGCAGCGGCCGCCTTCGAGGCGCTCGGCGACGCCGTCGCACCCGAAGGCGAGGCGGGCTCGCCAGACGGCCGCCCGGCTCCCGCCGACGACGACTTCACCTGGGAGCCGCACCCCGGCCCTCCGCGCGGCGGCGCACCCTCTCGCTGACGCGGCCCCGCCGGCGCACGGCGCCGTCCCGCCGCCGCGTACTCTGATAGCCTTCCGGGTACCAGCGCACCAACGGACGGAGGAGACGCGAGCGTGGCCGACGGCAGCGACAAAGTGGCCTTCCTGGGCCCCGAGGGGACCTTCACCGAGGAGGCGTTGCTCGCCCACATGCCCGAGGGCCTGCACCCGTTCCCCTACCCGTCCATCCCGGACGTGCTCCGGGCGGTCGAGGCGGGCGAGGTCCCGCTCGGCATCGTGGCCATCGAGAACGCCCTCGAGGGCTCGGTGCCCATCACGCTCGACAGCCTCGTCTGGGGATTCGAGGACCTCCACATCGTGCGCGAAGTCACGCAGCCCGTGCACCAGATGCTCATCACCAGGGACGAGATCCCGCTGGACCAGGTCACCAAGGTCATCAGCATCCCGCATGCCTACGGACAGTGCAGGGACTTCATCCGCCGGCACCTCGGCAACGTGGAGCACGAGGCCACCGATTCCACGGCCGAGGCCGTGCGCCGGGTGAGCCGCGTGAACCGCCCGTGGGCGGCCGTGGGCACGCGGCTCGCGGCCGAGATGTACGAGTGCCACATCGCCGCCGAGGACATCGAGGACGCCGAGGACAACGCCACCCGCTTCGTGTTCGTGGCCCGGGAGCGGGCGCCTCAGGACCTCGGCGGCCGGTACAAGACCAGCCTCGTGTGCGGCATCGACCAGGACGAGCCCGGCAGCCTCCTGCTCATCCTGAGCGAGTTCGCCTACCGGCACGTCAACCTCACCAAGGTCGAATCGCGTCCGTCGAAGCGAGCGCTCGGGCACTACGTCTTCATCATCGACGTCGAGGGCAGCGTCGAGGACGACGCCGTGGCGCAGGCCGTCAAGTGCCTCGCCTGCAAGCTGCCCTGGCTCAAGGTCCTGGGGTCGTACCCCGCGTGAACGAGACGGCGCACACCGGCGCCGCGAGCGGCGCTCCGGCGAACGGCCCCGCCGCGGACGGGCCGGCGGCCGAGCACGCGGCGCACACCAAGGCTCTGTACTTCATCCGCCGCGTGACGGCGATGCAGGACTTCGAGGTCTTCTTCGTCGCGTCCGTCGCCACCATCCTGCTCGTGCGCATGATCCTCGCCGCCACCGGCTGGCCCCAGCTCGGCGGCGGCAAGATCCACTTCGCTCACCTGCTGTGGGGCGGCATCGGCATGCTGCTCGCCTTCATCCTCTTCATGGCCATGCAGGGTCGGCTGTGGAGCTTTCTGGCTTCCCTCTCCGCCGGGATCGGCTTCGGACTCTTCCTCGACGAGCTCGGCAAGTTCATCACGTCGGACAACGACTACTTCTTCCAGCCGGCCGTCGCCATCATGTACGTCCTCTTCGTCGTCCTGTTCTTCGTGTTCCGCTGGCTCGGCAGGGTCGACAAGATGGGACCGGAGACGGCGCTCGTCAATTCGTTCGACTTCGCCAAAGAGGCGGTGATGCGCGCCATGAGCCGGGCCGAACGCGACGAGGCGCTCTACGTGCTCGGTCGCGCCGACCAGGCGGACCCGCTCGTACAGGCGCTCACCAGAGTCCTGCGCGACGAGCAGACGTCCGGCAACGGGCCCAACGCGGCGCAGCGCGCCTGGGAGCGGGCCCGCTCGTGGTGGGTCGATCTCGTCGGCAGGCGCTGGTTCCGGACGACCATCCTGCTGGTGTTCATCTTCACCACGCTGGCGTGGCTGCTGAACCCGATCGGGTACGCGTCGGACGGCACCGAGATCACGGCCATGGATCTCGGCGGCATGCTGGCGGGCGTGGCCACCGGGATCTGCACGGTGCTCGGCATCGTGCGGTGGCGCGCGTCCAAGCTCCACGCGTACCGGTGGTTCGAACGTGGAGCGCTCATCGCGCTCCTCATCGGGGAGTTCTTCACCTTCTACCAGTACCAGGTCTGGGCCATCTTCGGGCTGATCTGGATGCTGGCGGTGCTGGCGGTCATCCGCTCGATGATCAGTGTCGAGCTCGCCGCCGCCGCGACCCGTTTGCAGCAAGCTTCATCGGGAGGTGCAGATGGACCGCATCAACTGTGAGATCCGTGAGGCGGGGGCCGGCGACCACGGCATGCTCGTGCTCCTCGCCGAGGAGACCCTGCAGCCGCTCGCCCAGGGCCAGGGACACCCCGAGCGGTACCAGTCGGCCGACGTCGTCGACCTTCTGGACCGCGCCGACGTCTTCGTGGCGCAGTGCGGCGACGAACCCGGAGGCTTCATCGCCGTCGAGACCGACGAGGACGCCTGCGTGGTCCGCTGCATCTGCGTGAACCCCGGCTTCGAGGCGCGCGGCGTAGCCAACCGGCTGCTCGACTGGGTCGAGGGTCTCGCCCTCGAGCGCAAGCTGGCGCGCCTCGTGGCCCGCGTCCCTGCCGCGGACGGGCCCTCGCTGCATCTCTACAAGGGTCACGGCTTCAAGAGCCGGCCCGAGGGCGACGAGATGCTCGCCCTGGAGAAACGACTGCCCACGGTCCAGGACTGAGGAGGCCCATGCACGTCACGCTCGTCGCCGTCCCCTACGATCTCGGCCGCGAAGACGTCGGCAGCGGGCGCGGCCCCGGCGCCTACCTCAACGCCGGGGCCGCGGAGGCGCTGCGCGCGCGCGGCCACGACGTAGACGTGGTCACCGTCCGTCGGGAGGCGCCGTTCGACGACGAGCTCGCCGCGGTCCTCGACGTCGACCGCGGCGTGGCCGCCAGG
>DAIQNY010000312.1:0-3034 GCA_036788155.1 Actinomycetota bacterium | reverse complement strand
GCACCATCGCCGATGTCATGGCCATCGGCATGATCAACTCCAAGACCACCGGCGCCCGGCTCATCCCGGCTGCGGGCAAGAAGCTCGGGGACTGGGTCACGCTGGGCGGGCTGTTCGGCGAAGGGCCGGTGATGAAGATCAGCACCGCCGACAACAGCGCGTTCGTGCGCCGCGGGGGGCGCATCCCCGCGCCCCTCCAGAGCCTGACGAACTAGCCCGCGCCGAGGGACGTCGCTCCGGCCCTCACTCGTCGCCGCGGATCTCGTCCATCATCTCGTGGATGCGCAGGGCCGACTCCGTCATGCCGAGCGCCCGTGAGACCTTCTCGGCCTCCGTGAGCTGCAGTATGGCGTCGATGGTCTGACCCTGCCGGCGGTACTCGGCCGCCTGGTCGATCTCGAAGGTGACGAGCTCGGTGAGCATCCGTCGTACCTCGGGATCGTCCAGGTCCACCATCTTGCTGCTCGTCGTCACGATGACGTCGGAGAGCGGCACCATGCGGCCGCCGGCGTCCGGCTCCTCCGAAGGGCCGGCGGCCTCCGCGTCGGCTGTCCGTCCCGACTCCGTCCCTGCCTGATCGAGGCCGGCCTCTCCCGTCGCGGCCTCGCCGGCGGACACGCCGCCGGCAGGGATCGCCAGGGTGGGGTGGTCGTCCTGTCGCAGCTCTCCGGTGACCTCGGCCTCGTCCTCACCGGCGGCAGCAGGCCCGGGCTCGGGGGAGACGCCGACTCCGCGCACGCTGAGGTCGGGCCCCCAGTCCAGGCCGAGCCCGGCCGGAGGGGGCCGGCGCTCGTGTCGCGCCTGCTCTGCGGCCGCCGCGCGGCGCGCGGCGGCCTCCCTCTCGAGCGCGGGGTCCAGCGTGACGTCCTCCACAGGCACCTCGGCCCTGCCGAGCCCCGCGAACGAGTCCTGGGGCGCCTCATCCAAGAACGAACCCGGCGCCCGGATGTCCTCGTCCGTGTCCTCACTGCGCCTTCGCGTGACGACGAGGGCGATGACGAGGAGGAGTACCGCAAGGGATGCGACGACGATCGCGACGATCTGCACTGTGCTCATGCGGCGTTCCCGGGTCGTCCTGTCTGGCTCGTGACTCTTCGTGCTCCCGGCCATCATTCCCTGCCCGGCGTACAATGACCGGGTGCTCGACCAGGACACCATCGCCGCCGCTCTGGCGGAGCTCGGCCAGCCCGCCTATCGTACGCGGCAGGTGTACGAGGCCCTCACGCGCGGGCTCGCCACCAGCTTCGACGACATCACGACCCTCCCGCGCGGCCTGCGCCGGTCTCTGGCGGAGCGGCTCTCGCCGCTGACGCTCACGGAAGCGGAGACGCGCGCCGCCCCCGACGGCACGGCGCGCAAGACGCTCTTCGCGACGACGGACGGTCACGCGGTCGAGGCGGTGCTGATGCAGGTGTCCGGTCGTGCCACCGTCTGCGTCTCCACGCAGGTGGGCTGTGCAGTGGGGTGCGCCTTCTGTGCCTCCGGCCGTCTCGGCCTGCGCCGCGACCTCAGTGCAGAGGAGATCACGGACCAGGTGCTGCACTTCGCCCGGGTCCTGCGCGCCGACGGGCGTGGGCGGCACGTCACGAACGTCGTGTTCATGGGCATGGGTGAGCCGTTCCACAATTACGACCAGACGCTGCGCGCCTGCCGGCTGCTCAACGACCCGCAGGGGTTCGGGCTGGCGGCGCGGGCCATCTCCGTGTCCACGGTCGGCGTCGTGCCGGCTATCGACCGGTTCGCCGGGGAGCCTCTGCAGCTGAACCTCGCCGTGAGCTTGCACGCGGCGACCGACGACCTGCGCGACGAGCTGGTGCCGCTCAATCGCACCTACCCACTGGATGCGGTGTTCCCGGCGTGCGAGCGGTACGTGCGGAGCACGCGGCGCAAGCTCCTCTTCGAGTACGTGGTGCTGCGCGGAGTGAACGACACGCCCGGGCAGGCGGCGGCGCTGGCGCAGCGCCTGCGCCGCCCGCTCTACCACCTCAACCTCATCGCCTACAACGAGACCGGCGGCCGGTTCTCGCGGCCGGCGCCCGGCGAAGTCGAGGCGCTGCGCCGGCGGCTGGAGAAGGCAGGCGTGAGTGTGACGGTGCGGAACTCGCCCGGCGGCGACATCGAGGCCGCCTGCGGCCAGCTTGCGTTGCGGCGCGACGCGGGCTGCTGACGCGCTCCTGCCGGCTCAAGCCGGCGGTAGCGCCTCCCGGTAGGCCGCGGCCGCGTCCTCGGGTGCCCTGGTCACCACGTGGATCCCGCTCCCCAGCTCGAACCCGGCGAGGGTGGAGGTGCGGGGGGCGAACTCCACGTGCCAGTGGAACGGCCCGCGCAGGTCGGCCGGCGCGGTGTGCAGCCAGAAGTTGAGCGGCGCCTCACCGATCGATGCCTTGACCGCGGCGAGCACGCGCCGGAACGCCGGCGCCAGCGCCATCGGGTCCGCTCCGCGGAAATCCGCCTCGTGCGCCGCAGGCGCCAGCCACAGCTCACCGTTGAAGCGGGTGGCCGCCGGCACCCACGCCGGGAAGGGGCCGCCGAGCACGCTGCGCTCGCCGGCGGCCTCGATCTCGTCACACACCACGCAGGAGCCGTGGCGGTTGCGGTACCGCTCCATCTCCAGGAGTTCGTCCAGCAGGGCGGGTGGTACCACGGGTGTCGCGAAGAGTTGCTCGTGAGGGTGCTCGAGCGAGGCGCCGGACCCGGCTCCGAGGTTGCCGATGAGCGTGACGGCGGCGGCGCCGGAGGAGAGCTGCGCTCCGATCCGGCGCTGCCACATCCCGATGACCTCGGCGAGCGCTTCGTCCGCGAGGTCCTCGAGCTCGATCCCGTGATCGGGCGAATGCACGACCACTTCGTGCCGGCCCGCCAGGGCCGGGTACTTGTTGGGGACCACGCGCACGCGCCAGCCCGGTCCGTCGGGGACTCCGCCGGCGGGCCGGACGGCGTCCACCTCCGGCGGCGTGAGCGCCTCGTTGCCGGCGCAGAAGGGGCAGGGGGGGGCGCCGGCGTTTCAACAGTGCAAAGGAAGCGTTGCTGGAAC
>DAIQNY010000311.1:0-3060 GCA_036788155.1 Actinomycetota bacterium | reverse complement strand
GTCTCGAGCAGGTCGTCCGCCTCCAGCTCCTGGATGGCCAGCTCGGCGTCGCGCGTCACCCGGAACGCGTGCGACTCGAGCACGTCCATGCCGGGGAACAGAGAAGCGAGATTGGCGGCGATCACCTGCTCGAGCCAGGTGAACCACTGGTGCTCCCCGCCGTCGTCCCGTCCGGCCGCTCCGGCGGGCGCCGGCACCGGCACGAGCCGCGGCAGCGAGTCCGGGACCTTCACGCGCGCGAAGCGCTCGTCCCCGTTGCCGTCGCGGAGCAGCACTCCCAGGTTGTGGCTCATGTTCGAGATGTGCGGGAAGGGGCGACCGGGGTCGAAGGCCAGCGGCGTGAGCACCGGGAACACCCTGTCCTCGTAATACCGCGCCAGCGCCGCCTGCTGGCCGGCGTCCAGGCCGGCATAGTCGACGATGTGGATGCCGGCCGCCTCGAGCTCCGGCTTGAGGTCGCTGAAGCACTGCCGCGCCGCCTTCATCACGCCGCGGGCGCGCTCCTGCAGGATGGGGAGCAGTTGCTGCGGCGTGTACCCGTCAGCCGATGCCTGGGTGACGCCGGCCTCGACCTGCTGCCTGAGGCCGGCGATGCGGACCATGAAGAACTCGCCCAGGATCGAGCCGACGATGCCGACGAACTTGACGCGCTCGATGAGCGGATTGTGCTCGTCCCGCGCTTCGTCCAGTACCCGGTCGAAGAAGTCGAGCATGCTGAGCTCGCGGTTGATGTAGAGCGCAGGGTCCCGGAGATCCGGGTCGCTGACCTCGGCCTTGGCCTCGAGCTCCCCCGTGAACTCCTCCTGGGCGGCCCTGGTGGTCGCCTTGACGGCCTCCCGGCCGTGGTATTCGTCGGCTCGGGTCCGTTCCTGTGGCGCCATGGGCGATGTACCTCCTCGGCCATCCGGGGCGCGCCGCCGGGCGCTCCGGTGGGACTCGTGGTCGACCCGGGTCCGCTGGCCCGGGGACCTGCCAGTATATGCCCTCATCGCCGACTTCGCCCGGTATCGTACCCATTAAGTGACAACCGCGGCGGCCGGCGGTCACCGTATGGTGAGGCCGCCGGCCGCCGCCGTTGCTTCGCGTTCAGAAGCCGAGGTTCTCTACGCGCTCGACGCCCGGCACCACGTTCTTGAGGTGGCGCTCTACGCCGTTCGTCAGCGTCAGCTGGGACATCGGGCATCCCGCGCAGGCGCCCTGGAGGCGTACCTGGACGACGCCGTCGTCCAGCACGTCGACCAGCTCGATGTCGCCACCGTCGGCCTGCAGGGCCGGACGGATGTCACCGAGAGCCTTCTCGACCTGCTCCTTGATCTCTGCCATGTGTGTTGTCACCTCCCCGTCGCCTGCGGGCGGCCGTCGGCCACACACGCGCGTCGCCGCGCGTCGGCCAGGGCCGCGAACGTCGTCGTCTCCAGCTCCTCGCTGAGGAGCGTCTCGACACCGTGCCAGAAGTCATGCGTGTCGCACCCGTCGTCGGCGCACGGCTCCACGCGCTGCCGGCAACGGCACAGCAGGATGGGGCCCTCCACCGCCTCGTACGCGTCGAGCACGGTGATCTCGCCCGCGGGCCGCGCCAGCATGACGCCTCCCTGGTGCCCGCGTTGCGTGCGCACCAGGTCGGCCCGAGCCAGATCGTGGATGACCTTGGCCAGTCGGGGACCGGGGATGCGTTGCGCCGCGGCGATATCGCTCGTGTGGAGCACGACACCGGGCTCGTGCCGCGCGAGCTCGTACATGGCGCGCACCGCGTAGTCGGCTTGAGTGGAGAGTCTCATGGACCCTTTCTACCCTAATTGGCAGAAAAAGTCCAATTAGTCGACTTTGCGCTCAGAGCTCGTCCCAGGCCCACACCAGGTTCTCGCGGTGGGCGGCGTCGTACACGTCGTCGACGACGACGCCCTTCGGGAGGAAGCGGGCGACCGGCAGATCCAGCTCGCTCCGTCCGGCGCCCGAGGCTTTGGCCTGCGCAACGGCCTCGTAGACGCCGGCGATGTAGCGCTCGTTGGCGTCGATGACCGTCTTGTCCATCACCGGTCCGTGGGCCGGCACGATGAGGTCCGCCGGCAACTGCTTGAGCTGCCGCAGCGTCCTGATCCACTCCTCCGCACCGTCCCGCTGACAGAAGTTGGGAAGCGGCCACTCCACGGTGTCGCCGCCGAGCAGCAGGCGGCTCTGGGGCAGGAACACGACGAGAGAGTCCTCGCTGTGGCCGGGCGTGTGGATGAGGTGCACGGGCTCCGCGGTGTCGCCGTAGGTGAGCCGGTCGCCGAAGGTGACGTTGGGGAGCGGCACACCTTCGGGTGGCGGCAGGCGCAGCGACTCGTCACCGCCCTGCAGTTCGGCCTGCATGAGGCGCGGACAGGCCCTTTGCGCGACGATGTCCACCCCGGGGAAGGCGCTGTTGCCGAACACGTGGTCCCAGTGGTGGTGCGTGTCGATCACCACGGTGCGACGGCCGGCCGCCTCACGTGCGACGAAGTCGGCGATCGGGGCCACCTCGGCCGGCCCCGTGAGCGTGTCGACCACGAACACGAGACGGGATGTCAGCACGACGGCGGCGAGAGTCCGGAACCCCTCCGCGTCGATGACGTGCGTCCACACGGACGGCGCCAGTTCCTTCATCGCCTCTCCTCCCTCAGTCCGCGGCCCGGCAGCGCGACTCTGCACGCCCCGTCACGGCGCGTCAACCGCGGATGAGGCGACGCCTCAGTCGACGATCGTGACGGCGTCGGGCGCGAGCGTGAGGCGCTCCACGCCGTCCGACGTGACGACCCAGGTGTTCTCGATACCGACGGCGCCGGCGCCGGGAAGGACGAACTTGGGTTCGAGGGCGAACACCATGCCGGGCTCGAGCCCGAGCCCGCTGCCGGTGAGCACCGGCAGCTCGTCGAGCTCGATGCCGATGCCGTGGCCCACGTACGGCACCTGGCCTGCGCCGTGTCCCATGAAGTGCGCCGCAAGGCCCGTCTCCGCGGCCGCCTCGCGGGCCGCGTCCCACGCGGCGCGGCATGCCGCGCCGGGCCGGGCCGCGGCCGTCGCCGCCTCCTGCACGCGCAG
>DAIQNY010000310.1:0-3060 GCA_036788155.1 Actinomycetota bacterium | reverse complement strand
GGTAGTTGGCCTTGAGCCACGCGGTGCGGTAGCTGATCATCGCGTAGCAGGCGGCATGGCTCTTGTTGAACGAGTAGTCGCCGGTGGCCTCGAAGCTCGCCCACACTTTGTTGGCGATCGCCGGCGAGAGGCCGCTGGCGGCGAGCCCCTGCATCAGCGGCTCACGCAGAGAGGCCATCAGGTCCTTGTTCTTCTTGCTGATGGCCTTACGCAGATCGTCGGCCTGCGCCGGGCTGAAGCCTCCCACCCGGCGCGCAATCGCCATGTACTGCTCTTGATAGATGGTCACGCCGTGCGTGGGCTCAAGGATCGGCCGCAGGGCGTCGTGGTCGTAGACGACCGAGGCCGGGTCGCGCTTGTTGCGCGCGTAGGTGGCGATGAACTGCATCGGCCCCGGCCGGTAGAGGGCGACGAGGGCAATGAGATCTTCAAAACGCGCCGGTTTGACGTCGCGCAGCGCCTCGCGCATGCCGGCGCTCTCGAACTGGAACACACCGGTGGAATCGCCGCGGGCGAGCATGGCGTACGTCTTCTCGTCGTCGAGCGGCAGCTTGTCGATCTCGATGCAGACGCCATCGGTCTTCTTGATGATCTCGAGCGCCGCCTCGATGACGTCGAGGTTGCGCAGGCCGAGAAAGTCCATCTTGAGCAAACCGAGGGCGGCGACGTCGTTCATGTCGAACTGCGTCACGATCTCGGCGTCGCCCTTCTGCTGCAACGGCAGGTACGTGGTGAGTGGCTGGTCGCTGATCACCACCGCTGCCGCGTGGATGGAGTCGTTGCGGATGAGTCCCTCGAACGACATCGCCAAGTCGACGACCTCTTTGACCTGAGCGTCGAGTTCGCACGCCTGCGCCAGCTCCGAGCCGTCGGCCATCGCCTCCTTGAAGGTCGCCGGCGGCGCCTTCTCGGGGATCATCTTGGCGATCTTGTCGCCCACGGCGTAGGGCAGCCCCATGACCCGGGCGGCGTCGCGCACCGCGGCCCGCGCCGCCATGGTGCCGAAGGTGATGATCTGCGCCACGTGGTCGCGACCGTACTTGCCGGCCACGTACTCGATGACCTCCTCGCGCCGGGCCACGCTGAAGTCCATGTCGATGTCGGGCATCGACTTGCGGCCGGGGTTGAGAAAGCGCTCAAAGAGCAGGTCGTACTTGAGCGGATCGATGTCGGTGATCGCCAGCGCGTAGCTGACGATGGACCCGGCGGCGGAACCTCGGCCGGGTCCCACGGCGATGCTGTGATCTTTGGCGAACTTGACGTAGTCCCAGACGATGAGGAAGTACGCCTCGAAGCCCATCTCGCCGATCACGCCGAGCTCGAAGTCGAGGCGCTCACGCACCTCCTGGCTGGGCTCGGCGCCGTAGCGGCGCACAATGCCTAGCTCGCAGAGCTCGCGCAGGTAGGAGCCCTCGGTGTAGCCGTCGGGCACCGGGTACGTCGGCAGTTTGTAGCCGCCAAAGTCCAGCTCCACGTTGCAGCGCTCGGCGATCTCGACGGTGGCGTCGCAGGCACCCGGATAGTCGGCAAAGCGCTCGCGCATCTCCTCCGCCGACTTGAGATAGAACTCTTCGCTGCCGTAGCGCATGCGCTTCTCGTCCGCCAGGTTGCTCTGCGTTTGAATGCAGAGCAGCGCGTCGTGTGCGTGGCAGTCGGTGTCGCAGAGGTAATGCACGTCGTTGGTAGCGACCGTGCGCAAGCCGGCGCGCTTGGCGAGCGCCACGAGCTTGGGCAGCATCTCACGCTGCTCCGGCAGCCCCGCGTCTTGCAGCTCGATGAAGACGTTCTCGGGGCCGAGCAGATCGGCCAGGTTGCGCACGAACTCGTAGGCGTCGTCGTCGCGGCCGTCCTTGAGATACATCGACGGCCTGCCGCTGAGGCAGCCGGTGAGGGCGATGAGCCCGTCGTGATACTGCGTGAGCAGATCCCAGTCGGCGCGCGGCTTGTAGTAGTAACCCTCGAGGTACGCACGGGTGGAGAGCTCGACCAGGTTGCGATAGCCGGTCTCGTCGCGCGCCAGCAGCGTGAGGTGCGCGTTGCGCTCCTTGACCCCGGCGCGCGAATGACGATCGGTGGCCAGGTACAACTCGAGGCCGAGGATGGGCTTCACTCCGGCCTTGCGGGCGGCGTCGTAGAACTTGACCACGCCGCCCAACGTGCCGTGATCGGTGAGCGCCACGGCCGGCATGCCGAGCTCCTTAGCCCTCGCCACGAGGCCGTTCACCCGGCAAGCGCCATCGAGCAGCGAGTACTCGCTGTGGACGTGTAGATGAACGAAGTCGGCGGCCATGGAAGGCCTCGATTCTAACACTGCGCCCGTCGAGGCTTAAGAGGCGGATTCTAGGCAACGAGCGGAACACCAACGTGAGCAGGAACACACCGCCGGGCGCACCCACCTCCTGCAGCATCGCGCCGTACACGCCAGCCACGCCGCCGCCGGGAGTCGATCCGGCCCTCGACCGGTCGCTGCCTCGACGCCCTGATTGCACTCCACGTCGCAGATCCAGTTTCAATCCTCGGCCGGCTGTGAGGCCGGCCGCTGCGTGACGCCGACGAACTCGCGCGGAGCCTCGGAGAAGTTTCAATCCTCGGCCGGCTGTGAGGCCGGCCGCTGCGATTAGAAGGCTCAAAGGGCTCAAGGCGGACAAGGTTTCAATCCTCGGCCTGCTGTGAGGCCGGCCGCTGCGCCACCTCCTCAACCGCGCACCCGCACGCCCTCATGTTTCAATCCTCGGCCGGCTGTGAGGCCGGCCGCTGCCAGCGACGTTGAGCAGACCACCGCAGACCACCGAGTTTCAATCCTCGGCCGGCTGTGAGGCCGGCCGCTGCGCGAAGACCGTCGCGGTGCAGCCGTAGTTCGTGCCGTTTCAATCCTCGGCCGGCTGTGAGGCCGGCCGCTGCCTCAGATACGAGCGTGTCGGTGGCTGCTGTGAGGTTTCAATCCTCGGCCGGCTGTGAGGCCGGCCGCTGCACGGCAAGCTCATCCCGTACACCATCGCGCGCAAGTTTCAATCCTCGGCCGGCTGTGAGGCCGGCCGCTGCCTGACGAGCGTGACGCTC
>DAIQNY010000309.1:0-3083 GCA_036788155.1 Actinomycetota bacterium | reverse complement strand
CGGCGTGGCGCAGGCGGTCGATCTCGTCGTTGATGGACGAGTCCTTCTCGATGTAGAGATCCTGCGCCGGGACGTACGCCTCCGGCTGGTAGTAGTCGTAGTAGCTGACGAAGTACTCGACCGCGTTGTCCGGCAGGAACTCGCGGAACTCGTTGCAGAGCTGCGCCGCGAGGGTCTTGTTGTGGGCGATGACCAGCGTGGGCTTCTTGACCCTCTCGATGACGTTGGCCATGGTGAACGTCTTGCCCGAGCCCGTGACGCCGAGCAGCGTCTGATAGCGGTCGCCGCGAAGCACGCCCTCGCTGAGAGCGTCGACGGCCTCGGGCTGGTCACCGGTGAGGTCGTAGTTCGCCTTGATCGTGAACTGCGTCATGCGTCTCCGATGCTAGCAATGCGAACGCATGTTCGCAAGGGCCGGAGCGATCCCCGCGCCGGCCCCAGAATCTCCCCGTCAGGGCGCCCCGAGGCGGTCGCCGTACTCCTCGCGGTACACCCGGCGCGCCTCGAGCACCTTCTCGACGTAAGCGCGCGTCTCCGGGTACGGGATGTCCCCGACGCGCAGCCTGTGTCCGTCCCCGGAAGAGCCGGCGACCCACTCCGACACGGCGCCCATGCCGGCGTTGTACGAGGCGACCGCCGCCCGCACGTCGCCGTCGTAGGCGTCGAGGGCCTGGCGAAGGTAGTAGGAACCATACCGGACGTTGATCCGCGGGTCCTCCAGGTCCTCGGTCGTGAACGTCAGACCACCCGACTCGTCGGCGATCTGGTCGGCGGTATCGGGCAGGATCTGCATGAGACCGACCGCCCCCTGCGGCGAGCGCGCCCGCTCGTCGAACCTGCTCTCCGCGTAGACGACGGCGGCCACGAGCGCAGGGTCGAGATCGTACCGCTCGGCGCCTGCGCGGATGGCGCCGGCGTGCTCGAGCGGATACACGGTCTGGGTGTACCAGGACGGGCCGCCCCCGCCGGCGAACAACGGCGCCACCCACTGCGCGGCGGCGAGAAGGGCGGCAAGCCCGAACGCCACCAGGGCGAGGCCGAGTGCGAGGCGCCTCACTGGCCGCTCTCGCCGGCGCCCTTCCCCACGGCGGGTCGCTCGCCGGCAAGGATGCTCGCCACCGTCTGCCCCACGAACTCCCTCAGGGCCTTGCGCGTGCCCGTGTTCTCGAACACGAAGTCGCTGCGCGCGATCTTCTCCGCCTCCGGCATCTGCTGCGCGCGCCGGCGACGGAACTCGCTGTCGGTGAGCTTGGCCGTGAGACGTTTGCGACGTACGTCGTCCGGCGCCGTGATGAGCATGATGAAGTCGAAGCGCTGCTCGAAGCCGGTCTCGAACAGCAACGGGACCTCCACGACGATGAGCGCCGGACGCGGGCGGGCGTTCCGTTGCGCCTCGACCCACTCGGCGACCGCGTCGCGCACGAAGGGATGCAGCAGGTCTTCGAGCCAGCGCAGCTCGGCCTCGTCCGAGAAGACGATCCCGGCGAGCGCCGGCCGACTGATGCCGCCGGCGCCGTCGACGATGACGTCGCCGAAGTGGTCGCGGATGCGGTCGATCACGGTCGCCGAGGAGTAGAGCTCATGGACGATGTCGTCGCTCGAGATGCACGCGGCGCCGAGCTCGTGGAGGTACGCGAGCGCGGTGGACTTGCCGGATCCGATGCCTCCGGTGAGCCCGAGCACGGGTATGGGCTTGTGGGCCTTCATGGGTGAAGACGCAGGACGGGGGCGGCGAAGACGATGCGTCTTCGCCGCCCCCTCCCCGGCGTCAGGCCTCGGTGGTCTCCTCGGCCTCGTCCCCGGCGGCCGGGCCGGCCGGGAAGACGTCGTCGCTCAGGCCGAGCTCTGGCTCGTCCTGCACCTCGGTCGGCTCGTCGTCAGCCGGCTCGTCGGCCGACTGCTCGACGTCCGCCGCGTCGACCGGCTCGGCCTCCTCGGCGACCTCGACCTGGGCCTCCTCGGCCACGACCTCGTCCTCGGGCTCGACCTCGACGACCGGGCGCATGGGCTTAACGTTGTCGCCGTCCACGCGCTTGATGCTGAGGCTGAGGCGACGCCGCTCGGAGTCGACCTCGATGATCTTGACGCTCACGCTCTGACCGACACTGACGACCTCATCGGGACGCTCGACGTGGCGATTGGCCAGCTCGCTGATGTGCACGAGACCCTCGATGCCCTCGTAGATCTCGACGAAGGCGCCGAAGGCGACGATCTTGGTGACCCGACCCTCGACCACGTCGCCGACCTTGTGACGGGCGACGATCTTCTGCCACGGGTCTTCCTGGGTCTGCTTGAGGCCGAGGCTGATGCGCTGGCGGTCGCGGTCGATGTCCAGCACCTTGACCTTGACCTTCTGGTTGACCTGCAGCACCTCGGACGGGTGGTTGATGTGCGTCCAGCTGAGCTCGCTGATGTGGATGAGACCGTCGATCCCATCGAGGTCGACGAACGCGCCGAAGTCGACGATGTTGCTGATGGTGCCCTCGACGATGTCGCCCACGTTGAGCTCGTCGATGATCTGCTGGCGGACCTCCTTGCGCTCCTCCTCGAGGACGGCGCGGCGGCTGAGGACCACGTTGTTGCGGTTGCGGTTCATCTCGATGACGCGGCAGTTGAGCTCCTGGCCCACGTATTCCTGGAGGTCCTGCACGCGGCGGATGTCGACCAGCGAGGCGGGCAGGAACCCGCGTACGCCGAGGTCGAGGATGAGGCCGCCCTTGACGACCTCGATGACCGTGCCGGTGACGGGCTCGCCGCTCTCGAAGGCGGCCTCGATGCGCTTCCACGCCTTCTCGAACTTGGCGCGCTTCTTGCTGAGGATGAGACGGCCGTCGGCGTCTTCCTTGGTCATGACGAGCGCGTCGATCTCCTCGTCGAGAGCTACCTCTTCGGAGGTATTGACGTTCTTGCGGATGCTGAGCTCGTTGACCGGGATGACGCCCTCGGACTTGTAGCCGATGTCGACGAGCACCTCGTCCTTGTCGATCCGCACCACCTTGCCGGTGACGATGTCCCCTTCGCTGAAGTTGGTCAGCGTCATGTCGTAGTTGGGGATGATCTCGCCGTCGACCTCGATGAGGTAG
>DAIQNY010000308.1:0-3085 GCA_036788155.1 Actinomycetota bacterium | reverse complement strand
CGTCGTCGGCAAGCACTCCGGCTCGCGCACGATCTACCGCAAGTTCCAGGAGTTCGGGCTGGAGCTCACGCAGGAGGACTGCGACGGCATCCTCGCGCTGGTGCGCAGCACGTCCGTGGAGCTCAAGCGGGCGCTGTTCGACAAGGAGCTCATGTACATCTATCAGGACTACCTGACGCGGCTGGGTGACGCGGTGCCCATGGGCAACAGCCGTGCCGGTGGGATCGACGGTACGGGGCCGGTCGTCCCCGCGCCGGGGGCCGCGTCGTGAGCAGCGCCGCGACGCTCGCGGAGCGGCTGCTGGCCGCCGCCGCCGGGCTGGACGCGGTGGTGCCCGGCCAGATCGTCGTCTGCGACGTGGCCGTCGCCATCGCGCAGGACGGCACCGGGCCGCTGGCGATCGAGCAGATCCGCGAGCTCGGCATCGACCGCGTGCAGGCGCCCGACTGCGTGTTCTTCATCGATCACGCCGCTCCCGCGCCGCGCAGTGAGCTCGCCAACGCCCAGAAGACGGTGCGGGCGTTCTGCGCGGCGTCCGGCGCGACCCTGAGCGACGTCGAGATGGGCGTATGTCACCAGCGGGTCGCCGAGAGTTTCGCCAAGCCCGGCGACCTCGTCATCGGCGCCGACTCGCACACCTGCATGGCCGGTGCCCTGGGGGCGTTCGGCACCGGCATGGGCAGCACCGACGTCGCCGTCGGCATGGCCACCGGCAAGACCTGGCTCCGCGTGCCGGAGACGTTCCGTATCGAGATCGAGGGCGTCTTCGCCGACGGCGTGGAGGCCAAGGACCTCATGCTCACGCTCATCGGGCGCCTGGGCGCCGACGGCGCCACGTACAAGGCGCTGGAGTTCGGGGGGCCGGGCATCGACGCGATGCCCATGCCCGGCCGTCTCACCCTCAGCAACATGAGCGTCGAAGCCGGCGCCAAGTGCGGGCTCATGCCGAGCGACGAGATCACGCGCGCCTACCTTGAGGACCAGGGCCGCGCGGCCGCCTGGAAACCCCTCGCGGCCGACCCCGTCGCGCGGTACGAGCGGGTGGAGCGCTTCGACCTCGGCGCCGTCGTGCCCACGGTGGCGAAACCGCACACCGTGGACAACACGGCGCCGGCGGCCGAGCTCACGGGCACGAGGGTCGATCAGGTGCTCATCGGCACGTGCACCAACGGCCGCCTCGAGGACCTGCGCTCGGCGGCGCGTATCCTGCGCGGCCGCCGCCGCGCGCCGGGCACGCGGCTCGTGGTCACGCCAGCCTCGCAGGCCACCGCGCGGGCGGCCGCCGGGGAGGGTCTCTTCGACGTGTTCTGGGACGCAGGCGCCGTGATCACCAACCCCGGCTGCGGCGCCTGCGTGGGCATCCACGAGGGCATCCTCGGCGACGGTGAGGTGTGCCTGAGCACCGCCAACCGCAACTTCCACGGCCGCATGGGCAACCCTGAGGCCTTCATCTACCTCGGCTCGCCGGCGACCGCAGCCGCCTCGGCTGTGACCGGCGAGATCACCGATCCCCGCGAGCTTCTCTAGAAAGGAGACGGCCGTGGCCAAGCAGTACAGCGGGCCTCCGCCCATGGTCATCGACCCCAGCAAGCGATACATCGCGACGATAGCCACCGACAACGGCGACATCGTGATCGAGTTGTTCGCCGACAAGACGCCGCGAACCGTCAACAACTTCGTGTTCCTGGCACAGGACGGCTACTACGACGGCGTCACCTTCCACCGCGTCATCAAGGGCTTCATGGCTCAGGGGGGCGACCCCACCGGCAGCGGCGCCGGCGGCCCCGGCTACAAGTTCGAGGACGAGTTCCACCCCGCGCTCAGGCACGACGGGCCGGGCGTGCTCTCCATGGCCAACGCGGGACCAGGCACCAACGGGTCGCAGTTCTTCATCACCTACGCGGCCACACCGCACCTCGACGGCCGGCACACCGTGTTCGGCAAGGTCATCGAGGGCATGGAGGTCGTGGAGGCTATCACGGAGCGCGATCCCATGCGGGCGCGTGAGCCCGGTCTCGCGATGAACTCCGTGGTCGTCCGCGAGGAGGAGTGGGTCACGTGAGCGGAGGGTCGCCGCTGCGAGATGAGCTCCTGACAGGCCGGGCGTGGCTGTTCGGTGACGACATCAGCACCGACCACATCGCGCCCGGCCGTCTGTTCCACCTGCGCACCGACCTGCCGGAGCTTGCCAAGCACGTCCTGGAGGACGCGCGGCCGGAGTTCGCCGGCGCCATGAAGCCGGGCGACTTCGTCGTCGGCGGCCGCAACTTCGGACTCGGCTCGAGTCGCGAACACGCGCCGCGCATCATCAAGCTGGCCGGCGTCGGCGCGGTGCTGGCGAAGAGCTTCGCGCGCATCTTCTTCCGCAACGCCATCAACGTCGGGCTGCCGGTGTTGCAGTGCGATACGAGCGGGATCGGCGAACACGACGAGCTTGAGGTGGACCTGGGCGCCGGTGAGGTCAAGGATCTCACCACCGGCGCCGTCATCCCTTTCGTGCCGCTGCCGCCGGTGATGGTGACGATCCTGAACGACGGCGGCCTCGTGGCTCACGTCAAGAAGCACGGCGGCTTCGCGCTGCCCGGAGGACCAGACGCATGACCTACACCGTGACCCTCATCCCCGGCGACGGCACCGGCCCAGAGCTGGCCGCCGCGCTCGAGACCGTGATCGCCGCGACCGGCGTGCCCATCATTTGGGAGGTGCACGACGCCGGTCTGGACGTGATGGAGGAGTACGGCACGCCGCTCCCGGAGCACGTGCTCGACTCGATCCGCCGGACCGGGGTGGCGATCAAGGGTCCGATCACGACGCCGGTGGGCAAGGGGTTCCGCAGCGTCAACGTGGCGCTGCGCAAGGAACTCGAGCTGTACGCGTGCCTGCGTCCGTCCAGGACCATGAAGGGCGTGCGCTCGCGCTACGACGACATCGACCTGGTGATCGTGCGCGAGAACACCGAGGACCTGTACGCCGGCATCGAGCACATGGTCGGCGAAGACGCGGCCGAGAGCATCAAGATCATCACCCGCAAGGGCAGCGAGCGCATCGTGCGCTTCGCCTTCGAGTACGCGCGCCGGCACGGGCG
>DAIQNY010000307.1:0-3089 GCA_036788155.1 Actinomycetota bacterium | reverse complement strand
AAGCCGTACGACGATGATGCTGGCAAGGATCGAGGTCCCGCCGGGGAGCGCGAAGACGCGATGAGGTGCACGGCAGAGCGCTTCACGCTCCGGTGAGACCTGCCAAGCCCGTCGCGAGGAGGCGCCGCACCGGTCACGTCCCACACGCTCATTGCCTTGCCAGGCCATGGAGCGAGCCGCGGTCTGTCGGACCGCGGCTCGCTCCGGCCTCGTACGGAGTGCCTCTGCCGCCCTCCCGGGGAACCTGAGATCGCGACGGACTACGGAATCCGGAGAGCGGGCACCCGAGAGGCATGAGCGAGGTGCAGATCGGCGAGGCGTTCGTGGGCTGCGGTGTGAACGCGGCGCACGTCAACACCGTCCTCGGAGAGCGTGACGGACCCGTGGGGACGGCGTGGGCGACGGCGCTGGCCACGCCGCGCGCCGGGCACGTGCCGTTCGTCGCCGTGGTCCGGCCCGGACTCGCGGTCCAGCCCATGACGCTCTTCGTGAACAAGGCGGGCATCGAGCCCGGTCGGCACGGCGACCTCACGTGGGGCGCGGCCCAGGCCGGGGTGGCCTCCGGCGTGGCTGCCGCGGTGGCGGAGGGCGTCGTCGATCGCGCGCTCGTGAGCGACCTCGTGATCATCGCCGCGGTGTGGGTCAACCCCGCCGCGGAGGACGAGGACGCGGTGTTCGCCAACAATCGCGAGGCCACCCTCGGCGCGCTGCGCAACGGCAGCGAAGGCACCCCGGCGGTCGTGGAGGTGCTGGCGGAGCGAGACGACGCGTGGAACCCGTTCTTCCGGGCGCGCTGAGGCAGGGATGAAGAAGGCGGAGATGGAAAGGAGCAGGCCGGGCAGCGTGGCGTTCGTCGGGCTGGGCCACATGGGCGGCCCAATGAGCCGGCGGCTCGCCGAGGCCGGTCTGGAGCTGACGGTGTTCGACCTGGATGCCGCGCGCGCCGCTCCCGCGCTCGAGCGCGGCGCGCGGCTCGCGCTCTCGGCTGCCGGCGCCGCCCGGGGGGCCGACGTGCTCATCACGATGCTGCCCACGCCGGCGGCCGTCGAGACGGTCATGCTCGATGGCGGGGGCGCACTCGAAGCGCTCCCGACCGACGCCCTGTGGATCGACATGTCCACGTCGTCGCCGGCCGTGAGCGAGCGTATCCGGCACCGGGCCGCCGGCCGGATCCGATCGGTCGACGCCCCTGTCGCCGGCATGTCGTCCGGCGCAGAGACGGGGATGCTCGAGATCTTCGTCGGCGGCGACGCCGCCGACGTGACGCGCGCCCGCCCGATCCTGGAGCACCTCGGAGACCCGCAGCGTATCTTCCATGTGGGTGGCAACGGGGCCGGCTACGTGGTCAAGCTCCTGCTCAACCTGCTGTGGTTCGACCAGCTGGTGGCCGTGGCCGAGGTGCTCGCCATCGGCGCCCGCTCAGGGGTCGATCTGAGTGTGCTCCACACGGCCCTCGCGCAGGGTCCCACGGCGAGCCGTCTTCTGGAGCGCGATCTGCTGCCGCTGCTGCGAGACGGCGACTACGAGGAGGGATTCTCCTTGGCGCTCGCCACCAAGGACGTGCGCCTGGCCGTGGATCTGGCCCGCTCGGCAGGCGTGCCGGCCGAGCTCAGCGCAGTGGTGGAGCAGGTCTTCACGCGGGCCCGCGCCGTCTTCGGCGACGACGCGGGGGAGATGACGCCGGTCCGGCTCTACGAGCAGGATGCCGGCGTCCTGCTGCGCCTCCCCTTCGAGGGGGCCGCGGCGCGTTGACCCTCGCCCGGGGCGCTGGTAGAGTCGGGCCACGTTGCCACCGCAGACAGCAAGCTCCACGAGAAGCACCGCACAGAGCTCAGAGACCCCGGTACGCCCGTACCGCGGTCTTTTGTTTATCGTCGGCGAGCCTGCGTCGCGCCGCAAGGTGACGCGGCTTCGTCGCTCAGTCTCGCATCGCGTTCCTGTCAGGAGGACGGCATGGAAGTAGAGATCGGCCGCGGCAAGAAGGGCCGTCGGGCGTACGGCTTCGACGACATCGCGATCGTGCCCAGCCGGCGCACGCGCGATGCCGAAGACGTGGACATCACCTGGAAGCTCGGCCAGCACACCCTCGAGCTCCCGTGCCTCGCCTCGGCCATGGACGGCGTTGTCGACCCCGCCTTCGCCGTCACCATGGGCAAGCTCGGCGGCCTCGCCGTGCTCAATCTCGAGGGCGTGCAGACGCGCTACGAGAACGCCGACGAGCAGCTCGACCGCATCGCGTCGCTCCCCAAGGAGACGGCGACGCGCACCATGCAGGAGATCTACCAGGAACCCATCAAGGCCGAGCTGGTCGCGAAGCGGGTCAAGGAGATCAAGGACGGCGGCGTGCTCGCGGCCGCGTCGCTCACGCCCCAGCGCGTGGAGGAGTACTACCAGGTCGCGCTCGATGCCGGCCTCGACGTGCTCGTCATCCAGGGCACCGTGGTCTCGGCCGAGCACGTCAGCACCAAGGTCGAGCCGCTCGACCTCAAGAAGTTCATCAGCGAGTGCCCCGTGCCGGTGATCGTCGGCGGCGTGGCCAGCTACAGCGTCACGCTGCACCTCATGCGCACCGGCGCCGTGGGCGTGCTCGTCGGCGTCGGCCCAGGCCACGCCTGCACCACGCGCGGCGTGCTCGGCATCGGCGTGCCGCAGGCCACGGCCATCGCCGACGCCGCCGCGGCGCGCGTCCAGCACCTGCTCGAGACCGGCCGCTACTGCAACGTCATCGCCGACGGTGGCATGCGCACCGGCGGCGACGTCAGCAAGGCCATCGCCCTCGGCGCCGACGCCGTCATGGTCGGCTCGCCGCTCTCGACCGCCAGCGAGGCTCCCGGCCGCGGCTATCACTGGGGCATGGCGACGTTCCACCCCGAGCTGCCGCGCGGCACGCGCGTCAAGGCCGGCACCAAGGGCTCCCTGCAGGAGATCCTGCTCGGCCCGGCACACGAGAACGACGGCACGCGCAACCTGTTCGGGGCTTTGCGCACCAGCATGGCCACCTGCGGCTACGAGACGCTCGCGTCGTTCCAGAAGGCCGAGGTCATGGTCGCGCCGGCGCTCATGACCGAGGGCAAGAAGCTGCAGAAGGA
>DAIQNY010000306.1:0-3099 GCA_036788155.1 Actinomycetota bacterium | reverse complement strand
TGTAGAGGCCGATGAAGGGCACGGCCAGGACCATGGCGATCAGGGCGGCGATGATGCTGCCCTTGAGATGATGTTGGATCGAGCTGGCCATTCTCACACCTTCTCGATATCGGGGCGGCCCAGCAGGCCCGTGGGCCGGAAGACCAGCACCAGGATCAGCACGGAGAAGGAGGCGACATCCTTATAGGCGCCGGAGACGTAACCGGTGAAAAACGCCTCGATCAGGCCGATCAGCAGGCCGCCCAGCATGGCGCCCGGCAGGCTGCCGATGCCGCCCAGAACGGCGGCCGTGAAGGCCTTCATCCCGGCCAGGAAGCCGATATAGAAGTCGATCACCCCGTAATACATGGTGACCAGCACGCCGGCCACGAGCTGAGGGGTGGGATGCAGCCCTGTGAGCACCACTGAGAAGACGATCGCCCACACGGCGTACAGCGAGTTGAGCGGCATGGCGCGGCTGGCGCCGGCGAGGTGGTTCGCCGCGTAGTAGGTGAGATAGGAGGCGGCACCGGCGGCGGCCGCGCCGAGGACGACCCAGAGGCTCGTGCTGCCGAGGGCGGACGCCAGGACGGGGAGGCCTCCCACCAGTGGCAGCACGACGACGACGTAGACGACCACGGAGGTCGCCATGCGCAGCGTACCGGCGACCACCGGCTCGACGGCCTTCATGGCGTGGATGGCCAGGACGCCCTCCACGCCCCAGCCGATGGTCGCGACGGCCGCGAGAGCGATGCCGAGATAGAAGTGAGGCAGGTCGCCGTCGGGCGGTGTGTAGGTGGCGATGATGGCGCCCGCTACCGTCACGGCGATCCCCAGCCAGCCGCGACGCGAGACCCGCTCGCGCAGGAAGACACGGCTGAGGACGGCTCCGACCGCGGGGTAGGTGGCGCTCAGCGCCAGCGCATAGGCCGCCCCGGCGTACTTGATGCCGAAGAGGTAGCCCGACATGGCGATCGGGCCGCCGATGACGGCGGCGGCGCACAAGATGAGGCCGTGCCGGCTGGCGAGACTGCGTGGCAGCCGGCCCAGCCGGCCGGTGGCGGCGTTGAAGGCCACCATCCAGCCGGTGGCCAGACCGTCGTGGAGAGCGGCCGCGGCGAGCGGAGCCACCAGCGCGGCCGCCCCGATGAACGGCGTCATGGCCAGCGCCACTCCCAGGATGACGCCGTCCGCGCCCCAGAACCCGCCGGAGAGCAGCGCCCAGGCCAACCCGGAACGACGGTACGTCAGAGGCGCGGCCGATGCGACCGGTACGGCCCCGGCCGTACCGGTCGCATCGGCCACCGGCTCGCTTCCCGCGATGACGGAGGTCACGAGAGTCCCTGCGCCACGCGGCACTCGACGCCGTGCGCTCCGCGCTCGATCTCCGCCGCGTCCGCCACGAGGCGCTCGTGCAGCGGCGCCCCGAACGCCGGGGCGGCGAGATCGAGGGCGGCGTACTTGTGTGCCCCGAGCGCGTGCCCGGGCAGGAGTTCGACGGTGCGGACGGCGGGATGGCCGGCGATGAACTCCTCCAGGCCACGCATGCTGGACCGGTCGTCGTTCACGCCCGGGATCACGGGCACGCGCACCGTGACGGCCGCGCCCAGAGCCAGCAGTCTCTCGAGATTGTCGATGATCCGTTCGTTGCGCACGCCGGTCAGTCTCTCATGCCGAAGCGGATCCACGAGCTTGACGTCGTAGAGGAAGAGGTCGGCGAGCCCGGCCGCCTCTTTCAGGTCTTCCCAGCGAGCGTGCCCGCAGGTCTCGACCGCGGTGTGGTAGCCCCAGCGGCGGCAGCGCCGCAGGCACTCGAGCAAGAAGCCAGGCTGCGAGAGCGGCTCGCCGCCGGAGAACGTGACGCCCCCGCCCGAGCGCCGGAAGAAGGGCGCGTCCCGACGGACCTCCAGCATGACCTCGTCGACGGATGCGTCGCGGCCCATCAGCCGGCGCGCCTGCCGGGGGCAGGCGGCGGCGCACCTGCCGCAAGCGGCGCAGAGACGGCGGTCGGTGTGAGGGCGCCCTCCGTCCATCGTGACGGCGCCCTGCGGACAGGCCTCCGCGCAGCGGCCGCAGCCGGTGCAGAGGTTCGCGAACCAGGCGATCTGCGGGTCCGGCCGCTGCGACTCGGGGTTGGCGCACCAGGCGCAGCGCAGGGGGCAGCCCTTGAGGAAGACGACCGTTCGGATGCCGGGGCCGTCGTGCAGCGAGAAGCGCTGCACGTCGAACACCCGGCCCGTCAGGTCGGGCTCCGTCACGTCCGCCTCATCGTGCCGCATGCCCACCTCGCCACGACCGTCTCGTCCCGCCGCTTCGGTCGACGCCGCGTCACAGCCGGGCGTTCGCCGTCCGGGAGATGATGTCGTTCTGGATGTCCTCGTGCAGCTCGACGAAGAAGGCGCTGTAGCCGGCGACGCGGATCAGCAGCGACCGGTACTCGTCCGGCTGGGCCTGCGCGCAGCGCAGCGTCTTCTCGTCGACCACGTTGAACTGGACGTGATAGATGGGCAGGTCGAGGAATGCGCGAAGGTAGGCGGCGAAGCGCTGCAGGCCCTCCTCGCCGGCCACGACCTGGGGCTCGAACTTGATGTTCAGCAGCGTGCCGCCGTCCAGGTCCTCGTGCTGGAACTTGCCGACCGAGCGCAGCACGGCCGTCGGCCCGAGCCGGTCCGTCCCCTGGTTCGGTGAGACACCGTCGGCCAGCGGCTTGCCCGCCTTGCGGCCGCTCGGCAGCGCCGCTACGGTCATGCCCTGGGGCACGTTCGAGGATACGGGGTACCAGGACGGCATCATCTTGCCGCCCGTGAGCGTGTCGTACTTGTCGTGCTCGGTGGCGACGAAGTGCGCGAAGTGGCGCACGTACTGGTCCACGCCGTCGTCGTCGTTGCCGTACTTGGGAGCGGCGAGGCAGAGGTCGCGCACTTCCTCGTGGCCCTCGAAGTCGGCGCGCAGCGCCTCGCGAAGTTGATCCATCGACAGGCGCTTGTCGTCGTAGACGAGCTTCTTGACGGCGGCCAGGGAGTTGACGCCGTCGGCCACGCCGATGCCGAGCGTGCCGGGACCGCGCTTGTAGCGGGCGCCGCCGCGCAGCAGATCGGCGCCGTTGTCGATGCAGTCGAG
>DAIQNY010000305.1:0-3111 GCA_036788155.1 Actinomycetota bacterium | reverse complement strand
GGGCGACCGCATCCTCATCACACGCCGCGGCTCCATGCTGGCCCGTCTCGAAGAGCGCGACGTCATCGAGACGGGCCTCGACGAGAACGACGCCAACGTGATGCTCGCCAGCACCGAGATCACTGTGCACCGCGCCATCTACCAGGGCACCGCGGCGCAGGCCATCGTCCACGCGCACCCGCCCTACGCCATCGCCCGCTCGCTCATGTGCGACGAGATCGTCCCCATCGACAGCGAAGGCTCGTACTTGCTGCACAAGGTCCCGGTGGTGCACACGGAGCTCACGGCGGGGTCCAAAGAAGTGGCGGATCTGCTGCCGAGGTGGCTCAAGGAGTACGACATCGTGATGCTGCGCGGCCACGGGCCGTTCGCCATCGGGCACCTGCTCGAGGAGGCCTATCAACTCACCAGCGTGCTCGAGATGAGCTGCCGCATCATGACGATCGCCGACGGATTCAGCGAGAAGATCAAGGAATACCGCAAGGGGTCGGACCGCTACGACACCTGGTGAGGCAAGAGCCGGCCGCGGTGAGCGAGCCCGGCCGTCGCCCGCGCCTTCTGTGCCCGCCGGTTCGCTCGTTTGAGGCCGCGCTTCCGTGTCGTTCAGCGTCCACCGGCGCCGACAGCCGGCTGACGCGCGGCGCGGGAGCCGTCAGAACCCGAGCAGGCCGGCGACCCAGCTGACGAGCGCGCCGGCCGCGCCGGTGTCGCCCGTGCCGGTCGTGGCCGCATCGTCTCGCGGACCGATCGTCGCCGCGTCGGCGCGCGCCGCCTGCCTGGGTGCGCCGCTCGGCGTCCCCGTCGGTGTCGGCGTGGGCTTGGGCGGCTTGGTCTTGGTCGGCGTGGGCTTGGGCGTCGGCGCCGCCGTGGTCTTGGTCGGGTCCGGTTTGGGGGTGAGCGTCTTCGTCGCCGTGGGCTTCGGCTTCGGGCTCCCGCTCTCCGACGCAGAGGCGGAGGCCGACGGCGAGTTGGACGTCTGCATCTTGCCGTCCCACGGACTGAACGACCATGGGAAGTCCTTGAAGCTCGGGTGCTTGGAGTTCTTGAGCGCGGCCGCGAAGAACCGGCCCCACATGGGCGCGCAGTAGGTGCCGCCGAAGGCGCCGTCCATCGGGGAGTTCTTCTCGGCATCGCCCATCCAGACGGCGGCCGCCAGTTCCGGCGTGTACCCGCAGTACCACACGTCCCAGCCGTTCTCGGTGGTGCCCGTCTTGCCGGCGCGAGGGTACGGGTAGTACGACCCGGTCGCGGAGCCGGTGCCGCCGGAGGCGACGCGCTCCAGGCACTCCGTCACGACGCTGGCCACGCCTGCGGGGATGGCGCGCTTGCCCTTGGTCTTGGGCTTCCAGTCCAGCGTGCCGTCCTTGCGGTAGACCCGGACGATGGCCTGGGGCTTGTGGTGCACGCCGTAGGCGGCGAAGGTGGCGTAGGCGTCGGCCATCTCCAGCGGCGAGACGCCGGAGGTGCCCAGGGTGATGGAGGGCACGGCGTCCAGCGGGCTGGAGATGCCCATGCGGTGGGCGAGGTCCACCGTCTTCTCCGGTCCCACGTCGACGCTGAGCTGCGCGAACACGACGTTGTCGGAGATGGTGGTGGCCGCCGACACGCTCTCGGGACCTCCGGGACCGTCGCCGTTGACGACCCACGGTTCGGCGAACGAACCCATCGGGATGATGATGGGGCTCTTGGAGTTGTAGTACGTCTTGTCGGGGTCCATGCCCTGCTCCACGGCGGCGGCGAGCACGAAGGGCTTCATGGACGAGCCGGGCTGCCGCTTGGCCTGCCAGGCCAGGTTGAACTTCTGCTTCTTGTAGTCCAGGCCGCCGACCATGGTGCGGATGTAGCCGGTCTTGGGGTCGACGGCGACGAGGGCCGCTGACGGCTTGAAGCCGAAGTTCAGCGGCCCCGTCGTGGACTTGATGATGTCGATGGCCTCCTGCTGCCAGGTGAGGTCGATGCTGGTGACCACCTTGAGCCCGCCCTCGAACACGGTCGCCGAGCCGTAGCGCCTCGTGAGCACCTTGGTCACGTAGTCGACGAAGTAGTCGGCCATGCTCTTGTTGTAGTTGGGCGGGCGCTGGTACACCTTCACCTTGCCGGCCATCGCCTTGTCGGCGCGCTCCTGGGTGATGTAGCCCTGGTTGGCCATGAGTTGCAGCACCTTGTCCCGCTGCTGCTTGGCCATCTTCTTGTCGGTGGTGGGCGAGTAGGCCGACGGGAACTTGGGCAGCGCTGCGAGGAGCGCTGCCTCCTTGAGGTTGAGCGCGCTCGCGTGCTTGTGGAAGTACGTGCGCGCCGCTGCCTCCACCCCGTAGGCGCCCGCCCCGTAGTACACGGTGTTGAGGTACTCGGTGAGGATCCTGTCCTTGCTCCAGCGGTCCTCGAGTTGCCAGGCGAGGACCGCCTCCCGCACCTTGCCCGTGTACGTGTGGCCATCGTAGATATAGGCGTTCTCGACGTACTGCTGCGTGATGGTCGACCCGCCCTGTACGACGGTGCCGGCCTCCAGGTTGAGGAGCAGCGCGCGGGTGATGCCCTGGTAGTCCACCCCGTGGTGCTGGTAGAAGCGTTCGTCTTCCACGGCCACCGTGGCCTCTTTCATGACCTCCGGTATCTTCTCGCTGGGCACGAGCACGCGGTTCTCGCTGCCGTGCAGCACGGCGATGACGTTCTTGCCGGTGCGGTCGTAGAGGACGGTGTTGACGGCGCGCGGGTTGCGGCGCAGGTCCTGGAGCGTGGGGAGGTCGCGCGAGATCGCGAAGATCGCGCCGGCCGCCACGGCCAGGCCCGCGATGAGTGAGAGCAGCACGGCGACGATGAAGAGCTTGACGATGAGCCAGGCTCTGCCGCGAGACTTCGCCTTCTTCTTCTTGCGCTCGCGGCGACGCCGGGGGATGTCCTCCGGCCCTACGCTGTACCGGGTGTACTCAGCCATGGCTCACCATTGTATCGGGACGAGGGACGCGCCGCCCCCCGTCCGCGTTCACGCGGGCGCGTGGCTGGCGGAGTCGTCGTCGCTCGGGGAGTCTTCAACGACGACGTCGTCGTCCCTCTTCGGCTGCACGAACCGCGCGATGACGATCGAGATCTCGTAGAGCACGTACAGCGGCA
>DAIQNY010000304.1:0-3121 GCA_036788155.1 Actinomycetota bacterium | reverse complement strand
ACGAACTCGTCGTGGAGTTCGCCCGCAAGTGGGACGCGCACGTCATCCTCAAGGGTCTGCGCGCCATCTCCGACTTCGAGTACGAGTTCGCGATGGCGCAGCTCAATAGGAAGCTGGCTCCCGACATCGAAACAGTGTTCATGATGGCCTCGCCCGAGCACAGCTTCCTGAGCTCGAGCGGCGTCAGAGAGATCGCCGCGTTCGGAGGCTCCGTCGTTGACCTGGTGCCCCCGGCCGTTGCTCGCCGCCTGGCGGAGGTCTACTCGCCTCGCGCCGCGCAGAGGCTACCCAAGGAGGGTTGCTGAGTATGGACGTCCTCGTTCTCATCGACAAGCTGGATGACATCATCCACAACGCCAGGTCGGTGCCGCTCACCGACAGCGTCATGATCGACCGCGAGGAGATCTACGACATCCTCGACCAGATGCGCTCCACCATCCCCGAGGAGATCAAGCAGGCTCGGTGGATCGTCAAAGAGCGCCAGGAGATGCTGTCGGAGGCCAAGCAGGAGGCCGAGCGTCTGTTGGCGGAGGCGCAGGACCGCGCCGAGAAGCTGGCCTCGGACACGGAGGTCGTGCGGCTCGCCGAGAAGAACGCGCACCAGATCATGGAGGACGCGCGCGATCGTGAGCGCGAGGTCCGTCTCGGCGCCGAGGACTACGCGGACGAGGTCCTGGGCAATCTCGAGATGAACCTCGACAAGTTCATCGCCGCCGTGCGGCGCGGCCGCGGACGCCTGCAGGGCCGCACCTCGGACGACGACCTGCAGCCCTGAGTTGTCTGCCCGCTTGAGCGGGCTCACGATGAAACGATTCGATCTCCACTCACTGCGGTTCCACGACGCCAGCGAGGTCTGGCGTACGCTGCCCGTGGACGTCGCCCCGTTCGTGTTCGGCGGCCTCGACTACCGCGTGTCCGGCGACGCTGTCGACGCCACCCTCACGGCCGCGCGCGTGGGCGACAATCTCACCCTGACTCTCGACCTCGACACGCTCGTGGTGGGTCCGTGTCAGCGCTGTCTGGTCGACGCCGAACTGCCCCTCGCCGCGCACGGCGTCGAGTATGTGCGCCATGGTGAGTCCGAGGGCGACGACGAGGACGAGGGCTACGTGACCGCGTTCCAGGTGGACCTGGAGCGCTGGGTGCGCGACCTCGTCGCCGACGCGCTGCCTCAGAAGTTCCTGTGCCGCGAGGACTGCCGGGGGCTGTGTCCCGTCTGCGGCGCCGATCTCAACGCCGACCCGGACCATACGCACGAGGGAGCGTGAGGCGCGCCCGTGTGGTACAGTCCGTTGTCTGGTTGACCCGAGGAGAAGAACGCACATGCCCGTACCGAAGAAGAAGACCTCGCAGGCTCGCCGCGACAAGCGCCGCGCCCAGCAGAAGCTCAGCGTGGAGACGGCCAGCGTCTGTCCGCAGTGCAAGAGCCCCAAGCTCCCGCATCGGGCCTGTCCCAAGTGCGGCACGTACAAGGGCCGTGAGGTCATCGTCCTCGACGCTGAATGACCGCCGCAGGCCCGTCATCGTCGGGGGCACCGCAGGGGCACCCGACAGTGACCGTCGCAGGCCCGTCATCGTCGGGGGCACCGCAGGGGCACCCGACAGTGACCGCCGCAGCCACAGTGAACTGAGCCAATCCGGGGGGTGAGCGGTGCCGAGATCGCTCTACATCGCCTCCACGCAGGGGAGCGGCGGCAAGACCACCATCGCCGTCGGCCTGTGCATGGCGCTGCGTCAGCGCGGGCTGAACGCCGGCTACTTCAAGCCGGTGGGCACCCTCGCGGCGCACACCGGCGACACACTGCTGGACGAAGACGCGCAGTTCGTCGCCGGGCTGCTCGAGCTCGAGGACGACCTCACCGACATCTGCCCGGTCGTCCTCGACGAAGATGCGCTGCGCGACGTCCTCAGCGGCAACGAGGTCGACGCCATGAGCCGCGTCAGGGAAGCCTACGATCGCATCCGCGCCGACAAGGACATCGTCGTCTGCGAGGGGCTCGGGGAGATCTGGCAGGGGCGCTTTCTGCGCACCAGCGGCACCGAGGTGGTCAAGGAACTCGACCTCGGGGCGCTGCTCGTAGCCAAGTTCGCCGGCGCACGGCTGCTCGACGACATCATCTACGTCAAGGACGCCCTCAAGCAGCATCTCCTGGGCGTCCTCTTCAACATGGTGCCCGAGTCGCGCCTGCAGCTCGTCGAGGACGAGTACACGCGCTTCCTCGCCAAGAACGACGTCGAGAGCTACGGTGCGCTGGTCTCCAGCCCCACGCTCTCGGCCGTCTCCGTCGTCGAGATCGTCGAGGCGCTGGGCGGCACCTTCGTGTGTGGCGAGCGCTACGGCGACCGGCTGGTCGAGACGTACATGATCGGTGCGATGAGCCCGGAGCACGCCTTGAGGTACTTCCAGCTCACGCCCAACAAGGTCGTCATCGTCGGCGGCGACCGGGCCGAGATCGTGCTCGCCGCGCTGGACACGCCCACTGTCGCCGTGGTGCTCACCGGCAACTACGTACCGAGCACCGCGGTCACCGAGCGGGCGGAGGAGCGCGGCGTACCGCTGGTCTCGGTCGAGACCGACACCGTCACCGCAGCCGACGGCTTGCGCCGTCTGTTCGGACGCCTCCGCGTCAACGACCGGACCAAGATCGAACTCATCGCTACACTCATCGACGAGGCTGTCGACGTGGATCGCCTGGTACGCGACCTGCAGGCATGAGGGGCGAGAGAAGGAAGCCCTACGTGTCGCCCCACTGGGTCACCGACGCCTGGAGCGACATCACCGACGACCGTGTGGTTCGGGTCGTGGTCGATGCCGCCGGCGGGGACAACGCCCCCGAAGAGGTCGTCAGGGGGGCTCTGGACGCCGTCGGCCCCCAGCTCCACGCGGTCCTCGTCGGCGACGAGCCGCGCATCCGCGCGCTGCTGCCGGAGGGCGTGCAGCACGTCAGCGTCGTGCACGCCCCGGAGGTCATCGGTTACCACGAGGAGCCGGCTACGGCGGCACGCGCCAAGACCGGCTCGAGCATCGTCATCGGCCTCAAACTGGTCCACGAGGGCGAGGCCGACGCCTTCGTGAGCGCCGGCAACACCGGCGCCGTGGTGGCCGCCAGCGTGCTCTACG
>DAIQNY010000303.1:0-3225 GCA_036788155.1 Actinomycetota bacterium | reverse complement strand
CCGAAGCTGATGCCCTCGGCGCCGGGGATCTCGAGGTTGCTGCCGTCGCGGATGCCGATGTAGTCGATCTCGTCGAAGAGGTGGTCGGCTGCGTAGCGGGCGAAGTAGTCGGCCATGCCGGGCTCGACGCCGAAGCCGGCGAACGCGTACTTGCCGATCGCCTCGAACTCCGGGCTGAGCGCGTACTCGTCGTCCCCGAGCTTCTTGCCGGTCTTGTGGAACGGATCGGTGGGGTGCCACTCGCTGAGCGTCATCGCCGTGTCGAGGTAGTGCACCTTGGCCTTGAGGGCAGCCTGGAGCAGCGGAGGGTTGAAGTTCGGCGCGCAGAGGTTCATGAGGATGTCCGCGCCGTGCTTCTCGACCAGGGCCGCGACGGCGTCAGCGTCGCCCGCGTCGACCTGCTCGGCGACGAAACGCGGGTCCTTGAGGGTCGCGACGAAGTCGGCGGCGCGCTTGCCGTCGTAGTCCGCCATCACCATCTTCTCGAGCCACTCACCGTTGGGATCACGACGCTTGGCGATCGCGGCGATCGACTGACCGACGCCGCCAGTACCGACGACCAGAGCCTTCATGACGTTCCCTCTCCTCGTGACTTGACTTCTGTGCGCCCGGAGGGCGTGCTGCTTGGACGGAGGCGTCAGAGAGCGCAGAGACCCCTCCAACGTTCTAAGTGAAGTGGATTGTATAACTTTCTCTCCGTCCCGCAACGTTCAAGTTACCAATCACGAAGGTTTCAGAGAGTCCACTGCCGACGCCGTGACCGGTCAGCGAAGGAGGCTGCCTGGCGAGGTGACCCCGCATCGCGGGGGGAGATGGGCGGTCGAGGACCCCGGACGGGCAGTGGAAGGCGACGGCCGACTCGGCAACGCCCGCCCGGCCGCGGTTCGGCGTCAGGCGCCGACCTTGTACATGGTGCGCTCGCCCAGGGCGGTGATCACTCTGGCGTAGCCGGCGAGCTGCTCGTCGAGCGAAGGATCCCCCGTGTCGACGAGCAGCGGACGGCCCTCCAGGCTGAGCAGCTTGGTCTGGGTCGCGATGACGATGAGGTGATCCGTACCGGCGGCCCGGATGACGGCGGGGCTGATCTGCTGGTTGCCCCGCCCGAGGATGTGCCCCTGGCCGCCGATGACGGTGACGACGATGTAGGCCGCCGGGGCGGCCTCCACGAGCGCGAGCAGCTCGCCCTCCGTGAGGTCGGCGCCGGCGAGCTCGCGGTCGAGCACGGCGTCGACGCCGAGCAACGTCTTGGCCAGTCCGAGGCGCTCCATCACCGCGCGCGTCGTGGTGCCCGGGCCCAGCACGTAGAGCGCCCCGGGCTCCATGCCGGCGATCACCTCGGTCGCGATGTCGCTCAGCGCCCGCTCCTCGCCGGCCACCCCGCCCGCCTTGGCGCTCTGCGTGAGGCCGCGCGCGTAGGGAACGGTCAAGTACCCGTAGAGGTGCGCCGAGACGCGGTTGTCGCGGAACGCCTCCTCGTCGATGTCCATGACCTCGCTCTCGCGCAGACGGACGCCGGCGGGCTGCTCCTGCAGGTAGAGCGCCGCGACGTCGCCGGCGGCGGCCGGCGTGGTGGCGTACACCGCCGAGTGGATCTTGACGCCGGCCGGCACGCCGATGACGGGCACGCTGTCGCCGACGGCGTTGCAGATGTTGCGCGCCGTGCCGTCGCCGCCGGCGAAGAGGATCAGGTCCACGCCGGCGGCGACGAGGTCGAGCGCCGCCCGCTCCGTGTCGGCCGGCGTCGTGAGGACGAAGTCGTCGCAGCCGATGACCGGCCGCTCGCCGCTGCGCTCCAGCTCGCAGAGCACGTAGGAGCGACGCCCGTCGAACGATCCGAGGACGCGCGGCTCCAGACCGGCCGCCCACGCCTCGTCCTCGCCCATCTCGCCCGGCCAGGTGACGACGTCCACGGCGTCACGCACCCGGGCGAGGCGCTCGAGTGCCAGCCGGGCGCGCCGCGGAGCCTCACGCGCAGCGCCCCGCTCGAGCGCCGCACGCAGCACGTCGGCGCCGTCGCTGCCCTTGAGTCCCACCCGTCCACCGACGCCGGCGACGGGGTTCACGATGAGGCCGAGCTTCTTCATGAGCCGGGAAGGCGAGCCCGAGGGCGACGTCAGCGGCGCCTTCTGCCGCCGCGGCGCTGACGGGACTTCGCCGTGCCGGAACGGACGCTCGAGACGCCCCGCCCGGCTCCGCCCGGCCCGTGCGCCGGTCGCCGCCGGGCGATGAAGAGGTAGATGAGCAGCACCGGCGCCAGGATCGGGATGACCAGCGAGTTCTCGCCGACGAAGCTGGCGGCCAGTGCTCCGAGCACGGCGACGAACACGATGCCGCGAAGGAGCCTGACGGCGCGCGGCGACAGCGTCCGGCCGCGCAGCCACAGATCGACGGCGTCGACCAGCATGGCGACCGCGGCGACCGAGGCGCAGAGCGTGGAGAAGCTGGCGCCCGCCGTCTGCGGGCTGTCGAACGCCGAGCCGATCCGTGCCACGAGCAGTGCCATGAGGAACGTCGCCGTGGCGAAGAACACCGTGAGGCCGAGCGCCTGCCCCGCACGAATGGTCGGTCTGGCCGGTTGCTGAGCCACCACTCACCTCTGCTCGTCGACGAAGCCGGGTGCAGAAGGATGCGCCCGGCCTCGGCCATGATACCCGAGGCGGAGAGGGCGCGGAGCCCTGCGGCGCCGCGCCCTCCTTCTCCGCCGGGTCAGGCCGGAACGGTCAGGCCTCGTCCTTGAACCTGCGCTTGTACTTGCGCCACGTGAAGGCCCACTGCTCCGGATCCTCCATGGCCTCGGTGCGCCGCATCTGGTCGATCGGCTGCGCGTGCGGCGAGTCGAGCACGAACTGCGCGTCGGCGTACGCCTCGTCGCTGCCCTTCTTGATCACCGCCGCCCATTCGTCCAGGTCGTCCTTGCTGTACGTCTCGCACGGCTCCGGTGTGAACGGCTCCGGCACCACCCACGGGTGGTGACTCATCCAGTAGCTCTGGATGCCGAAGTCGATCATGCGGTCACGGAGTGCCTCGGTGCCGACGCCGGTGTCCTCCTTGAGGTCTTCCAGGCTGTAGCGCACCTGGTCGAGCCGGCGGTGGCCTTCGGCATACGGCCGGCTCACGCCCTTGACGGCCATGAGCAGGTTGTCGAGGTAGTTGTTGTTGAGCACCGAGACCTCGGCGACCTCCTTGAGGCCCTCGGGACCCAGGTTGCGGATCCAGGCGTAGGCG
>DAIQNY010000302.1:0-3243 GCA_036788155.1 Actinomycetota bacterium | reverse complement strand
GCCGGCCTCCCGTGAGGCCGCCGGCGCCGCGGCGAGTCAGCTTGATCCGCTTGTTGGGCGGATACTGCGCCACGACGCTCACCGTACCACGTCCATGAGCTGAAAGAGCGGCAGGTAGAGCCAGGGGACGTAGGCGCCGGCGGCGAGCGCGATGAGGGCCGCCGGAGCGAACAGGACCCAGGGCCGGGTGCGCCCTGCGACGAGGTAGGCGATGCCGAAGAGCGCCGCGTCGACGGCGACGATGAGCAGGACTAGCCCAGGGCCGTGGCTCAGCGAGAAGACGACGCGCCAGAGCGCCGGCAATCGGTCGACGCCGGCCTCGGCATACATGTCGGCGAAGATCGGCGTCACGAAGACGGCGAGCGCGAGCTGGGCAATGATGAACGGCACGCAGACGGCGGCGGCGATGAGCAGCGTGCGACGCAAGCGCTCCCGGCCTGCGGCGGGAAGCCGACTTGCGCTCTGCTCGGTCACGGCCTGCTGCATGCCTCCGCCCCTATTCCGCCCAACGCACCGCGCGTAACCTGCGAGCGGTCTGGCCTGAACCTACACCACCAGACCTGCTGCGAGACAGGTTGACGCGCCTGTTAGAGCGGTCCTGCGGCTCCGGTGCAACGGTGCCGTACCGGGAACGCGTGACGATCTCGGAGGAGCCGGTGGGCCGGCCAAGCCGGGCGGAGGGCGCTCGGTTGTTCGCGCCCGCGCCGGCAAGGCCGGACTGCCCTGCTCTTCCGAGAGGAACTGCGCTCCTGGCTACGCCGCTACTCACTTACTCAGACCTCCCAGAGGGTGCCTGCGAGACTCACGATCGTTGACCCGCTCTAACGCACCGCGGATAAGCTGCGAGCGCGCCGGCGTCCCGTGAGGCCGCCGGCGCCGCGGCGAGTCAGCTTGATCCGCTTGTTGGACGGACCGCTCACTGACCTACCGTCGATGGCGCCTGCACTGTGGCAACGCCAGTGAACACCTCGCGCTCGTCGGTCGGCTTGACCACGGACCATGACTCTCCACCGTCGACGGTACAGAGCAGCGCGTCGTGGCCGATGAGCGCCCAGCCGTGCAGAGGATCGCTGAACGAGACCTGCCTCAGGTCGTAGCCGCCGTCGGGGTCCTGCGCGGACCAGGTCTGGCCGCCGTCGTCGGTCGCGACCACGGTGCCGGCGGGGCCGACTGCCCAGCCGTGGGCGGCATCGGCGAACGAGACACCGAGGAGTTGCTCGGTCGAGATGCCGGCCTGAGAGCGCCAGTGCCGTCCGCCGTCAGCGGTGCTGACCGCGACCCCAGACTGCCCATGGGCGTCGCTGCCGACGGCCCAGCAGGCATCCGAGCCCACGGCGGCGAGCCCGGAGAGGACGACCTGCGGTGAGCAGCTCACGCGCCAGTGCGCGCCGCCGTCGGAGGTCGAGAGGATGCGGTAGCCGCCGCTATGGTCGGACTTCGAGGCAAGGAGCCAGCCGTGGCGGGAGTCGCCGAAGGCGACGCGGTAGGGCGTGAGGCCGGCGGGCAGGCGCTGACGCTTCCACGTCGCACCACCGTCGGCGCTCGCGAGCACGAGACCCTTGTCCCGGTCGGGGAAGCCCCCGAGCCGCTGATAGCCCACCGCCCACACGTGCCTGGCGTCGACCGCCGCGACCGCGAGGAGCCGGCCGCCCTTGGTCCCCGGCTTCTGCCAGGACCAGGACTTGCCGGCGTCGGCGGTCGCCAGCACGGTCGCCTCCCGGCTCGTGACCCCGCGGCGGACGGCCCAGCCATGATCGACGTCGCCGAACGCCACCGCCCAGAGATCGCCGGCCATGATGTCGCCGTCGGGGCGCCGGTTGCGCACCTCCCAGGTGGCGCCGCCGTCGGCGCTGCCGACGATGGTGTCCGGCGCCCCGCAGACCCAGACGTAAGCGCCAGGCCTGGCCGCGGGCCTGGGGTCGGCGTCGAGCCCGGACTGCAGGTCGCCGAGGTCTACGCCGCAACCGATGGTTGCGACCGCGGTGAGCAGCGCAAGGATGGCGAGTAGCAGGCCCCGTGGAATGCTCACATATGCCCCTGTTCCGTCCAACGCACCGCGGATAAGCTGCGAGCGAGCCGGCCGCTCGTGAGGCCGCCGGCGCCGCGGCGAGTCAGCTTGATCCGCTTGTTCGAGAGCCCGTGACACGTTGATCATGCGACTACTGTGCCGGCGCTGCGACCAGCACGTAGCCGCCTTGTTCGCCGACAGGGATGGGATGCCCCGCCAAGACGAGGAGCTCGCCGTAGCCCCCAGCCATCCTGGTCGCATGGAGCGGCTTGCCACGGGAGTCGCGGACGAACCCCTCGATGTCCGTGGCGAGAGCGGCATCGATGCCGGAGAGGGCGACCGTGATCTTGGCGAAGTCCTCCTCCGACTGCGCCGCCTGGTCATAGGGGGCTACGATGATCGAGTAGGGAGCACCGGTGACGGCACAGATATGGGCGTCGAGTTCGTCTGGCGACAGCGACGGCGCGGCGGTGCGGATCGCCTTCGTGAGGTCCGCATAGAGACGGGCCGCGCTCGGCGGCTCCGCGGCTGACGGGGACGCAGAGGCAATCGCACTGGCGGGCGGGGACTGGGTCGACGCATCGCGAAGCCCGCAGGCTCCCGCGACCACAGGCAGAAGCAGGACGACGATGACTGACGCGACCATCCCCCAGCGTGCAGCCGACGATGAACGACAACCCATGTTGCCCCTCCTCACGTTGCGCCCCCGGTCTCTCGAACGCACCGCGCGTAACCTGCGAGCGGGCTGGCCCGGAGTATCAAGGCCAGACCTGCTGCGAGTCAGGTTGACGCGCCTGTTAGAGCGGTCCTGCGGCTCCGGTGCAACGGTGCCGTACCGGGAACGCGTGACGATCTCGGAGAAGCCGGCGGGGCGGCCATGCTCTGCGGAGGGCGCCGGGTCTTCGCGCCCGATCCGGCAAGGCCGCTCTTCCCTGCTCTTCTGAGGAGGATCCGCGCTCCTGGCTACGCCGCTACTCACTTGCTCTCAGCCCCCAAAGGGTGTTGCGGGATTGACAATGGTTGACCCGCTCTAACGCACCGCGGATAAGCTGCGAGCGCTTCCGCTTGAGGATACTACGGAAGCCGTTTGTCGAGTCAGCTTGATCCGCTTGTTAGCGAGACGCCCGCCTTCCACTACGTCTCCTCGTCAGGGATGCGGGGCGCGGAGTGCGACCCTGCCCGGGCCTCGAGAACGCGTGCGTCACCGGCGAACCCGCGTGCGCGGACCAGCAGCA
>DAIQNY010000301.1:0-3244 GCA_036788155.1 Actinomycetota bacterium | reverse complement strand
GGGCAGCATCGCTCGCTGCACGGGCTCACCCGGACGCTCATCGCCAACATGGTGATCGGCGTCACCGACGGCTTCGAGAAGCGCCTCGAGATCGTCGGTGTCGGCTATCGCGCCAGCGTCAAGGGCGATGCCCTCGAGTTGCTGGTCGGCTACAGTCATCCGGTGCTCATCGAGCCGCCGGAGCACATCACCTTCGAGACGCCGCAGCAGACCGTGGTGCTCGTGAGGGGTATCGACAAGCAGGTCGTCGGCGAAGTGGCCGCCAAGGTGCGGTCCATCCGGCCGCCCGAGCCGTACAAGGGCAAGGGCATCCGCTACGCCGGCGAGTACGTCCAGCGCAAGGTCGGCAAGCGCGCCTAGGCGCTGCCTGAGAGAAGAGGAACGACCAGACGATGAGTTCAACCACCATCAGGGAAGCCCGGGCCCGGCGCAAGCGCCGCATCCGCGGGCGCATCCATGGCACCACCGAGCGGCCGCGTGTCGCGGTGTTCCGCTCGAACAAGGCGATCTATGCCCAGCTCGTCGACGACGCCGCCGCGGCGACGCTCGTCGCCGCACGCTCGGCGGAAGTGGACGGCTCCGGTCTCAAGAAGGCCGACGTCGCCAAGAAGGTCGGCGAACTGCTGGCCCAGCGGGCCAAGGACAAGGGCATCGAGCGCGTCGTGTTCGACCGCTCGGGATATCTGTATCACGGCCGAGTCAAGGCTCTCGCCGAGGGCGCCCGCGAGGGCGGCCTGGTTTTCTGACAAGGAGAATAGGACCCCGTGGCTAGAGGATCATTCAGCGAAGGCAACGAGCTCAAAGAGCGCGTCGTCGATATCAACCGCGTCGCCAAGGTCGTCAAGGGCGGCCGGCGGTTCTCCTTCACGGCTCTGGTCGTCGTCGGCGACGAGAACGGGCACGTGGGCGCCGGCTACGGCAAGGCGCGCGAGGTGCCGCTGGCGATCCAGAAGGCGATCGAGGACGCCAAGAAGAACCTGTTCACCGTGCCGCGCTACAACGGCACGACCACCACGCACGAGGTGATCGGCCGCTACGGCGCCGCCCGCGTGCTGCTCAAGCCGGCTGCCCCCGGTACCGGCGTCATCGCCGCCGGCGGCGTGCGTGCCGTGCTCGAGTTGGCCGGCGTCCGCGACATCCTCACCAAGTCGCTGGGCACCACCAACCCCATCAACCTGGTGCGCGCCACGGTCGCGGGCTTGCAGTCCCTCAAGACGCCGGAGAGCGTCGCGCGTCTGCGCGGCATCCCCGTCAGCAAGGTACTCGGCCTCGACCAGCGCGAGCCTGAGGCCGCCGAGGCCGCCGCGAAGGAGGCCTGACCCGCATGAGCCAGATCGAGATCACGCAGGTCAGGAGCGCGATCGGGCACAAGCCCGAGCATCGCGGCACGCTCCGCGCGCTCGGCCTCAAGCGTATCCGTCACACCGTGGTGCACGAGGACACCCCCGTGGTCCGCGGCATGGTCAAGAAAGTTGCGTTCCTCGTCGAGGTGCGCCCGGCAGCGAAGAAGTCGTGACATGACTGAGGAACTCGGACTCCACAACCTGCGCCCCAACCCGGGCTCGACCAAGGCCACCAAGCGCCTCGGCCGCGGCAAGGGCACCGGCCAGGGCAAGACGGCCGGCAAGGGCCACAAGGGCTACAACGCCCGCTCCGGCGGGGGCGTGCGTCCGGGCTACGAGGGCGGGCAGATGCCGCTCTACATGCGCCTGGGCAAGCTGCGCGGCCCGCACATGAAGAAGAGCATGCCCATCGGGCCGTTCCGTACCTACGCGGTGCCGGTCAACGTCGGCCGCCTCGCCGCCGCCTTCTCGGCCGGCGACGAGGTGACCCCCGAGGCGCTCGTCGCCAAGGGCATCGTCAAGAACACCCGCACGCCGATCAAGGTGCTCGGCGGCGGCGAGCTCACGGTGGCGCTCACCGTGCGCGCACACATGTACTCCCGCAGCGCCGTCGAGAAGATCGAGGCGGCCGGCGGCAAGGCTGAGCTCATCTGACCGGCGCCAGGGGGTTGCCGTGAACAACAAGCTCTGGCAGTCGCTCGCGAACGCCTGGAGGATCCCGGATCTCCGCACGAAGCTCCTCTTCACTGCGGCGATGGTCGCGATCTACCGGTTCGGCGCCTACGTCCCGGTGCCCGGCATCGACCTCGCCGCCCTCGAGGATTTCTTCGAGCAGGGCGGCGCAGGCGTGGTGGGCTTCCTCGACCTGTTCTCCGGCGGCGCGCTGCGGCGGGTCGCCATCTTCGCGCTCGGCATCATGCCGTACATCACCGCGTCGATCATCATGCAGCTCCTCACCGTGGTCATCCCCAAGCTGGAGGAGCTGGCGAAGGAGGGTGAGCAGGGTCAGAAGCAGATCACCAAGTACACCCGCTGGCTCACGGTCGGCCTCTCGCTCATGCAGTCGTTCGGCTACATCATCCTGTTCCGTCAGTACAACGCGCTGCCGGACCTGAACTGGTGGCGGGCCGCGCTCATCGTCTCCAGCCTCGTCGCGGGCGCCGTCGTCGTCATGTGGCTCGGAGAGCTCATCACCGCGCGCGGCATCGGCAACGGCATGTCGATCATGATCTTCATCAGCATCGTGTCCAGCATCCCCGGCGGAGCCGCGCAGCTGTTCACGATGGACATCCTGCCGATCGTCCTCTTCATCGTCATCGCGATGGCGGTGATCGTGGGCGTCATCTGGATCACCAGCGGCGAGCGGCGCATCCCGGTGCAGTACGCCAAGCGGGTGGTCGGACGGCGGATGATGGGCGGGCAGAGCACGTTCATCCCGCTCAAGGTCAACATGGCCGGCGTGATCCCGGTCATCTTCGCCTCGTCCGTGATGATGATCATTCCAACGTTCGCCCAGTTCCTGGGTACGGACGGCATCGGTGGGTGGCTCCAGCGGGTCCTCGGGCCGAGCACGCTGCTCTTCATCATCTTCGAGGCCATCCTGATCGTCATCTTCACGTACTTCTACACGGCGGTGACGTTCAATCCCATCGACCAGGCCGACAACCTCAAGAAGTACGGCGGGTTCATCCCCGGTGTGCGTCCAGGACGGCCGACGGCCGAGTACCTGGACCGCATTCTCACGCGGCTGACGTTCCCGGGCGCCCTCTTCCTGGCCGCCCTGGCCGTCCTGCCGTGGCTGCTGTCGCGGCCGCCGATCAACGTGCCGTTCTACTTCGGAGGCACTTCGCTGCTCATCGTGGTCGGCGTCGCGCTCGACACGATGCGTCAGATGGAGGCCC
>DAIQNY010000300.1:0-3261 GCA_036788155.1 Actinomycetota bacterium | reverse complement strand
GACGTAGATCCCCACGTGGTTGTAGAAGGACGGGGTGCCGAAGAACACGAGGTCCGCCGGCTGAGCCTTGGCGAGCGGCACCGGGTCCCCCATGTGGGCCTGCATCGTCGCCCCGTGTGGGAACTTGACGCCGAACTTGGCGTACACGTACATGACGAGGCCGGAACAGTCGAACCCGCCTGACGGCGTCGCTCCCGCCCACACGTACGGGATGCCGAGGTACTTCATCGTCTCTCGGATCACGGCGATCTGGGCCGGCGTGCCGTGGATGGTGGCGATGTCCACGCCGGCGTCTTTGGCCAGTCGAGCGGCCGCCTCCTTCTCGAGCTTCGCCTGCTGCGCCAGCAGCTTCTTGACGCGCGTGTCCAGGTCGGCGAGGAGGCGCTCGCGCGCCGCCAGTTCGTCCTCGATGGCCGCCTGCCGCTCCCGCAGGGCGATCTCCTTCTCGAGGGTCTCGGCCCGGTCGTCTTCGATCTGCTCCGTCAGGTCCGCGATGCGCCCTTCCATCGTCGCGATGTGCGTGACCGTCTCCTGGTCCGCCTCGTCGATGGAGCGGAAGTAGCCCAGCTGTGTGTCGGCCTCGCCGAGGTCGCTGAGGGTGAAGAGCACGTCGAGCACCGAGTAGCCGTCGCTCTTGTACATGGCGACGAGGCGCTCGCCGCGCAGCGCCTGCGCGGCGTCCAGCGCGAGCTGGACGCGCTCGAGATCGCGGCGCGCCTCCTGCAGGCGGATGTTGACGGCGTCGAGCGCGGCGCGGGCCACGTTGTACCTTTCGGTGAGCACGGCCGCCCTACGGTCCAGCCGTGCGACCTCGCGGCGCACGGTCTGAGCCTGCGCCTCGAGGTCTTCGACGGACGGCGCGGCGCCGGCCGCAGGCGCGAGCGCCGCGCCGAGCAGGCACAGGCAGGCGAGCGCCACGACCGCGCCGGCCGCTGCCGCGCGTCTCCGGTGCCCCCTGCCTGTCGGCTCATGACACAGCATCGTCGAGGAGTGTATCGGAACAACCTCCGTGCTCTTTACGCCGCGCGCGAAGGGAGTCCCATCCGGGCGCTTTACAATCGCCCGTCACTGCGTATACAATCCATGGTCCAACGTCGCGGGGTGGAGCAGTCCGGTAGCTCGTCGGGCTCATAACCCGAAGGTCGCAGGTTCGAATCCTGCCCCCGCTACCAAGCCTTCCTGGGCGCCCGATCGGGCGCCTTTTCTTCGTACGGATCCGGCTCCCTCGCCGACTGACGCTCCCGTACGGACCACGCCGCGAGGAGGCCGTGGACGGTGGCAAAGCGACGTCCTGTGGGTATGCAGCGAGCGACCGAAGCGATGGAGGGGAAGGTGGGAAGATGAACACAGGGAAGGCCGCGGTCGCGGAGTTCTTCGGCACGTTCTGGCTGGTTTTCGGCGGCACGGGAGCCGCCGTCCTCGCAGCCTCGGTCGGCGACAGCGGCATAGGCTGGCTGGGTGTCTCGCTGGCGTTCGGCCTCACGGTCGTGACCATGGCGTATGCCGTGGGCCACATCTCCGGAGGTCACTTCAACCCGGCGGTCACGCTAGGTCTCTGGGCCGGCGGCCGGTTCCCGGCCGGAAAGGTCGTCGTGTACATCGTCGCCCAGGTGGTCGGTGGCATCGCCGCGTCCGCGGTGCTCTATGCGATCGCCTCCGGCAGGGCCGGCTTCTCGCTCGCCGACGGCTTCGCCGCCAACGGGTACGGCGACCACTCGCCGGCGGGATACTCGCTGGCCGCGGCGATCGTCATCGAACTGGTGCTTACCTTCGCGTTCCTGCTCGTGATCCACGGCGTGACCGACCGGCGCGCGCCCGCCGGCCTCGCGCCGCTGGCCATCGGTCTCACCCTGGCGCTGATCCACCTGATCAGCATCCCGGTGACCAACACGTCCGTGAATCCGGCACGCTCGATAGCCCCGGCACTGTTCGTGGGCGATTGGGCGCTGGCGCAGCTCTGGGTGTTCATCGTCTTCCCGACGATCGGGGGCATCGTCGGCGGGTTGGCGTACAGGTACCTGCTCGACGTGCCGGCCTCGGAGCGCGACAAGGTGGAGGGTCCGGGCGAGGCGACGGAGTAGACCTCGCTCGGCCGGCAGAACGAGGGCTCCCACGGCGTGCGCCGCGGGAGCCCTTCGTCGCGCCGCGCGGCCGCGCGGCGCTCGCCGTGTCTCCTCATGCGCACGGCCGTCTCTGGTATGCTCACGGCGCCCCTGCCGTCCTCGTGCCGCCGCCAGGGAGGGCCGTGCCCGCTTCATCCCGCACCCGCACCCACGTACACCTCCATCCTCGTCGCCGGCGCACACCGGGGGCGGCATGACCCGGCTGCCCGCCTCCTGTCTTCGGCTCCAGAAGCGTGTCGCCGACGCGCTCGCGAGGGACGCGGCCCTGCTGCCGGAGGAACACGCGCTGCTGCTGCTCTCTGGTGGGGCGGATTCCATGGCGTTGCTCTCGCTGCTGCGCGCCGCGGACGTGCGTCTCACGCTCGACCTGCGGCTCACGGCCCTGCACGTCGACTACGGGCTGCGCGGGCCCGACTCCGACCGTGACCGGGAGATCGTGGAGCGCGCCTGTGCCGAAGCCGGCGTCCCGGTGCACGTGGAGCGGCTGCTGGGCAGCATCGCGGGGGCGGACTTCCAGGCTCGCGCGCGGGCGCAGCGTTACGGGCTTGCGCGCGAGGTGGCGGAGCAGCGTGGGTGTGGCGTGATCGTGACGGCGCACAACCGTGACGACCAGGCCGAGACCGTGCTCTACCGCCTGGTCAAGTACGCCTCGCCACGCGGTCTTGCCGGCATGCGCCCGCGTGACGGTGACCTCGCCCGGCCGTTGCTCTGCGCCGGCGCGGCCGAGCTCAGAGAGTACTGCCGCTCGGCAGACATCGAGTACGGCGAGGACGTCACCAACTCCGCGCCGGTCTACGCGAGGAACCTGCTGCGCCTCGAGGTGCTGCCCCGGCTCGAGCACCTCAACCCGCGCGTGACCGAGACGCTGGCCGCCGCCGCCGATCAGGCCGCGGCGGAAGCCGAGGTGCTCAAAGGCGCGGCGGCGGAGGCGCGACGGCGGGTCGAGCTGCCGGTCGCGCCCGGAGACCTCGCCGCCGTCTCCGTCCCCGCGCTCGCGGCGGAGTCGCCGGCCGTTCGTGCGCTCGTGCTGCACGAGCTCCTTTCCCGCGCAATGGGAGGCAACGTGCTCGTCGAGCGGCGGCTGGTCGTGGCGCTCGAGCGGCTGCTGGCGCGCGCCGACGACGCGGGCAAGGCCTCG
>DAIQNY010000299.1:0-3291 GCA_036788155.1 Actinomycetota bacterium | reverse complement strand
AGCGCGGCGACATGGAGGCCAAGAACCAGCTCATCCAGGCCAACCTGCGCCTCGTCGTATCCATCGCGCGGCGCTATGCCAACCGCGGGCTCACGCTGCTCGACCTCATCCAGGAGGGCAACCTCGGTCTTATCCGCGCCGTCGAGAAGTTCGACTACCGGCGCGGATTCAAGTTCAGCACCTACGCCACCTGGTGGATCCGCCAGGCCGTGAGCCGCGCGCTGGCGGACCAGGCGCGCACCATCCGCATCCCCGTCCACATGGTCGAGACCATCAACAAGCTCATCCGGGTGCAGCGCCAGTTGCTGCAGGATCTGGGCCGCGAGCCCACGCCGGAGGAGATCGCGACCGACATGGGCCTCACGCCCGACAAGGTCCGCGAGATCCAGAAGATCAGCCAGGAGCCGGTGAGCCTCGAGAATCCTGTGGGAGACGAGGGCGACTCCCAGCTCGGCGACTTCATCGAGGACGAGCAGTCCGTCGCGCCGAGCGACGCGGTCGGCGAGCTCATGCAGGGCGAGGACCTCAGCCGCGTGCTCGAGCTGCTCACCTCACGAGAGCGACGTGTGCTCGAGATGCGGTACGGCCTCACCGACGGCCGGCCGCACACGCTCGAAGAGGTTGGCGTTCAGTTCGGCGTCACGCGCGAGCGCATCCGCCAGATCGAGGCCAAGACGCTGGCCAAGCTCCGCGCGTATCGCGAGGCGAGAAGCCTGCGCGACTTCGTGGAGTAAGGCGCGTCCGTCGCTCTCGGTGAGGGGAGGCGCCGGCCGGTCGAAGGCGCCGCGCGGGCACTGACGGCGCCCGTTTGTCCGGGCTCCGGGCATCGCCTATACTCTGTCGGCCGGAGCGGTCCTCGGTAGCTCAATGGTAGAGCATTCGGCTGTTAACCGAAGGGTTGTAGGTTCGAGTCCTACCCGAGGAGCCAGATAGCAGCGGGGCGCCGCGGTCCACGGACCGCGGCGCCCCTTGTGCCTCCAGGGAGGCCCAGCGTGTCCAGCGAGCTGCTCATCGCGGTCCTCGTGATCGGCGGCGTCATGGCCGCCACGCTGGTCGTGGCCGTCGTGGCCATGCGACGCTTCGGAGGCGAGGCGGTGGAGCGCGCAGACGAGTTGCGCGACGAGGTCGACCGTCTCGGCGAGGAGTGGGTCATCCCTCTCGAGGGGGCCTCGTACCGCGGCGCCCAGCACACCTATGGGAGGGCCAAAGGCAACGGGGTCGCCGGTCTCACGCGCCGGCGCGTGGTGTTCGAGCCGTTCATCGGGCAGGGGTTCAGCGTCCCGCTCGTCCGCGTGGCCGACGTCCGCGAATCGCGGTGGTTCCTCGGCGTCGCCAGGGTGCGGGGCATGCACCTGGTGTTCGCGCTCGACGACGGCAACGAAGTGGGGTTCTTCGTGCGCGACCGCGAGCGCTGGCTGAAGGCCCTCGAGGAGCTCGATGTGCAGGTCCGCCACCGCGCCGTCCGCGGACGGTGACGGTGAGGGGCTGAGCCCTCTGTGACGCCGAGGACGGCGCCCTACCCGAGGATGAGCCGCTGCGGATCGACGTCGTCGCGCAGGATCCGCAGCTCCTCGTCGGTCGGTGGGGCGGCCACCGAAGAGCGCGAGACGTCGAGCGGGAAGCCGGTGTGCTCCTGTACCTGTTCCGGCGTCACGCCCTCGTAGCGCTCGGCGAGGTACATCTCGCGTGTCTGCTCGTGGAACTTGAGGACGCAGAGGTTGGTGACGACGGCGATCGGGCCGCCGCGCCGGTAGCCGGCGTGGCGGCGAGAGTCGCCGCCGTCGAGCCACCCCGGCGTGGTGAGGTAGTCGAGCTTCTCGACGAACTTCTGCACGCCGTGCTGCATGAAGACGATGTAGCCGCTCGCCAGAGAGCCGGCGTCGCAGGCGCCCCCGCTGCCGCTGAAGCGGACCTTGGGCGCCAGATAGTCGCCGATCACCGTGGAGTTCATGTTGCCGTACCTGTCGATCTGGGCAGCGCCCAGAAAGGCGATGGTGTGCAGCCGCCGGTTGGCGACGTAGCTGAAGGCCTCCACCAACCCCGCGTTGAGGCTGCTGTACGCCATGACGCGGGGGTCCGCCACTGCCATCGGCAGTTCGTCGAGGGGCGGCCCGATGCCTCCGGTCTCGAAGAAGATGTGAGCGTGCGGGGCGTGGATGCGTTTGGCGACCGCGGCCGCCAGCATCGCGACGCCGGTGCCGGCGAACAGCACGTCGCCGTCCTTGATGAAGCGCCCCGCGGCGATCGCCATCATCTCGCGGGGCGAGTAGGTGGCGCCGCTGCCGCGGAGGTCGATTGTGTCGTTCACGGTACCGGCCGCGCCTCCCGCCGCGCCGGCGGCCTTTGTATCCTGGGTCGGCTGGGCCATCCAGCTCACCTCCGGTCCAGGCCGGGCGCGTAGCCGGCGACGGTGTTGGCCCGGATGCGCGCCAGTTGCGCGCCTCCGACCTTGTCCAGGTAGTGGTCCCAGCTCTCGACGCCGTACACCCACTCGTCCAGCCAGGCGGTGAACTGCTCGTCGTCCCTGGCCACCGTCTTGTAGCGGTTGAGGTGCGCCGGGTCGTAGTCGTAGAAGTACCGGCACGCCGTGGGGTGGGCGCCGTACGGGACGGGCACGACGGCATCCACGAGGAACGGCGGCAGCGCGTTCTGGTCCGGGTCGATCCTGAGGTAGTCCTCGGGGACGATCTCCTCGCAGGTGACGATGACGGTCGTCGCGGCCTTGCACTGTTCCAGGTCTGCGAACGTGAGTCCCTTGATGCGCACGGTGCCGCCGGTGCCGACCTGCTGGGCGTGGACGATGGAGACGTCGGGCGTGAGCGCGGGGAGGAGGACGACCTGGTCGTCGCCGTCGTCGAACGGGTCGTCGAGCACGACGACCTTCTCGCGCGGGACCCCGTCCTCGCCGCGCACGTCCGGCGGGAGGCCGGAGCGCTCGACAACGTCCGTCCCCAGCCCGGACTTGCTGGGGATGAACGGTACGTTCAGCGCTCCGGCGAGGAACCGCAGGCTCATCTGGTTGTTGGTGTAGTCCTCGATCTGGACCTCGCCGCGCTCCACCGCCTTTCGGAAGCGGAAGCAGGTGGGGGCGAACCGGCCGTTGCCGCCGTAGGCGATGTCGAGGCGGCGCACGCACCCGGCGCCCACGAGCACGTCCAGAGCCTGGCCGTTGGAGTGGGCGACGAGGTGCAGGTCCTTGACGCGCCGCCGTGCGATCTCGTAGGTGACCGCCATGGGGTTGCGGTTGATGGTGAAGCCGCCGACGCAGATCTGGTCGCCGTCGTGGACGAA
>DAIQNY010000298.1:0-3327 GCA_036788155.1 Actinomycetota bacterium | reverse complement strand
GACCGCTATCGTCACCGGGCCCATCCCCAGGAAGCCGAAGGCCACGAGGCCGAAGGCGAAGACCGCGGGGTAGGCCATGAAGCCGCCGAGGCTCGCCGTGGAGGCCACGTAGGCGATCGTCATGAGGAGCACGACCACCATCCCCTTCCAGAACGCCGCGAAGTTGCCGGCCACGAGCCCGGAGAGGATCGTCAGCGACGCCCCGCCCTCGCGGGAGGCGGTCACTATCTCCTTCACGTGCTTCGACTTCGACGAGGTGAAGATCTTCGTGAACTCGGGAATTAGCGCCCCGGCTATCGTGCCGCAGGAGATGATCGTCGCCAGCCTCCACCAGAGCGCGGGCGAGAGGTCGACGAGGAGCATGTAGCTCACGCCGAAGGTGACGAGTATCGAGACGACGGAGGTGATCCACACGAGGTGCGTGAGCGGCGCCTCGAAGTTGAACTTCGCCGCGTTGCCGTACCAGGCCTTGGATAGCGCCTTGTTGAGGATATAGGAGCCGGTGGAGGTGAGGATCATGAGGATCCTCATCGTGAATATCCAGACGAGGAGCCTCGCCTGGATCTCGAGGCCCGAGGGGAGGAGCATGAGCTCGCCGTCGGGGCCCATCTCCATGCCGGCCGCCAGCACTATGAAGCTGATGAGCGCGACGCCGGTTACGCCGTAGGTCTCGAAGCCGTCGGCGGTGGGGCCGACGGAGTCGCCGGCGTTGTCGCCCGTGCAGTCGGCGATGACGCCGGGGTTGCGGGCGTCGTCTTCCTTGATCTTGAAGACGATCTTCATGAGGTCGGAGCCGACGTCGGCGATCTTGGTGAAGATGCCGCCCGCGATGCGCAGGGCCGAGGCGCCGAGGGACTCGCCGATGGCGAAGCCGATGAAGCAGGAGCCGGCCATGCTGCCCGGGAGGAACAACATGATGAACAGCATGAAGAAGAGCTCGACGGAGATGAGCATCATGCCGACGCTCATGCCGGCGCGCATCGGGATGTTGTGGCACTCGTACGGCTTGCCGCGCAGCGCCGCGAAGGCGGTGCGGCTGTTGGCGAACGTGTTGACCCGGATGCCGTACCAGGCGATCAGGTACGAGCCCGCCATGCCGATCAGCGAGAACAGCAGGATCACGAGGATCTGGCCGACGCCCGAGCCGGTGATCGCGAAGTAGAGCACGATCACGACCGCGATCGCACCCCACAGGCGCAGCAGGAACTTGCCCTGCTGGATGAGGTAGGCCTTGCAGGTGACGTAGATCAGCTCGGAGATCTCCAGCATGGACGCGTGCACGGGGAGGTTCTTGAGCTCCCGGAACGTCCACAGGCCGAAGGCGAGCCCGAAGAGGCAGATGAAGAGGCCGATCAGCAGCAGCACCCAGCCGTTGACCGCGCCGCCGAAGAAGGTGGCGATGTGCAGGTCAGGCAGGTGCAGGTTGGCTTCTCCGCCGGAATGGGCTCCGCTTCCTGAGGCGGCGCCGGGGGATGAACAGCCGGCGAGCGCGAGGGCGGGGAGGGCGAGCAGCAGGGTTCGCGCGCGCAGAAGCCGCGGACGACGCTCGTCGAGTGGGTTCGTCATAGCGTGGGTTCCTAGACGGTGGCTTCGGCCCTCCAGAAGGGCCCTTCGACAGGCTCGTCGTGATCTCGCCGAAATCTGTCGAGGCAACCATAAACCGGTCGGCGAGCGTGGCGGGGCGAAAACCGAGACCTGGTCGTGATCTTTCGGACGCCCGCCCTCGGACACCCTCCGAGGGCTTGCCGGAGGGCCTCCGGGAGGTGCGTCGGGGCGGTCGCGGTGGCAGTCGGGGTCGTCTCGGACGCCGTTGGCTCGGTTTGCGTAACGTCCGTGTTGTGTAAATACTGTCTAGGTGCAGACCGCCCGGACGCTCTACGGTCCTGGGCTGCGGCCGGAGGCCGTGGCCCCGCGGCCCGTCGCGCCCGAAAGCGTTCCCGACTGCGGCCCCCAGGTCGCAGACACGCGCAGGCGGGTGGCCCGCTCGATCCTCCAGCAGGGGCCGTCCACGGCGGCCGAGCTGGCGGAGCGGCTGGGCCTCACCAGCGCCGCGGTCCGCCGCCACCTGATCGCGCTCGAGGAGGAGGGCCACCTCACCAGCCGCGAGCAGCGGGTCTACGGCGCCCGGGGGCGGGGGCGTCCGGCCCGCGTCTTCCTGCTGACCGACACCGGACGCCAGGAGTTCGAGTCCGCGTACGACGAGCTGGCGATCAAGGCGCTCGACTACCTGGTCCGGCGTGTGGGCCCCGGCGCGATCGGCGACTTCGCCGAGGACGCCCTCGCGCCTGTCGTGCAGCGGTTCAACGAGCGGGGCGAGGTGCCCGATCGCGCGGCCCTGCTGGTCGAGGTGCTGAGCGAAGCCGGGTACGCGGCCTCGCTGCTGCCGGCGGCGTCCGGGCGACAGCTGTGCCAGTACCACTGCCCGATCGCGGCCGTCGCGCGGGCCTACCCCGAGCTGTGCATCGCCGAGACGCGTATCCTGTCGCGGCTGCTCGGCACGCACGTCCAGCGGCTCGCGACCATCGCCTCCGGCGACGAGCTGTGTACGACCCACATCCCGCGTCCGATCGACGCCCGGCCGGCCCCGCGCGCTCAGCGCCCTAGGCCGGCGGCGTCCGATCGCCCATCCACGACAGAGAGGAAGCCCTCATGACGTCGACCCAGGCGCCCGGCACCCACGCGACCCAGGACGAGCATCTTTCCGCGCTCGGCACCTACCGCTACGGCTGGCACGACTCCGACGTCGCGGGGGCGTCCGCCCAGCGCGGCCTGAACGAGGCCGTCGTCCGCGACATCTCGCGGCGCAAGAACGAGCCGGAGTGGATGCTCAAGCGCCGCCTGTGCGCGCTGCAGCTGTTCGGCCGCAAGCCGCTGCCCACGTGGGGAGCCGACCTCTCCGACATCGACTTCGAGAACATCAAGTACTTCGTGAAGTCGACCGAGCGGCAGGCCGCCACCTGGGAGGAACTGCCCGACGACATCAAGCGCACCTACGACCGGCTCGGCATCCCCGAGGCCGAGAAGGCGCGGCTGGTGGCGGGCGTGGCGGCGCAGTACGAGTCCGAGGTCGTCTACCACAAGATCAACGAGGAGCTGGAGCGCCAGGGCGTCGTCTTCCTCGACACCGACACCGGCTTGAAGGAGCATCCCGAGATCTTCGAGCGCTACTTCGGCACGGTGATCCCGGCGGGCGACAACAAGTTCTCGGCCCTCAACACCGCGGTGTGGTCGGGCGGCTCGTTCATCTACGTGCCCAAGGGCGTCCACGTGTCGATCCCGTTGCAGGCCTACTTCCGGATCAACACCGAGAACATGGGCCAGTTCGAG
>DAIQNY010000297.1:0-3336 GCA_036788155.1 Actinomycetota bacterium | reverse complement strand
CGCGCTCCATGGCGCCGGAGAGCGACTGCAGGCCGATGTCGTAGGTGCCGCCGTCTCCACCGAAGGCGATGAACTTGACGTTGTCCTCGATGAGACCCTTCTTCTTGAGCGCGCGGAACGCCGTCTCGACCCCGGAGAGGGTCGCGGCCGAGTTCTCGAAGGCGGTGTGGATGTAGCTGCCCTTCCACGAGGTGTACGGGTAGATGGTGGTGCTCACCTCGAGGCAGCCGGTGGCGGCCGAGACGACGACTGGGTCCTCGGTGCCCATCAGGATCTGCCGCACCGCGATCGGCGCGCCACAGCCGGCGCACATGCGGTGCCCACCGGCCAGCTCGCTGCCCTTGGCCACGAGCTCGCGCCACTTCGTGCGCGCGTCCTCGAAGTGGTTGGTGTCCTTGATCGCGTCCACCGGGCACACGTCCACGCACTCGTGGCACATGATGCAGCGGCTCTCGTCGATCTTGTACGACTGGAGTTCGCGCTCGTTGAAGGTGAGCGCGCCGGTGGGGCAGGCCGTGACGCAGCGGCCGCAGCTGATGCAGTCGGCCAGCTGCAGGGCATCGCCGTACGGCGTGTCGACTTTGATCGTGAAGCCGCGGCCCGTGAAGTCGTAGCAGGCCGGGCCGGCCACGTCGCGGCACACGCGCACGCACTTGCCGCACGCGATGCAGCGGTTCATGTCGCGGCGGATGAACGGGTGCTCGGTCTGCGCCTCGACCTGGCGCACCAGGTTGTCCCTGACCACGAGGTCGTTGTCGGTGATCTCGTACTCCACACCCAGCGTCTGCAGGTCACAGGCGCCGTTGCTGGGGCACTCACACTGCAGGCAGCGGGAGGCCTCGGCGCGCGCGGCGGCGAGGCTGTAGCCCTTCTCGACCTCCAGATCGGTGGCCGTGAGCCGCTTCTGCTTGCCGACCTTGGGCATCGTGGCGCGAGGAGCCGGGTCGGCGCTCACGCCCATCTTGAGCCAGACCGGGCTCCGCTCTGCGAGACGGGCGCCGAGCTCGCCGAGCTGCGCCTCGTCCTTGAGCTGGTCGAGGTACGGCAGCGCCGCGTACACGGCGAGCCGCTCCTCGAGCTCCTCGAGGTCCTCGCCGCGCAGCCAGGCGTCGACGGCGAGCGCCGCCCGCTTGCCGCCGGCCACCGCGTGGATGACCGACTGAGAGCCGGTGACGGCGTCGCCGGCCGCGAACACGCCCTCCTCGGGTGTGCGGCCTGTGTAGTAGTTGCCGAGCAGCCGCGAGTCCGCGAGCGGCAGGTAGTCGGCGCTGTCGCCCAGGCGCGGCGCGAAGCCGGTGGCCATGATCACGCTGGTGGCGGCGACCTCGAAGCGCGAGCCCCGGACCTCCTTGCGGCGGCCCTTCTCGCGCACGACCTTCACGCACTCCACACCCTGCGCCTTGCCGCCCTTGGTCTTGACCTTCTTCGCGAGCGCGCCGAACTCCACCTTGATGCCCTCGTCGAGGGCGGCGGCGAGGTCGCGGGCGCCGGCCGGGATGTCGTCGGCCTCGTGCTGGGCGATGACGACGACCTCCTTGGCGCCCTTCCGGCGAGCCGTGCGGGCGGCGTCGAAGGCGGTGATGCCGTCGCCGATCACGGCGACCTTCTGCCCGAACTTGACGGCTCGGCCCTCGCGCACGCGCTTGAGCAGTTCCATGCCGTTCACGGCCGCGTCGTCGCCGGGCAGCACGTGCCGCGGCTCTTCCCAGGTGCCGACGCTGATCAGCACCGCGTCGAAGCCGGCGTCGAACAGACCGTCAGGGTCGACCTCGTAGCCGAGCTCGGACTCGCCGACGAAGCGCACGCCGGCCTCCCAGAGCGGGGCCAGCTCCTTCTCCACGACCTTCCCGGGAAGCCGGAACTCGGGGATGCTGTAGCGCAGCGTCCCGCCGGGCTCCTCGTTGGCGTCGTAGATCGTGACCTCATGGCCGCCCTGCGTGAGGAACCAGGCGGCGGAGAGACCGGCCGGGCCGGCGCCGATGACGGCGACCCGCCGGCCGGTCGGCACGCCCGGCACCAGCAGGGTCTCGCTGTGGTCGGCAGCCGCCCGGTGCAGGGCGCAGATGGCGATGGGCTCGTCCACGTCGCCGCGCCGGCACACCGGCTCGCAGTAGCGCGGGCACACGCGCCCGAGGATGCCGGGGAACGGTAGTTCCTCGCGCACGATGCGGGCCGCGCCGGCGGCGTCGCCGGACCCCAGCGCGGCCATGTACGCCGGGATGTCGATGTGCGTGGGGCAGGCGTGCGAGCACGGCGCCTCGCAGTAGGAGTTGTGGTCCGAGAGGTACATCTTGAGGTAGCTCTCGCGCCGCGCGCGTACTCGCCTGGTGTCGGTCTTGACGTTCAGGCCGTCCTTGACCCACGTGGTGCAGGCCGCCTGGAGCTTGTCGAGGCCTTCGACCTCGACCAGGCACAGGCGGCAGGCGCCCCACGCGGCCATGCCCTCCTGGTGGCAGAGCGCGGGGATGTCGATCCCCTCGCGCCGCGCCACGTCGAGCACGGTCTCGCCCTCGCGGGCGGTCAGCTGGCGGCCGTCGACGGTGAGCTGCACGGCAGCCTTTGTACGGGGGCTCACTGCTGCCTCCCTTCGACCAGCGCCGGTTGCGCGTCCACGACGGGGATGGCGTCGAACTTGCACACCTGACGACAGGTATCGCACTTGATGCAGAGCTTCTGGTCGATCACGTGCGCCTGCTTGCGCTCGCCGCTGATCGCGCTGGTGGGGCAGGCCCCGAAGCAGACGTGGCAGCCGGTGCAGGCGTCCGGGTCGATGGTGTACTTGATGAGCGGGCGGCACACCTTGGCCGGGCAGCGGTGCTCGGTGATGTGGGCCTCGATCTCGTCACGGAAGTAGCGGAGGGTGCTGAGCACCGGGTTGGGCGCGCTGCCGCCGAGCTGGCAGAGCGAGCCCTCGATGATGTCCTCGCTCAGCGTCTCGAGGCGCTCGAGGTCGTCGAGCGTGCCCTCGCCGTCGCTGATGCGCTCGAGGATCTCGAGCAGGCGCTGGCTGCCCACGCGGCACGGGACGCACTTGCCGCAGCTCTCCTCGGCCGTGAACTTGAGGAAGAACTTGACGAAGTCGACCATGCACGTGCTGTCGTCCACCACGACCATGCCGCCGGAGCCCATCATGGAGCCGGCGGCCACAAGGCTCTCGAAGTCGATGGGATCGTCGAGCAGGGAGGCGGGCAGGCAGCCGCCAGACGGCCCGCCGAGCTGCACGGCCTTGAACTCACGGCCGGGCAGCATGCCCCCGCCGATGTCGAAGATGACGTGGCGGAGCGTGGCGCCCATGGGGACCTCGATGAGGCCGCCGTTCACGACCTTGCCGGTGAG
>DAIQNY010000296.1:0-3384 GCA_036788155.1 Actinomycetota bacterium | reverse complement strand
GCTGGAGCAGGGGTGAACAGTCGCCTTGCGGCGTCGTGAACGGGCACCATACCAGTCGTGGCCCTGCGAGGGCAACCGTAGCAGGCGCCGCGGACGGAGCACAGGGTGACGCAGGGACGCGCGGGATGACGTTGCCACGAGGACCCGAGGTGACGGCGGAGGACTGGACGTCGTTGGGCGAACGGCAGGTCCGCGTACGGGGACCGTGCGCCCGAAGAGGCGCTTCAGGCCTCCGCCTCCAGCTCGCTGGCCGCGGGGGCGCCGGTCTCGACCTCGCGGAGTGTCAGCTCTCCATCCTCCAGGCCCTCCACGCTCCAGATGCCGGCGAGGCGAGGCCGGCCCTTCTCGTCGGAGTGCACGTGCACGAACACCGGGCGCACCGAGGCCACAAGCGCCCGGGCCTCGACCACGCCGCCGCCGAGCGCTGCGACGATGCCGTCCACCGCTCGGCTCACGGTCTCGGCACGCATCGTCGCGAGACCTCCGACGCGTGGATCGTCGGCCAGCATGGCGAAGAACTCGCGCGCCTCGGGCGCGTGCATCTCACCCACGACGAGACGACCCGGCGTCATGCGCCGTGCCTTGGCGAACAGGGCCGGTACGTCCGTCTCGCCGTCCACGCTGAGGCGCACGCAGAAGGCGCGCTCCTTGAGCGCCGGCAGGTCCGGCCCTCGCTCCACGGCCAGGAAGCGCTCGTCCACGGAGATGAGCTCGAAGAGCGAGTTCAGCAGGGTCGATTTGCCGGTGGCGCGGTCGCCGAAGATGACGAGCGTGCGTCGGTCCGTGAGGAGCTGGGCGAGCTTGGCGCCCTGGCCGCCGTTGAGCGTGCCGCCCTCGAGCAGGCCGCGGAACGTCGTGGAGATGATGCCCGGTCCGCCCACGTCCCCGGCGTACATGGTGGAGGTGTGCGAGAAGAGTGTCGCCCGCCGCGCGACGAAGTGCTCGAGGTACGCCGTCACCTGCGCTTTGAGAAGGCTTCGCAGGATCTCGAGGTGCTCGCGCGTGCTCTCGCCGATGCGGGCGCGCTCCAGCCTGGAGATCGCCGTGTCGATCTCCTTGAGGAGCGCCACCTGGACGGCGCGCAGCGCGGCGTCGCGGCCGTCAGCCGCGACGCCTCTCGGGGCGCCGTCCAGGGCACGGGACCGGAGCGCGCCGGCTCCTCCCTCGAGGGGCGGCGCGGCTGGGATGTCGCTCTCGACCAAGGTCATCTCGGTTCTGCACGCGGAGGCTCGGCCGCCGCGTACGCCCTCACTATCGGCAGGGTCGCCGGCCGGGATGAGTGGTATCGTCGAGGTATGACCGACGCGGCGGGCACGATCAGCGTGAAGCTCTTCGCCGGCCTCGAGCTGAGCGCCGCGGAGCGGCGCTCGGAGTACGAGTACGACCCGCGTGTCGTCCCCACCGTGGGCGCCGTCGCAGAGGCCATCGGCCTCGAGCCCGGGGCGGCAGGCCTCATCCTGGTCAACGGCGTGCACGCCGGACTCGACCACGTGCTCGGCCCCGGCGATCAGGTCAGCCTGTTCCCGCCGGTGGGCGGCGGATGAACCGTCCGGGGCCGGACCAGCCGCGCCCGTTCGACGGCGCGGTGCGGCGCGCCCCCGCCGAGCCCGCGCCGCCGGTTGAGTCTTTCGGGTGCGCCGCCGGTCCTTCGCCGGCTCCCGTTCCGGGCGCACCGGCGCCGGACGACCGCCTTCCCGGCCGGCACCGCTTCGCCTACGCGATCCTCGGTCTGCTGCTCGCGGCCACGCTCGTCTGCGTCGCACTCATCGGGGCGCGGTCCTGGTACTCGCGCACCTACCACTACTGGTTCCTGCTCTGGAACCTCGCGCTCGCCTGGGTGCCGTTCGTCTTCGCGGCCATCGCGTATCGGCTGGCCGCCACGCGCCGAGCGATCCGCTACGTGTTCATCGTTGCGGCGGCCCTTGTGTGGCTCGTCTTCTTCCCCAACGCGCCGTACATCCTCACCGACTTCCTCCACCTGGGAAGCATGGGGGACATCGTCCCGGGCTGGTACGACGTGCTCATGCTCTTCTGGTTCGCCTGGACCGGCCTGCTCCTGGGCGTCGTCTCCCTGTACCTCATGCAGGAGATCGTCACGCGGGGGGTCGGGACGGTGGGCGGCTGGGTCTTCGTCGTCATCGCTGCCGGCCTCGGCAGCATCGGCATCTATCTCGGCCGCTTTCTGCGCTGGAACAGCTGGGACCTCGTACGCCGGCCGGGACCGCTCGCCGACGAACTGCTCGGCAGGGTCACAGATCCCAGCTCCCAACCGCGCCTGCTCGGCTTTACGATGCTGTTCGCGCTGCTGTTCCTGTTCGTGTACGTGGCGGTGTACATCTTCGCGAAGCTCACCAAACCGCCCGGCTCTCCGCAGGACGGCTGACCGTACCGCGGGCGCTTGCCCCGGTCCTCAGGGCTGCTTACACTCGTCCGATGACCCCGAGCACCACCCCCCGACTCGTCGAGATGCTGAAGGCCGAGGCAGGCGACGACAAGAGCATCGCCTGCACGGACGCCTTCAGGATCGCTCGCGACCTCAACGTGCCGATCGCCGACGTCGGGCGCACCTGCAACGAGCTGGGCATCAAGGTGATGCAGTGCCAGCTCGGCTGCTTCTGAGCGACGCCGTCTGAGGCGCGCGCTTGCGCCGCGGCCGCGCGCGCCGAACACTCGGTGCCCACGGCCAGTCGATCCCGCCCTCGTCCGTCATGCCCTGCACATCATCCGGCGGGGTTATCCCGACCGATTTGGTGGGCATTCACAAGCATGTGCTGTGTACGAGGCCGCGCCGACGCACGCGCCAGGTCGGCTTCGGCGTCTGCCAAAAGAGCCAGGCCGGCGAACAGCCGGCCGCCGATGAGGTGAGAAGCATGGCGACCGTGGTACCCAAGTCCGAGGTGAGGCACTACCAGATGTACATCGACGGCCGCTGGACGGATGCGGCCAGCGGCGAGGTCTACGACGTGGTGGACCCCGCGTCCGGAGACGTCATAGCGCGTGTACCGAAGGGCGGCGTAGCCGACGCCGAGGAGGCGGTCGCCGCCGCCCGCGCCGCCTTCGACACGGGCCCGTGGCCGAAGATGAAGGCCATGGAGCGCGCCGAGATCCTGAACAAGGCGGCATCGCTCCTGCGGGAGCGGGCGGAGGACCTCGCGCGCCTCGAGAGCCTGCAGATGGGCAAGCTGCTCGAGGAGTCGCGCGTGGACATGGCCGACACCGCCCACACGTTCGAGCTGTACGCCGGCATGGTCCAGGACCAGCACGGCGAGACTCTCGAGGTACCGGGCGAGACGATGAGCATGGTGGTACGGGAGCCGGTCGGCGTCACGGTCGGCATCACGCCGTGGAACTACCCGATGCTCATGGCGGCGTGGAAGGCCGGAC
>DAIQNY010000295.1:0-3385 GCA_036788155.1 Actinomycetota bacterium | reverse complement strand
GGCCTCAAGGTGCCGCGTCCGCTCACGCTCGAGAGCGCGCTGGAGTGGATCGCCGGCGACGAGCTCGTCGAGGTCACGCCCAGGACCGTGCGCGTGCGCAAGCACATCCTGAGCACCGAGCAGCGCAAGAAGGCCGAGAAACGGGCGCTGGCCGACGCCTGACGGCCGGCGGCGGCCGTCTGACGCCAGGCCGCAGCCTCTCGACGGCCGGCTGCGGCTGAGCGGCAGCCCGCCGTCGGCGGGCGCTCAGTGCAGGAACAGCCGCAGCCCCGTGTGCACCATCGTCATCCCGTACTCCGCCGCCGCGGCGCTCACCACGTCGTCGCGCGCCGATCCGCCGGTCTGGGCGACGAACCGGACGTTGCTCTTGGCGGCGCGGTCGAGGTTGTCGGGAAACGGGATGAAGGCGTCCGAGCTCAGGCAGATGCCGTCGAACCGCCTGACCCAGTCCGCGCGTTCCTCGTGCGTCAGAGGATCGGGGTCGGCCGTGAGTCCCCCTCGCAGCTTGCGCTTCTCGACATCGGAGAGCTCGTCCCAGAGCAGGTAGTAGTCGACGAGGTTGGCCTTCTCGGGCTTGGGCAGGTCGTCACGGATGGGCAGCGCAAGCGTCTTGGGATGTTGCTGGAGCAGCCACTTGTCGGCTTTGCCGCAGGCGAGGCGCGTGCAGTGGACGCGCGACTGCTGGCCGGCTCCCATGCCGATCACCTGGCCGTCGTAGCCGATGCCCACCGAGTTGGACTGCGTGTACTTGAGGGCGACGGTGGTGACGACGAGCGTCTCGAGCACGCCGGCCGGCAGGGGTGCGGCGCCGGCGACCGCGCCGTCCGCGCCGGCGGTCTTGAACAGCTCCGGAGTGACCAGCGCGGTGTTGCGCCTCTGGGACATGGTGAACCCGAAGATCTCGCGGGTCTCGACGTCGGCAGGCTCGTAGTCGGGGTCGATGGAGAGGACCATGTAGGCGCCGTCGCGCTTGGTGCGCAGAACCTCGAGTGCCTCGGGCTCGTAACCGGGGGCGATGATGAGGTCGGAGACCTCGTCGAAGAGCATGCGGGCCAGCGACATGTCCACCACGTCGCTGACGGCGGCGACGTCGCCGAAGGAGCACATGCGGTCGCCGCCGCGGGCGCGTGCGTAGGCGGTCGCCAGCGGCGAGTACTCCTCGTCGCCGAGGAACTGCGAGGCGCGATAGGTCTCGGACAGCTCGCCGGCGACCGCGGCGCCGGCCGGGCTCACGTGCTTGAAGGAGGCGGCGGCCGGCTTGCCGGTCGCCGCCCTCAGCTCCCGCACCAGCTGCCAGGCGCCGAGCGCGTCGAGGAAGTTGATGTAGCCCGGTCTGCCGCTGAGCACCTGGAAGCCCGCCTCCTCCGGGACGGCGACGCCGGCCGGCGTCTGATGCGGGTTGCAGCCGTACTTCAGCGAGATCTCCATCGGGCTTCCTTTCGTGGGTGCCGTCGGGGACGGGACGGGCCCTAGTCTACGACGCCGACGACCACGAGAGCGGCCGGCGACAGGCCCCGGGGTCGGCGCGACCCGCTGCGGGGATGTGACGTTCTCGGGTCGCTCACACCGACAGCAGCACGATCCCCGCAAGGACCGCCGCGAACCCCGCCCATTGCCGCGGGCAGAGACGCTCGTGCAGCAGGAGCTGCGCATAGGCGGTGACGACCACCGGAGAGAGCGACCCCAGGATGCTGGTCACGCTCAGATAGCCGATGCTCGTGGCTGCGATGAACAGGAAGTTGGCGACCGAGAGCAGGATGCCGACGGCCGCGAGCACGGGCACGTTCTGCCCCTTGAGTGAGAGGCCCCGCCCCGTCAGCAGCACGTAGCCGGTCAGGACCGCCGCCGAGGCGATGCGCGTGTCGAACACCGTCCAGAAAGGGTTCTCCTTGCCGATGGTGCCGTAGACGAGCAGCATGAAGCCCCAGGCGATCGCCGTCAGGACGGCGAGGATGACCGCCAGGCGGGCCCTGCGGTGGTGCTCCCTGCTCCGGTCTCGCCGCGCGGTGCGCGGCGTGAGGGAGACGAGGACCACGCCGCCCACCGTCGTCACCATGCCGACGTAGGCGAGCAGGCCGGGACGCTCGCCGAGCAGGATCCCGGCCGCCACGGGGATGAGCACCTCGGCGGCGATGATGGGCGCCACCACGCTCATCGTGCCGATCGCCAGCGCCTTGTAGAACATGACGAGTCCGGCGGCGGTGGCGATCCCGGTGAGCACCAGCAGGGCGAGGTCCCACCCACCGGGAGGAGCCTGCCTGGCCGCGAGCAGACCGAGTGCCGAGGCTGCTGCAGCCATGATCTGGCTGAGCGCGGTGACGTGCCAGACGGAGCGTGTGCGCGTCTCCACCCCGGCAAGGAAGCTGGAGGTCCCCCAGGTGAAGCTGGAGAGGAGAGCGAGGAGTGCGGCCAGCATCTACCGGCTCGCCGCTCGTGCTGCCTGCCGTGTCTCCCGCATGTCGGCAAGCGTACAGGATGAGCTGGCGTGCCTGCGCCAGGCGCCCGCCCCGCATGTGCCGGTCATGATGGACGCCGGCGTGCGGGCGGTCCATAGTAGCCGCACCGCAAGGCTACGAGGAGAAGGTGCCGGGCGAAGCACCTGATCGTCGCCACCTGCAGCGCAACGTCGCGGTGCTGCTCACCGCGGAGGAGACTGACTGGAGGACGAGTGACTGACGGAAGCAGGTTCTACATCGACGGGCAGTGGGTCGAGCCGGTCCACCCCGGTGCGGAGATCGCGGTCGTCAACCCGGCGACGGAGGAGGAGGTGGCGCGCGTCGCGGCCGCCTCGTCCGACGACGTCGAGGCGGCGGTGCAGGCCGCGCACCGCGCGTTCGGGAGCTGGTCCCAGACCACGCGCGAGGAGCGCGTCGAGGCGCTGACCGCCGTGCGTGAGGCCTACAAGCGGCGCATCCCGCGGATCGCCGAAGCGATGATGACCGAGGTCGGCATCCCGCGGGGGCTCGCCTTCGGCGGTCAGGTACTGGCGGGCGCGGCGCACCTCAAGGTGGCCATCGACGCGCTCAAGTCCTACGAGTTCGAGCAGGACTGGGGCACCACGCGCATCCGGCGCGAGCCCGTGGGCGTGTGCGCCCTGCTCGCGCCCTGGAACTGGCCGATGAACCAGGTGACCTGCAAGGTCGGACCGGCGCTCGCGGCAGGGTGCACCATGGTCCTCAAGCCGAGCCAGCTCTCGCCGCTCTCCGCCCTGCTCTTCGCCGAGGCGGTCGACGAGGCCGGGCTGCCCGCCGGCGTGTTCAACATGGTCAACGGCGCCGGCGCGTCGCTGGGCGATGCGTTCGCCACCCACCCGCTGGTCGACATGGTGTCGCTCACCGGCTCGACCTCCGTGGGCGGCGTGGTCGGCGCCGCCGCCGCCCCGGAC
>DAIQNY010000294.1:0-3410 GCA_036788155.1 Actinomycetota bacterium | reverse complement strand
CAGAGCCGGCTCAAGGTCATGGTGTCGATCTTCGGCCGCGAGACGCCGGTCGAGCTCGCCTTCGACCAGGTCAAGAAGACGTCCTAACCAGGAAGTAAGCGAGGCAACCAGTGGCCAAGAAGGTCCTCACCAAGATCAAGCTGCAGATTCCCGCCGGCCAGGCGAGTCCCGCCCCGCCGGTGGGCCCGGCGCTCGGCCAGCACGGCGTCAACATCATGGAGTTCTGCAAGGCGTTCAACGCCCAGACGCAGCAGTCGGGCAGCACCATCGTCCCGGTGGAGATCACCGTGTACGAGGACCGCTCGTTCACGTTCGTGACCAAGACGCCGCCGGCCGCCGTGCTGCTGCGCGAGGCGCTCGGCATCGACAAGGGCTCGGGCGAGCCCAACCGCAACAAGGTCGGCACGGTCACGCGCGATCAGGTGCGAGCCATCGCCGAGACCAAGATGCCCGATCTCAACGCCAACGACGTCGACGCCGCCATGCAGATCATCGAAGGCACCGCCCGCAGCATGGGCATCGAGGTCGAAGAGGCCGTGTGATCCGACGCCGGCGCGCAGGCGCCGGCGTGACCCTGAGAGAGGCCGGGGCCCGGCGCCAGCCGACCGGCCGCCAGAGCGGGAGGCGACCACTGGTCGCCGACTGGACCGCAGGAGGTATGCCAATGGCCAGCAAGGGCCGCACCTACACCACCGCCAAACGGACCATCGAGCCCGGCCGTCTGTATTCGCCGCTCGAGGGCGTGCGCCTCCTCAAGTCACTTGAGGGAGCCAAGTTCGACGAGACCGTCGAGGTCCATTTCCGCCTCGGCGTCGACGTGCGCCACGCCGACCAGATCGTGCGCGGCACCACCGTGCTCCCGCACGGCACCGGCAAGGAGATGCGCGTGGCCGTGTTCGCCGAGGGCGACAAGGCGCGCGAGGCCGAGGAGGCCGGGGCAGACATCGTCGGCACCGACGACCTTGCCAAGCAGATCCAGGACGGCGTGTTCAACTTCGACATCGCCATCGCCACCCCCGACATGATGGGTACGGTCGGCAAGCTCGGCCGCATCCTCGGGCCCCGCGGCCTCATGCCGAACCCCAAGTCGGGTACCGTCACGTTCGACGTCGGCAAGGCCGTCGCCGACGCCAAGGGCGGCAAGGTCGAGTACCGCACCGACCGCTCCGGCATCGTCCACCTGAGCATCGGCAGGAAGTCCTTCACCGAGGAGATGCTGGTGGAGAACTACGGGGCCGTGCTGGACGAGATCGTCCGCGCCAAGCCGGCGGCCGCCAAGGGCAAGTACATCAAGAGCGTCCACATCGCCGCGACCATGAGCCCGAGCATCGAGCTCGATCCGGCGCGCACGCGGGACCTGCTCGAAGAGTAAGTCTTCATGGGGGCGCCGGATGACCGGCGTGGCAGAGTGGTGCGGGGCGCAGCAGGAGCACCGCATCGACCGCGGCAGTTGCCGGCGCCCTCTCACTGTTCTATACTGCCGCTTCGCGGCGCCCGTGCGCCGCGGCCGATGACGGTCGGCGCTCCTCCGGGAGCTCAATGGGCCCATGCGGGTCCGCCGCCCGAGGCGAAAACGAGCTCAGGCTGCATGCCCGCGCCCGCTTCCGCTCCGGGAGCGGGTTTTTTTGTTGCGACTGCGAGGTCGAGATGCTGAGAAACGAGAAGGACGCTGTGATCGCCGAGGTGCAGCAGCTGCTCACGGACACGGAGAACGTGTTCGTCAGCGACTACCGCGGCCTCACGGTGGCGGAGCTCGCCGAGCTCCGTGGCAAGCTGCGCGAGAGCGGCGCGCGCTTCAAGATCGTCAAGAACACCCTGGGCGGCATCGCCGCCGACAAGGCAGGCCGCGAGCCGGTCAAGGACTTGCTCACCGGCCCCACCGCGGTCACCTTCTGCGGGGACGACCTCGTCGGCGCCGCCAAGGCGCTGGCCGACTTCGCCAAGACGCACCCGCAGCTCGAGGTGCGCGGCGGTCTGCTCGACGCGAGCCTCATCGACGCCGACGGTGTCAAGGCGCTCGCCAGTCTGCCGCCGCGCGACGTCCTGGTCGCGCAGGTGGTCGGCACCATGGCCGCCCCGATGACCGGCCTGGTCACCGTCCTCCAGGGCACGATCAGCGGCTTCGTCCGTGCCCTCGATCAGGTGGCGCAGCAGCGCGCCGCCGCCGGCGAGGCGTGAGCCGCAGCCGTCACATCTGTCCAGCAAGGCGTTCGACGCCGACCATGAGGTGAACTGACAATGGCAGAACTTACGAAGGACCAGCTCATCGAGGCCATCAAGGGCATGACCGTGCTCGAGCTGAGCGAGATGGTCAAGGCGCTTGAGGAAGAGTTCGGCGTCAGCGCCGCGGCCCCCATGGCCGTCGCCGCCGCCCCCGCCGCCGGCGCCGCCGAGGCCGCTCCGGCCGAGGAGAAGACCGAGTTCGACGTCGTGCTCGCCGCCTTCGGCGACCAGAAGATCCAGGTCATCAAGGTCGTGCGCGCGCTCACCGGCCTCGGCCTCAAGGAGGCCAAGGAGGTCGTCGAGGGCGCCCCGAAGGCGATCAAGGAAGGCGTCACCAAGGACGAGGCCGAGGACGCCAAGAAGCAGCTCGAGGACGCCGGCGCGAGCGTCGAGATCAAGTAGAGCGCTTCGTCCTCCGTGAAGACCCGGCGAGGGCCGGGGCGGCGCAGCCGCCCCGGCCCTCTCGCCGTCCCGGACCCGCGTCGCTCTTTCCCGCCGTGGCCGACGGGATCCGACGGCGCTTGAGCGCCGTCGCACTCTGAGCGTTTGGACCGTCGGCTCACGGGAACACTCGGCCGTGGACTCACGGACCTCACAGCTACCTCTTGCGTCGCTTGATTCTTTGTGGTAAATTTTTCGGCCGTGCGTTACCCGCGGCCATACCTCGATTCCTCTGGTGTGGTGTGCTCTTTTCTCCCGTTCACCGCGTAAACGGAGGAGACTCGCTTGAACGAGCCCCAGGCCCCTCGCGTGCGTACGTCGTTCGCGAAGCTGGACCAGCCGCTGCCGCTCCCAAATCTCATCGATATCCAGAAGAAGTCGTGGGAGTGGTTCCTGAGTGATGGCCTCGCGGAGACCATCGCCGACATCAACCCAATCAAGGACTACTCGGAGAAGCTCCTCGTCCAGTTCGGCGAGCATCAGTTCGGGGAGCCGTCCAAGTCGCTGGCGGAGTGCCGCAACAAGGACATGACGTACTCCGCCCCCCTCACGATGAAGGTCGCCTTCATCAACGAGGAGACGGGCGAGATCCGCGAGCAGTCGGTGTTCATGGGTGACTTCCCCATGATGACCGAGCGCGGCACCTTCATCATCCACGGCACCGAGCGCGTCGTCGTCACGCAGCTCGTGCGGTCGCCGGGCGCCTACATCATGGAGCCCAAGCAGGCCGAGCGCGAGAAGCAGGT
>DAIQNY010000293.1:0-3422 GCA_036788155.1 Actinomycetota bacterium | reverse complement strand
GGGGGGGTCGTGACCCAGATGGAGCACGAAGAGGAGAAGGACCGTAACGGCGTCCAGGTGCTGGCGCGTGCCGCGACCATCCTGCGCCTGCTGGCCGCCGACTCCTCGGGCGGCCTGACGTTCAGCGAACTCGTCGCCCGCTCCGGCCTCCCGCGGACGACCGTCCATCGCATCAGGGGAGCCCTCGAGCACGAGGACTTCATCTCCACGGATTCAGCCACGGGCAGGCTGCACCTTGGACCGGGCATCATCCGTCTGGCCATGGCCAAGCGTGACCTGCCGACGGTGGTGCGGCCGTACCTCGAGCACCTCTCGAGGGAGCTCAACGAGACCGTCGACCTCGGCGTGCTCGACGGGACGCATGTGCTGTTCATCGCTCAGCACCCGGCGCCCCAGCGCTCGCTCATGGTGGTCTCTCGTGTCGGCGCGCGGTTCCCCGCCTGGTGTACTGCGAACGGCAAGGCACTGCTCGCGCAGTTGCCGGCCGATGACGTCAAACGACGGTTGCCCAAGCGCCTGGAGACCCCCGGCAAGCACACCGTCGTGAGCCGCAAGGACCTCTTCGCCGAGCTCGACGAGGTCCGTCGCACCGGGCTGGCTCACGACTGCGAGGAGCACCATGTGGGCATCTGCGGCGTCGGCGTAGCCGTCCGGGACATCGACGGCGGGCTCGCGTCGATCTCCGTGCCCATGCCTTCGGCGCGCTTCCATCAGGATCCCGAGACGGTGGTCGCGGCGCTCCTGCGCGTGCGCGACGAGGTCCAGACCGCGCTCAAGAACGGCTGAGGCGCCGCACGGCCCTCCGGGCCAGGCGGCGCGTGCTCTCACGTCGTGCTCAGCCGGTCCTGATCACCCGGCGCTCGGTGATGACGGCCGTGACGGGCAGGTCGTGCGGCTCGAGAATGATCCGCGGCACCAGCTGTACCTCGAACGCGAGCGCCACCCAAGGCGTCCCGGGCCGCGTGCGCGGCAGGAACGAGTCGTAGAAGCCGCCGCCGTAACCGCAGCGGCGGCCCTCCTCGTCGAAGGCGGACCCGGGCACGAACACGAGATCCACGTCCTCTGGGGGAACCTCCGGCTGGTCCTCTCGTGGTTCCGGGATGTCCCACTTGCCGGGAACCAGGTCGGCCTCCAGGTCGCGCACGAGGAACGCCGCCATCGTGCGCGGTCCGAGCACCCTGGGCAGGCAGAGTGACCTGCCCGAGCGCAGGACCCACTGGGCCAGCGGCATCGTGTCGATCTCGCTGCGGAACGACGCGAAGAGCATGACGGTGGACGCGGCGGCGAGCTCGGGAAGCTCGAGCGCTCGCCCCCGCACGGCTTCGCCGAGCTGTTCTCGTTGCTCCGGCTGCAGCGCGTCGCGTGCCGCGAGCGCCCGGCGACGCGCCTCCTGCTTGGTGAGCCCGGCGGCGTGCTCCTCGTGTCCTTCCGGGGCCTGGTCTGCGTGCATGTGACGGTCTCCGCGTAGGCTGCACTGGCAACGCTTGGGGCCGCCGACCCGGAATGGCGGGCGGCCACGTCCCCTATAGTATAGGTCGAGGCGCCCAGCGGGCATGCGGGCTGCTTCGCAGTGGGAGAGCGGCCGCTCGGGTGCGCCCGCGGCCGGGTGCCTGAAGGAGTAGGCATGGCGTTGCGTTCCCAGGAAGAGGTCTCACTCGCGACCGTGTTTGCACGTGCTCTGCGCGGGGTGATCGCGCTCACCACGTCGGAGGAGCGGCGAGTGTGGCCGCAGGCCGCCGACGTGCTTGGATCCACCCCTGACGGCCTCACCGCTCCGGCGTCGCTCGTGCGCCTGTTGCAGTTCGCCGTGCTGCCGGAGATCCTGGGAGAAAGCGCAGGGCCCGCCGTCTATCTTGCGGCCAAACGCGCCACCACGCAGCTGGGCATCACCTCCATCCAGGGCCTCAAGGACTGGTTCGGGCAGATGCAGCTCGGCGACCTGGAGGTCGAGCTGGACGAGGAGCGCGTGCTGGTCAAGCTGCATCGTTGCCTGAGCTGCGAGAACCTGCAGGCCACCGGTACCCCCGTCTGCGATCTGGAGCGCGGGTTCATCGACGGAGTGCTGGAGCAGATCACGAGCACCGAGGTGCTCACCAAGGAGACCCAGTGCTGGGCCCTCGGGGACACGGTGTGTCAGTTCGAGGGCTATGCGGGTCAGCAGGCGGGCTATCTCTACCAGGAGAACGGGTTCCACCCGGACGAGCAGCGACGCCTGCTCACCCAGCTGGCCGACCAGGCTGACATCGCGCTGGACAACCTGCGCCTGTTGCACGAGCGCCGCGAGCACGAGACGCACGACGCGCTCACGGGTCTGCTGAACTTCCGCCAGCTGCGGGAGCGCGCCGCGTTCGAGCTGGCGCGCGCCGAGCGCCACGAGCGCACCGTCGCCTTCGTGATGCTCGACCTCGACGGCTTCGCGTCCGTCAACGAGACCGCGGGCAGGGAGACCGGCGACGAAGTGCTGCGGCATTGGGCGGCGGCTCTCACGGCCCAGCTGCGCAGTTGCGACCTGGTATGCAGATACGGGGCGGACGAGTTCCTGCTGGTGTTGCCGGAGACGGCCGACCAGCAGGCGGACGCCGCCCTGGCACGCGTGCTGGGGACCATGGAGCAGCTCGCGGTGGAGACCGACGGCCGCTCCATCGCCCTCAGCGCGACGGCGGGCGTGGCGACCTTCCCCGCGGACGGGCGGAGCGCGGAGGAGCTGGTGGCGAAGGCGGCGACGACAATGTACGCGGCCAAGGCGGCCGGGCCGAACCGGGTCGCCTTCTACGCCGGCTCGCAGCGCGCCTGACGCGCGGTGGCGGCGCGCGTCGAGCTCCTGGCGGTCGGGTCGCTGCACCGCGACTTCTCGCCGGCCGCCCGGCACTACCTCGACCTTCTCAGGCCTCTCATGGCTGTTCGTGTGCGGGAGGTGAAGGAGGTCGCCCTTCGCGGCCGCTCGGAGGCCGAGGTCCTGCGCGAGGAGGGCAAGCGTCTGCTCGCTGCGTGGCCTCAGGCGCCTGTGGTCTTCGCCCTCGCCGTGGACGGCGAGGCGCTGGGCAGCGAGGCGTTCGCGAAGCGTCTGCAGCGGGCGTTCGAGCGTGGGGGAGCCGGCTTCGTCATCGGGGGCTCGCTGGGCATGGCGGCGGACGTCCGCTCCCGCGCGACCGACGTCCTCTCGCTCTCCACGTTCACGCTGCCGCACCAGCTCGCCCGCGTCGTGCTGCTGGAGCAACTCTTCCGCGCCGGCAAGATCCTCCGCGGTGAGCCCTACCACCACTGAAGACGCGTGGCGACACTGCGGGAACGGCCGTCGCGCCGCCGCTCGAGGGCGGATAGAATCAGCGGACGCCGACCGACCGGCCGGCGCCTACTCGAGACGGTGGACGATGAGCGACGACCTCTATGACCTGAACGGACTCGCGACCTCGCTGCAGGCC
>DAIQNY010000292.1:0-3423 GCA_036788155.1 Actinomycetota bacterium | reverse complement strand
CGCAAGCCCGAGGGCGCCGCTCCGGGCGAGGCGCCGACGTGACCGCCGCCGGCACGAGCGGCGGCGGCGCAGAGCTGCTCTATCTCTCACGCGCCGACCTCGAGTCGCTGGGCGTGACCATGCTCGAGGTCGTCGACGCGGTCGATGCGGGCTGCGCCGCCAAGGGCAGGGGAGGAGTAGTCATGCCGCCCAAGCTCAGCCTGCACGGCGAGGGCGACGCGTACTCGCAGGTCATGGCGGCGACGCTGCCCGGGGGCGGCGGGTTGGGCGCCAAGTGGGTCACGCTGTTCCCGCAGAACGCAGCCCGGGGTCTGCCCATCACCAATGGACTCGTGGTACTCGGCGACCCCGGGACGGGACTCCCGTCGGCCGTGATGGACGCGGCCACGATCACGGCCTGGCGCACCGGGGCGAGCGTGGGCGTCGCGGCACGGTACCTGGCACGGCCCGATGTGACGACGGTGGGCGTCCTGGGATGCGGCGTGCAGGCTCGCGCCTCAGTGCGCGCGCTGGCGGCCGTCCTGCCGCGCGTACGTGAGGTGCGCTGCCGCGATGCGGTCACCGAGGCCGGGGAGGCCTTCGTCGCCGGCCTCGGCGCGGACCTTCCGGCGCTGAGCGTCACGCGCGTGCCGGCGCCGGAGGACGTGGCGGGCGGCGCCGGCGTGGTGGTCACAGCCATCACCATGACCGCCGAGATCGCGCCGCCGCTCGGCCCCGGGCTGCTCGAGCCCGGGGCGCTGGCGGTGGCGCTGGACTACGACGCCGCCTGGAGCCCGGCCGCCATGGCGGCGTGCGACCGGTTCTTCTGCGACGACCTCGCGACGGTGCGGGCCACACAAGCGGCCGGCGTGCGTCTCGCCGGCGTCCCCGACGGGATCGCCGGGGACCTGGGCGACCTGGCCGCCGGCGTCGTCCCCGGGAGGGAGCGGCCGGAGGAGCGTGTCTTCTGCCTCAACCTCGGCATGGCTCTGGAGGACGTCGTCACCGGCGCGCTCGCCCTGCGCCGGGCGCGCGAACGCGGCGTCGGACGCAAGCTCCCGCTCTGACGGACTCCGGTCAGCCCAGCAGGCAGAGCATCTCCAATGGTAAGGAGGGGTCCGCGGCCGCGGTGTGGTGAAGCCGGCAGACGGGAGGCCCCACGGCGGATGGGGACGAGCCGGAGGATTCGCCGCGGTGTGGCCGGTCAGCCGGCCAGCGTGAAGCGCCGCCGCTCGCGCAGGGCGCCGCTCGCCGTCTCCTCCACCAGCACCAGTTCGGCAGCGCGGGCGGCGAGCGGCAGGCGCGGCGCGAGCGCCGCCTCTATCGCCGTCCGGTCGGCGCCGGAGGGGTCGATGACGACAACCACGTGCGGCGCCACCTCCTCGTAGGCGCCGCCGAAGGGCGGGCATTCGGGCCACTCGTCCCAGAGCAGGCGCGTGAGTGCTGAGAACGGCGTCACCGGCTCGGGCATCAGGACGACGGCGTCGGGGAGCTCCGCCACACGCGTGAGGGCGAACGAGAAGGCGGGCACTGCGACCAGCAGCTCCGCGAGCCGGCGCTCGACCGCCGCATCCACGACGTCGACGGGCAGGAACGGCCAGAGCGCCGTCACGTGCGGCGGCAGGGTCTGGGCGGCGGCCGGCAGGCGCCGCAGCCAGGGCGCGACCAGCGGCCGCGCCGCCTCCACGGGCACGACGAGACCGGTGGACAAGGGGCGGCTCACGCGGGGCTCCTCCGCGTGCGGCGGCTCACTCGAACCCCTGTGCGCCGCTCCGCCTCACGCGAGCTGAGACGGCCTTGTCGGCACGTGGCTGAAGCGGAGCTTCCAGACGTTGACCATGGCCTCGAAGAAGATGTCGCCGCTCATCTTGCTCTCGCCCACCTTGCGGTCGACGAAGACGATGGGCAGCTCCACGATCCGAAAGCCCATCTTGTGGGCCCGGTACGTCATCTCGATCTGGAACCCGAACCCCTTGGCGTCGATCGAGTCGAAGTCGATCGCCTCCAGCACCGTGCGCCTGAAGCACTTGTAGCCGCCCGTGAGGTCGTGGTACGGCAGCGCGAGGATGGCCTGTGCGTAGAGGCAGCCGCCACGGCTGATGACCTTGCGCGAAAGGCTCCAGTTCTCGACGCCGCCCCCTTTGACGTACCGCGAACCCAGCACGAGATCGGCGCCCTGGTCGACGAGACGGAGGAAGTGAGGGAGGTAGGAGGCGTCGTGGCTGAGGTCGGCATCCATCTCGAAGACGCGGTCGGCTCCCATGTCGAGCGCCTTCCTGAAGCCTGCGAAGTACGCTGCGCCGAGACCCTCCTTGCCCGGGCGATGCAGCACACTGACGTCCGGCACCTCGCGCGCCAGCTCGTCGGCCAGCTCACCGGTGCCGTCCGGCGAGTTGTCGTCGACGACGAGCGTGTGCAGGTGCACCTTGTGGCCCTCGGCGACCTCACGGATCCGGCCGAGGGCGTGCCGCAGGTTCTCACGCTCGTTGTAGGTGGGGAGGACGATGACGTTCACGACCCGGCAAGTATAGCGTCCCCGGACCGCTGCTTCTCGCCCTTCGCGGGTCGGTCCTCCGTCCGGCGGGCCTGCTACCGTCGGGGTCGCCGTCGCGGGACCGACGGGCGGGGGGTCACGGGGCGCCCGGAGCGTACGTGCGCGGATGAAGGCTAAGCCTCTAGTAGAAGCTGAGAGTTGGCCGCGTCGAAACGCGGTTTCAGTGACGGCCAGGATGGTTGCGGGACGCGACGAATACACTATAGTGGTGTTCGCACTGACCGGGGGCACCATATGTTGTGGTGAGGTCGTTCCATGCGTTGTCCATTCTGTACCAGCGAAGAGAGCAAAGTCGTCGATTCGCGCGACTCCGAGTCGGGCGACGCGATCAGGCGTCGCCGCGAGTGTCTTGCCTGCGAGCGGCGCTATACGACGTACGAACGCGTCGAAGAGGTACCGCTCGTGGTGATCAAGAGCGATGGAAGGGAAGAGCTGTTTCGGCGGCAGAAGGTTCTCAACGGCCTCCTGCGCGCCTGCGAGAAGCGCGACATCCCGCTCGAGCGTCTCGAGCGCGCCGTCGACGACATCGAGAACGACCTGCGCCGCGTGACGGGGCGCCCGGTCACCACCAGGATGGTGGGGGAGCGGGCGCTGCGGCATCTGCGCGACATCGACAAGGTGGCGTACATCAGGTTCGCCTCCGTCTACCGGCAGTTCGAAGACATCGAGGAGTTCCAGCAGGAGCTTGCCCGGCTGGAACTGGCAGGCACGGAGCCGCTGCCCGGCGAACAGCCGCTTCCGGGCATCGACGCCGGCGAGTTCTACGTGGACGACACACTGTTCACCACGCCGCACGCGCGGTGACTACAAGGGGAGACGGGGCATGACTGACACCGGGAAGGCAGTGATCGAGCTGTCGGCGAACGCACTCAAGGTGCTGCAGCGGCGGT
>DAIQNY010000291.1:0-3436 GCA_036788155.1 Actinomycetota bacterium | reverse complement strand
GTCGCACGCTGCGCCGCCTCGGCGTCGTCGCGGGGGTGCTCACGGCGCTCGTCGTCGCCCTGGCCGCCGGCGCCTTCTATCTCAGCACGGTCTTCTTCATCGGTGTGGAGGGCGACGGTAGCCTCGCCGTCTACAGCGGGGTGCCCGGCAAGGTGGGCCCCGTTCCGCTGCACGCCGTCTACCGCCGCAGCGTCGTCACCTACGACTCGCTCTCGCCGTCGGCGCGCGCGCTCGTCGACGAGCGGCGCCTGCGCGACCGGGAGGACGCCATGGACGTCTCCGAGCAGCTGGGGATGTGGCCGTGAGCCGGCGCAATCTGGAACTGGTGTTCCTCGTCCTCGCCGGCGCGGTCAGCACCATGGCGTACGTCTCCGTCTACGCCGGCCGCTTCCGCGAGATCAACAGCGTGTCCATCGTCTACGGGCTCGTGTTCGTCGGCATCTTCCTGCTGCTCCACGTGCTGGTGCGCATCTTCCTGCCGCAAGCCGATCCGTTCCTGCTGCCCATCACCGCGCTGCTTGCGGCCATCGGCCTCACCGAGATCTTCCGCATCAGGCCGTCGCTGGCGCTCACCCAGGGTCAGTGGCTGCTGGTGGGCGCCGCCCTGTTCATCCTCACGGTGCTCGTGGTGCGCGACCACATGAAGCTCGACCACTACCGGTACCTCATCGGCGCCGTCGGTCTGGCGCTGCTCGTCGTGACCATCGTGTTCGGCACCACCGTCAACGGCGCGAAGCTCTGGATCCATGCCCTGGGGTTCAGCATCCAGCCGTCCGAGTTCGCCAAGCTGGCGATCGTCGTCTTCCTGGCCGGGTACCTGGACGACAAGAAGGTCATGCTGTCGGTGCCGCAGCGGCACGTGCTCGGAGTGCCCGTGCCGGCCTTCAAGTACTTCGGGCCGCTGCTCGTGATGTGGGTGTTCTCGCTCGCCATGCTCGTCTTCATGAAGGACTTCGGCATGGCGCTGCTCTTCATGTCCATCTTCGTCGCGCTCATGTACATGGCCACGGCGCGCGTGGTGTACGTCGCCGCCGGCGTGGGGCTCTTCGCCGCCGCCGGCGCCATCGCCGTGTACATCGTGCCGCACGTGCAGGACCGCTTCCGCGTGTGGCTCGACCCGTGGCCGCACGCCGAGACCACCGGCTACCAGCTCCTGCAGTCGCTGTTCACCATCGCCGACGGCGGCGTGGTCGGCGCCGGCTTCGGCCGCGGCTACCTGCTGTTCGCCAACAGGGCACCGGTCGTGCCGGACCTGCAGACCGACTTCATCTTCGCCGCCATCGCCAACGAGATGGGCCTGCTCGGCGCCGCCGGCATCATCCTGGTCTACCTGCTCTTCGTGTGGCGCGGCTTCCGCATCGCCGTGTACGCGCCGGACGGGTTCTCCAAGCTGCTCGCCGCCGGCCTCGCCACGGCGTTCGCCCTGCAGACCTTCATCATCATCGGCGGCGTCACGCGGGTGATCCCGCTCACGGGCATCACGCTCCCCTTCGTGAGCTACGGCGGCAGCTCCATCACCGCCAACCTCATGCTCGTGGCGCTGCTGCTCATGGTGAGCAACCGCACCAACATCATCCGCGGCGGCACCGAGCTCGAGCGCCGCCGACTGGCGGAGAGGGGGTAGGGCCGTGAACCGGGCGATGACCAAGATCTTCATCATCATGACGGTCCTCTTCGTGGCGCTCATCGTGAATCTCACCTGGATCATGGGGGTGCGCGCCGACTGGTATCGCGAAAGGCCGGAGAACAAGCGCAGCATCGCCCAGGAGATGAAGATCGAGCGCGGCGACATCGTGGGGTACGACGGCACGGTGCTGGCGGGCACGGAACGTCGCTCGGGCTACTACTACCGCGACTACCCCAATGGGACGCTGGCGCCGCAGCTGCTCGGCTACGACTCCGTGCGCTACGGGCGCAGCGGCATCGAGGCCCAGTTCAACGACGAACTCACCGGCCAGGCATCCGATCTCGGCGTGCAGAACTGGGTAGACAAGGTGCTCGGCCGCCGGCCTCAGGGCGCCGACCTCAAGCTCACCATCGTGCCGGCGGTGCAGAGGATCGCGCAGTCGGAGCTGCAGGGGCAGAAGGGCGCCATCGTGGCGCTCGACCCCACCACCGGAGCGCTCATCGCGTCAGCTTCGGCGCCGACCTACGACCCGGCCCGGCTCGAGGGGCGCTGGTCGGCCCTGAGCAAGGACTCGGGAGCGCCACTGCTCAACAGGCCCACGCAGGGACTGTACGTGCCGGGCTCCTCGTTCAAGGTCGTCACCGCCTCCGGCGGTCTGGACACCGGCAAGGTCACCCCCGACACCGACTTCGTCGACACGGGCACCTACGTCGTCTTCGGCGGCAAGGTCACCAACTACGGCGGCAGCGTGTACGGCCCCAACGACTTCACGCTCGCAATGACGCTGTCCATCAACACGACGTTCGCCAAGGTCGGCAACCTGCTGGGTCGCAGGCGCCTCATCTCCGCGGCGGAGAAGTACGGCTTCTACCAGACACCGCCGCTCGAGTTGCCGGAGGGCGAGGTCGTGCCCAGCGGGCGGTACGGCAAGAAGGGCCTGCTGGCCCCGGGTGCGTTCATGGACCCGCTCGACGTGGCCTGGGCGGCGTGCGGTCAGGAGCGGGTGCTGGCCACGCCGCTCCAGATGGCGCTCGTGGCCGGCGGCGTGGCCAACGGCGGCCGCGTCATGAAGCCGTACTTCCTCGACCAGATCCTGGCCCCCGACGGCAGCGTGGTGCGCAGGACGCAGCCGGAGCAGTGGCTGGTCGCGACGAAGGCTGCGACGGCCGACCAGCTCAACACGATGATGCAGAACGTGGTCAACGCGGGCACGGCGACGGCCGCCGCGCTCCAGGGCATCCAGGTGGCCGGCAAGACCGGCACGGCGGAGAAGGGCGACGGCAGCAACCTGGCCTGGTTCATCGGCTTCGCGCCGGCGGACGATCCCAAGGTCGCCGTGGCGGTGATCATCGAGGACACGCAGTCGACCGGCGGCGAGGCGGCGGCGCCGCTCGCCGCCGCCGTCATCAAGCAGGCGCTGGCGCAGCCCGACCTGCCGTAGCAGGCAGGGTCGGAGCGCCCGTGGTCGTACCCAACAGGATGAAGGAGAGAGGCAGGCGGATGTGAGCGACGTGTTCCAGCCAGAGCAGGTGGTCGGCGGCCGGTACCGCGTGGTGCGCAAGCTGGGCGGGGGCGGCATGGCCGACGTGTACCTGTGCGAGGACCTCACCCTCGGGCGTCACGTCGCCATCAAGGTCCTGCTGCAGCGGTACCTGAACGACCCGACGTTCGTCGAGCGCTTCCGGCGCGAGGCCAAGGCCGCCGCCGGTCTCAACCAGCAGAACCTCGTCAGCATCCATGACTGGGGGGAGGTCGACGGCACGTACTACATCGTCATGGAGTACGTGGAGGGCGAGACGCTCAAGGACC
>DAIQNY010000290.1:0-3440 GCA_036788155.1 Actinomycetota bacterium | reverse complement strand
GACCGGGTCCGGGCGCTCCGCGCCGCCGTCCCGGACGTCAGCCTCACGACCGACCTCATCGCCGGCTTTCCCGGCGAGACCGAGCAGGAGTTCGAGCAGACCCTCGAACTGGTGCGGGAGGCGGCCTTCGACGCGGCATTCACGTTCGTCTTCTCGCCGCGCCCTGGCACGGCCGCCGCCGATCTGCCAGACCAGGTGCCGGCGGAGGTCCGGCGCGAGCGGGTCGAGCGCCTCATCGACCTTACGCAACGCCAGGCGCTCGCCTCGCGGCAGGCCTGGGTTGGCCGTCGCGCAGAGGTCCTCGTGGAGGGCGCCAGCCGGGACGACCGGCTGCGCCGCGGCAGGACCCGGCAGAACGTCACGGTCAACCTCTCGGGCGCCGTAGAGCCCGGTGCTATAGTGACCGTGGAAGTGACCGCAGCGACCTCCACCACGCTGCGCGGCGTCACGGTCTGAGCCGGCGACCAGGAGGTATGTCATGCAAGGCTGCATCTGTCCGCACCCTCCGCTGCTCATCCCCGAGGTCGGCGGGACCGCACGCAACAAGATAGCATCCACCGTCTCGGCCATGGAACGGCTTGCGATGTCGGTTGGTACCCCCGAGACGATCGTCGTCATCTCCCCGCACGCCGACGACTTCGGCGCCGCGCACGCCGTCAAGACGGCTCCACGGCTGCACGGCGACTTCGGTCGCTTTCGCTGTCCGGAGGCCTCGTACAGCTACGACAACGACGTGCAGTTCGCCGAACTGCTGCTCGCGCTCGCCGGGGACAGCCGTAAGCTGAGCATCGTCTCCGACGACGGCGACGTGCTCGACTGGGGGGTGCTGGTGCCCCTGAGCTTCATGCACCCCGACAGGATCGTCAGCCTCTCTGTGGTGGGGCCCTATGCCGAACATCGCACGCTCGGCCAGCTCGTCCGCCGCTGCGCGGAGGAGCTGGGCAGGGACACACTCTTCCTGGCTTCCGGCGATCTCTCGCACGCGCTGATCCACGGCGCGCCGGCGCCGTACGACCCACGCGGCAAGCTGTTCGACGACGAAGTCGTTGGCTTGCTCGGCGTGGGCGACTTCCCGGCGCTGACCCGCATCGAGCCGGTGCTGCTGGACGGCGCCGCCGAGTGCGGCCTGCGCAGCTTCGTCGCGCTCGGCGGCTTCCTCGGGGACGACGCCGTCGTCGAGCCCGAGATCCTGAGCTACGAAGGGCCGTACGGCGTCGGCTACCTCGTCGCCCGCTTCGGGCCCCGTCCGGCGGCGGACGCCGGCGCATGACGGGCGGAGCGCACGTCTGCGGACCGGCCGACTACGCGCTTGAGTGCGTGGCCGCGTACGTGATCGGACACCGAGCACCCGAGCCGCCCGCGGACGAATTCTACCTGCGACGGGCGGCCTGCTTCGTGACGCTGAAGAAGCGCGGCGAGTTGCGGGGTTGCATCGGCACGCTCGAGCCCGCCGAGCCTTCGCTCGGCCGTGAGATCGCCCGTAACGCGCACTCGTCGGCCCTGCGCGACCCTCGCTTCCCCCCGCTGGCCCAGGACGAGCTCGAGACGCTTGCGTGCTCGGTCGACGTGCTCAGCCCCAGCGAGCCGTGCACGCCGGCCGATCTGGATTCACGCGTGTACGGGGTGATCGTGGAGGCAGGGGTCCGCCGCGGCGTCCTCCTGCCGGCGCTCGAGGGTATCGACACGGTGGAGGCCCAGGTCGACATCGCGCTGCAGAAGGCCGGCATCGGGCCCGGTCAGTCCTACGACGTGCGCCGCTTCCTGGTCACCCGCTACCGGCAGGGCGACCCGCCCGTGCCGGAGGAGGAGCGGGCCGGGGAGCTCGTGGATGACTGATGCCCCGCCGGTGGTCGCGCTCTTCGGCGCGACCGCTCTCGGCAAGAGCCGGGTGGCCGTTGAGCTCTCCGGACTGCTCGGCGCCGACATCGTGGTCGCCGACTCCATGCAGGTCTACGCGGGACTCCCGATCGTCACCAATCAGCCCGACGCGGAGTCGCGCCGTGGCGCCCGGTACCATCTCGTGGGGTGGGCGTCTCCGCGCGACGACCTCACCGTCGCGGAGTATGCGGCGCGAGCGCACGGCGTGCTCGACGGGCTCGTCGCCGCCGGCCGGCCCGTGGTCGTCGAGGGCGGCTCCGGCCTCTACCTGCGGGCGGTGCTCGGCGATCTCGGCTTCGGGGGCGCGCCCGACGACGAGCGGAGGCGCGCCCTGGAGGAGCGTTGGGAGCGCGCGCCGGACGAGCTCGTCGCCGAGCTCCGGAGGCGCGCGCCGGATGTCGCCGCCCGCACGGACCTTCGCAACGGGCGGCGGGTCGTGCGCGCGCTCGAGTCCCTGGAGGCCGGCGATGAGCCGGCCCAGACGGGCGAGCTGTGGAGCGGCCGCGGCCGGTACGGGCACCGGCTGTTCGCCCTCGACCCCGGCGACGACCGGGCGGCACTCACCGAGCGCATCGAGCGCCGCGTCGATCAGATGCTGGCGGCGGGGGCTCTGGCCGAGGTCGCCGCTGCGCGGGACGCGGGCCCGTTCTCACGGACCGCGGCCCAGGCTATCGGCGTGCGCGAGCTCTGCGCCGTCCTCGACGGCGAGCTCGCGCTGCCCGAGGCGGCGGCGCGCATGAAGGCGCGCACGCGCGCCCTGGCGCGCCGCCAGCTCACCTGGATGCGCAAGCTCCCGGACGCCGTCCGGGTGCCGGCCTCCGGCCGGCCGCCGGACGCCGTCGCCCGGGACGTCCTCGATCTCATGTGAGGCCCACCCGGACCGTCCTCAGCCTCATCCGAGGCGCACCGTGGTAGGATTTCGGTTCCGGCACGCGCGGCCCCGCCGCGCTCTCCGCTTCAGAGGGGGTCATCCGTGCAGCCTCAGTGGCAGGGTCTCGGCAAGGTCCAGTTCTCCAAGTGGCAGGGCCTCGGCAACGACTACATCGTCCTTCACGTGGAGGAGCTCCCGTTCGAGCTCACGCCCGAGCGAGCCCGCCTGCTCTGCGACCGTAACCTGGGCATCGGCTCCGACGGCATCCTGCTCATCGGCAAGCAGTCTGCCGACGCACGCTTTCCGCTGCGCATCTTCAACCCCGACGGCAGCGAAGCCGAGATGTGCGGCAACGGTGTGCGCATGGTGGCGCGCAAGCTCAAGATGGAAGGTTTGGTCGAGGGCGACACCGTCTACCTCGACACGCCCGCCGGCGAGATCGTCCCGAGGATCCGGGAAGACCGCCAGGTCACCGTGGACATGGGGATCGCCCGGTTCGGGGGCGAGAAGCTCGCTGGGTTCGACGGCGAGTGCGTGGAGGAGGCGCTGCATGCGGCCGGCCGCAACTTCACGTTCACCTTCGTCGACGTCGGCAACCCGCACGCCGTCATCCAGTCGCCGTGGCCGCTCGAGCTCGTGCCGCTTCACGAGATCGGCCCGATGATCGAGGAGCACCGGTACTTTCCGCGCA
>DAIQNY010000289.1:0-3443 GCA_036788155.1 Actinomycetota bacterium | reverse complement strand
TGCGCGAGCAGCGCAAGCGCATGCAGATGATCTTCCAGGACCCGTACGCCAGCCTCAACGGCCGCATGACCGTCGGCGACATCATCGGGGAGCCCTTGCTGGTCCACAGGATGGGCGGCAGGACCGAACGCAAGGCGAGAGTGCGCGAGCTCCTCGAGACCGTCGGCATCAATCCCAACACGCTGAACCGCTACCCGCATGAGTTCAGCGGTGGCCAGCGCCAGCGCATCGGCATCGCCCGGGCGCTGGCCGTCGAGCCCAACTTCATCGTCTGCGACGAGCCCATCAGCGCGCTCGACGTCTCGATCCGCGCGCAGATCATCAACCTGCTGCAGCACCTGCAGCGGGAGTTCGGGCTCACGTACCTGTTCATCGCGCACGATCTCTCCGTGGTGCGCCACATCAGCGACCGGGTGGCCGTGATGTACCTGGGGCGGATCGTGGAGCTCGCCGAGAACGCAGTGCTCTACGGCGAGCCCATGCACCCCTACACGCAGGCGCTGCTCAGCGCCGTGCCCATCCCCGATCCGGAGGCGGAGGAGCAGCGCCGGCCGGTGGTGCTCACCGGCGACGTCCCGAGCCCGGTGGAGCCGCCCAGCGGCTGCCACTTCCACACCCGCTGCCCGGCAGCTCGGGAGGGCCTCTGCGACGCCCAGGACCCGCCGCTGCGCGAGGTACGCCCCGGCCGCTGGGCCTCCTGCCACCTCATCACCGAGACGGACTACCCGCACATCCGCGCCGGCGAGGACGACCTCGCGGTCGTCGCCGGATCCCTGGAGGGTGGTGACGCGACGTGAGCGACCACCCCGGCGGCGGCTACCGGGCGCCCACGCCCGACTACGGCCGCACGACCAGCGGTGCCGGCCATACGGTCGGAGGCCTCGAGCCCGAGACCGAGATCGACCTCGGGCTCGGCACCTCGGTCGCGCCGGCCGCGGAGATCGGCACGGCCGTCGGCGCCGCCGGCATGTGGAGCCCGGACGCGCTGCTCATCGAGCACCGCTCCCTGTGGGGCGACATCTGGCGCCGGTTCCGGCGCGACTGGTTCGCGATGATCGGCGTGGTGATCATCATCGCGATCATCCTCATCGCCGTCCTGGCCCCCTGGATCGCGCCTCACGATCCCACGAAGCAGTACAGCGAAGGTCTCACCATGCAGGGCATGCCGATCGGCTCCTCCAGCCAGTTCCCGCTCGGCACCGACACGCTCGGCCGCGACCTGCTCAGCCGGCTCATGTACGGGGCGAGGGTCAGCCTCGTGGTGGGCGTGCTCGCCAACGGCTTCGCCCTCGTGCTCGGAGTGGTCTTCGGCCTCACCGCCGGCTACTTCCGAGGCTGGGTGGAGACGCTCCTCATGCGCATGACCGACGTCATGATGGCGTTCCCCATCATCCTGCTGGCCGTCGCGCTGGTGAGCGTGCTCAAACCGAGCATCTGGATCCTTATTCTGGTCATCGGGATCGTGTACTGGACGCCGATGACCCGCGTGATCCACGGCGAGGTGCTCTCCATCCGCGAGAAGGAGTTCGTCGACGCCGCGCGGCTCACCGGGTGCAGCAGCGCGCGCATCCTCTTCCGCCACATCCTGCCGCACCTCGTGGCAGTGATCCTCGTGTACACCAGCCTCGGGCTCGCGACGACGATCCTGTTCGAGGCCACGCTCAGCTACATCGGCCTCGGCGTGCAGCCGCCTACACCCAGCTGGGGTCAGATGATCGCGGAGGGTCAGAGCTACTATCTCTCCGCGCCACACCTCGTCATCTACCCCGGCCTCGCCATCATGATCACGGTGCTCGCGTTCAACCTCGTGGGGGACGGGCTGCGCGACGCCTTCGACCCGAAGCAGCGCCGGCGATGACCAGGACACCTAACGGATGGGGACGTCCAAGGAGGAAGCCATGAAGCGATCCATCAAGAGAGGAGCCGCCGCAGCCGCCGTGCTCGCGCTGGCCCTCGTGCTGGCCGTAGGGCTGGCCGGCTGCGGCTCGTCGGAAGACGGCGGGAGCAGCCCGGCGGCGGCGTCCGACGACCAGCCCAAGCAGGGCGGCACGCTCACGCTCGCGTATCTCACCGAACCCTCGAGTCTCGACCCGGCCGTGGCCTGGAACGTCATCGACTGGCAGATCGAACACGACATCTACCAGGGATTGCTGCAGTACGCGCACGCCGCGGGCGCCGCCGGGGCGAAGCTCGTCCCCTGTCTCGCGACAGAGGTGCCGAGCATCGAGAACGGCGGCATCTCGCCCGACGGCAAGGTGTATACGTTCCACCTTCGCGAGGGCGTCAAGTTCCAGCCGCCGGTGAACCGCGAGGTCACGGCCCAGGACTTCAAGTACAGCTTCGAGCGCATGCTCAGCGAGCCACGCTGCCCGGCCACCTACTTCTACGAGGGCATCGTGGGCGCGAGCAAGTTCATCAAGGGCAAGAGCGATGAAGTCGAGGGCTACAAGGTCGTCGATGACTCCACCATCGAGATCACCCTCACGAGCCCCGACCTCTCGTTCCTCAACGCCATCACCATGGAATTCTGCGACGTGGTCCCCAAGGAGTGGGTCGAGAAGTGGGGCAGGCAGTTCAACCGCCACCCCCTGGGTACCGGCCCGTTCGTGTTCCAGAGCTGGACGCCGGGCCGTGAGATCGTGCTCACCCGCAACCCGGACTACTGGGAAGAGGGCAAGCCCTACCTCGACGGCGTCAACTACCAGCTCTCCTTCAACCCGCAGACGGCGCTGCTCAAGCTCGAGCGCGGCGAGGTGGACGTGCTCGGCGACGGTGTCCCGGTGGCGGACATCCCGCGCGTCAAGGCCGACCCCAAGCTCAGCGGCCTCGTCCATACGCAGCCGCTCGTGGCCATCAGCTACATGTTCATGAACGTCGAGATGGAGCCCTTCGACGACGTCAAGGTGCGGCAGGCGCTGAGCTGGGCCATCGACCGCGACAAGCTGGTCAAGCTCCAGGCCGGCCAGGCGTTGAGCCTCTGGCAGTTCTATCCCGAGGGCATGCCGGGTCACGTCGAGGGCAAGGTCTACTACGGCTACGATCCCGCGAAGGCCAAGCAGCTGCTCGCCGAGGCCGGGTACCCGGACGGCTTCGAGACGATGCTCTACACCGACAACGTCGATCCGAATCCGAAGCTCTGGCAGTCGGTGCAGGCCGACCTGGCCGCCGTCGGTGTGAAGGCGGGGCTCAAGACCATGAGCAACAACACCTTCTACACGCAGCAGGGGACCCCCAACACTCTCACCGCCGGCAGCTTCGGCTGGTGGATGGACTATCCGGACCCGAGCGACTGGATCGTCCCGCTGTTCAGCAAGTCCAACGCCGTCGAAGGCGGCATGAACTCGAGCTTCTGGTGGAGTCCCGAGCTCGAGACGATGTTCACCGAGGCGCAGGCGATGACCGACCCCGAGGCGCGCATCGACAAGTACTCGGAGATGCAGGAC
>DAIQNY010000288.1:0-3460 GCA_036788155.1 Actinomycetota bacterium | reverse complement strand
CAGGGTCGAGGCGGGCGGCGAGCAGGTCGATGACGGCCTGGTCGGAGGCATGCCGCAGCTGTTGCGCAGTTGGCGTCGTCTCCTGCTGCGACGAGGATTGCTCGCGGTGTTTGCGCGTCAGGTGGCCGAGCCAGTCGGTCTTGGGGCCCGGGGCGGGTGCGGGCTGTGCGGTGGCGGCAGTTGGCGCCACGGGGCGCCGGTGCGGACCGATCTGCAGGGGCCGTGCGCGCTCGAGGAACTTGTCGCTGCGCCACAGCTCCACCTCGTGCATGGCCTCGGGATCGAAGCGGACCTGGAACTTGCGGCGCGCGTGGCCTGGCCCGGCCTGATACTGGGTGCCCAGCAGAGAGAAGACTCCTGCCTTGTCGGGAGTCCGGTCTTCCTTCCACAGGAATGCCTGACGCAGCACCTCCTCGTCTGCGTACTTCACGCGGTCTGCTCCGGCCTTCCACCGCTGCAGCGGAGGCTCACCGGTTTCCGTGTGCGGCTTGACGTTGTAGACGAGGTCGATCCAGGCGCGGAACGCCTCGTTGAGCTGGTCGAGGGTGGTGACGTTGGAGGCCTTCAGCTCGCACAGGAACTGTCCACGGACCGTGCGATTGAAGGCTTCGATCTTGCCGTGTCCCTCGGGGCGGTACTCGCGCGTGTAGATGACCTTGTGTGCGCCGAGGGAGGCAACGATGTGCTGCATGTGATGGGCGCGGTAGACTTGGCCGTTGTCGTAGTAGACGCGCCGAGGCTTGCCCCAGCGCTGCACAGCTCTGCGGAACACCAGCTCGAGAATCGGCAGGTCCTCGCGGAAGCTGAATCTACCGTGCAGCAGCATGCGGCTGTGATCGTCGAGGAAGGCATAGAGCAGTGCCTGGCGGGTCTTTCCAGGACGCGCCGGGTCGGGCAACCACGGCCCCTTGAGCAGATCGGACTGCCACAGGTCGTTCGGGTGGTCGGCCTCGAACCGATCGAGGTCCGTGACGGTCGCGGGTTTGATCGGACGCGCCGAGAGCTTCCGCGAGACCAGCACGCGATGCAGGGTGCTACGGCTCAGTGTCCCGGCCGGCACCAGTCCGAGGTCTTCGGCAACCCGAATGATCGAGTCGAGGGAACGCTCAGGCACTTCCTGCTTGAGGCTGCAGACCAGAGCGCACTGCTCGGGCGACAAGACCCCGACCCCGCGACGGGTGCGCTGCTTGTCCATCAGGCCGTCCAGCCCGCCGCGGCGATACCGACGCAGCCAGCTGCGAAGCGTCTCGGCGGTCACCTCCATCGGCTCGCCGCGGTCGTCGATCCACGTCTTCTTGGCGAGCTGCTCGAGCAGCTTCAGGCGCGTGCCTCGGCCGGGCTCCATCGCGAGGTAGGCGCTGATCGCCTGATAGCGCGCCAGCGCCAGGCGCATCCTGGGGTCGGCTCCTTCGTCGTGTGGCATGGGTCCTCCTGGTCAGGCCGTCGGGGCCGTGACGCGAAGGAGCCTGACCGTAACCGCGTCCTGGGACGACGCCATGCTCTGTGGGATCGCACGTGCGCGGGAAGCTGGACGGGCGTCGGGCAGACGAGTAGCTTCCTCTCCCAGGAGGCAATCGCCCTGGAAGGTCACAACGGAAAGATGTCGTCCCGAGCGAGCCACCTCCTCCGAGCTTCGGCCAGCAGGAGTGCGAGATCACCAGGGAGCTGCTTCGCTGCAACGAACAGCATATCCAGTGCTCGCCATAGGGTGGTTGCCGATACTGCGTTGAATCGATAACGACAAAGCAACGCTGCCGGTGGGGCCCGACCTCGCCGGGACATATCCTCCTCTGGCCGAGGCTCGACTCTTGTCATCGCCAGGATCGCCTGGCGGATCGCCTGCTGCACCAGCAGGGCGTTGCGCAGGGCGCGCGCGATCCACCGCTGCACGGTCCGGCCGCTGCCCGCCCCGTCCTCGGGCGCGGGATGCAACCTTGCGCGACGGTGGAATCCGACGCCGGAGACCAGGCACGCCCAGATCCGGAGCACGATGATCGTCACGCAGAACCGGACTCTGATCGGATCATCTGGCGGACGACTGTGGCAGGTCGTGTTGGTGCCGCGAAGCAGCCACCGCTGCTTGCGCAGAACGACCTGCAGCGGCTTCCCCTCCTTCAGCACCGTGATGCGCTTGTCGAACGTCCCGTGGGCGTACCACTCAGGTCCGGGCCGCTCCCCTCGATATCTCACCACCCCTGAACCGGCCCGAGTCAGCAGCCCGCAGACGACCAGGAAGCTGCTGTAGAGCACCTCCTCGGAAACGGGGGCGGGATCCGAAGTCTCAGGCACTCCTCCCGGTAAGCCGAACCGGGACAAGGGATCGAATTCTGGGATGAACTACGTCAGGACCGGGGTGGGAGAGCGGGACGGGACAGTACGCGTTCTTCGAGCATGAATACAAGCGCCTTGGCATGAGCATCCCCTTCACCGGAAAGCTGCTGCTCGGCGCCGGGTTCATCGAGGATCTCTACGTGCACGCGGGCTTTCAGTCTGCGTGGAAGTACCGGCGGATCCGAGAGGTGGCCATCGACGAGGGACGCATCACATCAGTCGATGCGCGGACCAAGGAGATGTCGATGGTTCGCGGTCACATTCTGGGCCGCAGGCAGCTCGAACAGGATGCGGTGATCTTGAAGTGGGTAGAGCGGTACTTCAGCGTCGATGCGCCGATCTAGGCAGCGCGTTGCCCGGTGACGACCGTCACGCTGCCGAGCGACCGCAGGCGAAGCCGTCCGTGCACTGACTCGATGAGCGCGTCGATCTCCGCCGCGTCGATGTTGCTCGAGGCCAGGGCTTTCTTGAAGGGCCTCAGCATCCGGTATCGGAAATCCCTGGCGTCGGGCGCTGTGGGGCGCTTGCGCAGGCCTCCAAGCCGGTGCATCTCGTCAGCCAACTCGACCATCGACAAAGACTCGTCCGGCCTCGAGGCGAGCGCCGCCAGCGCGAGGAGGGGCTGCTTCTGGAGGTTGTGCGGCGGCCGCGTCGGGATCTCGTGCCCGCGGTAGACCACCCGGTTCGCTTGGAGGTCGACGACGAGCACCGGCTGCTCGACCGGCGGCTCTGCCGCGATCAAGACCGGGGGCTCCGCGACCGGCGGATACGGCGTCGCCTTCTTGAGCCCGGGCTTGCTGTCTGTGAGTTTCTTCCACAGCCGCTCGAAGGCCCCACGGTGGTTCACCGCCTTGCGGACGACGTCGGGCCCCGCGGCACGCATCGCGTCGGCGCTCGCGAACCCGGCATCCACGACCCGGCGCATCAGAACACGCCCAAGCCCGGGCACCCGGAGCTTCGCGACGGGGATCGCGTCGGCGCGCACGCCGAACATGAGCCGCTCCGAGAGCTGGGCGAACTCGGTCTTGCGCGATTCCGGCCATCCGCACGCCTGCGCGATCGCCCCCAGCGCCTCGATGATCCACGCGAAGCCTTCGCCGACCCGGCGGATCGCGCCCGCCCAGACCTG
>DAIQNY010000287.1:0-3534 GCA_036788155.1 Actinomycetota bacterium | reverse complement strand
GCGCGTGTGCACCAGCCGCGACGCCCACCCGGCGTCGCGGGTCATCAAGCGCGCCATCATCTCCGGGCTCAACTCGACCGGTGTGGTGGTCCGCGACCTGCGCATCGCGAGCAGCGCCATCAACCGCTTCGAGGTCAAGAACGGCAGCACCCAGGGCGGCATCCACGTGCGCATCGCCAGCTGGGACCCCGAGATGATCCAGATCCAGCTCTTCGAGCCGCCGGGCATCAATCTGAGCGAGGCGCGCCAGAAGGACGTGGAGAAGTACTACGGCCGCCAGGACTTCCGGCGCGCCTTCTACAGCGAGTTCGGCGAGATCCAGTTCCCGGACAGGGCCATGGAGACGTACATTCGCGGCCTGCTGCAGTCCTGGGACGTGGAGCGCATCCGCAGCCGCGCGTACCGGCTCGTGATCGACTACTCGTACTCGCCGGCGTCGCTCACGCTGCCGTATCTGCTCGGCAGCCTCGGCGCCGAGGTGCTCTCCGTGCGCGCCTTCAACGAGCAGCACCACGTGAGCATGGGCGCCGAGGAACTCGGCGCCAACATCCGGGAGGTGCAGCGCCTCGTGCGCACCATGGAGGCGGACCTTGGTCTCGTCGTCGGTCCCGGCGCGGAGCGCCTGTATGTAGTCGACGAGACCGGCGCCGAGGTGCCGCTGGAGAAGGCCCTGCTGCTCTTCCTCAAGCTCGTCGCCCAGCAGGCCTCGCGCGGCGAGAAGGTCGTGCTGCCGCTCACGGTCACCCATCTCGCCGAGGCGCTCAGCGAGCCCTTCGGCGTCACGGTCGAGCGCACCAAGGTCTCGCTGCCCGCCCTGGCGCAGGCCTCGACCGAGGAGGGCGTCGTGTTCGCCGGCTCGCTCGGCGGCGGCTACATCTTCCCCCGCTTCCTGCCGGCGTTCGACGCCGTCATGAGTCTCGGCAAGCTGCTGGAGCTGCTCGCGCCACAGGCACGGCCGCTCAGCGAGCAGCTCGCCGAGATCCCCACCAGCACGCTCGTCCACAAGACGGTGGCCTGTCCGTGGGCGCTGAAGGGCACCGTCATGCGCACCGCCACGGAGCACCTGCAGCGAGAGGCGCTGAGCGGGGACGCGCAGATCGGCCTCCTCGACGGCGTGCAGCTGCGCCGGGACGGCGGCTGGGTGCAGCTGCTGCCGGACGCCGACGAGCCCGTCTTCCACATCTACGCCGAGGGCGCCGACCATGAGGAGTCGGAACGCCTCGCCGAGGGGTTCCTCGAGGTCGTGAGAGGCGTTATCCGGGAGCACTCGGAGTAGGACGCCGGGCTCGGGCGGCGAACGCTCCCGTACAATGGAACGCATGGACGCTCACTCGCCCGGGGCCGGGCGGCCGGACGTCGCCACCCGCCGCGGCCCGTTGCGCAGGCTCGGCGCGTGGTACCGCCGTCACGTGTGGACGGCGACGGCGCTGCTGGTCGCCGTCCTCCTTCTCGCCGGGTTCGTCGCCGTACAGGCGCTTGTCTGGGACAGGGCCGGCGACGGCGTCGCGGTCGCCGGCCTCGACGTCGCCGGCAGGGACGCCGCGGGAGTGGCCGCGGTGGTCCGCGACGAGCTCGCTCCGCGCGTCGAGTCCGTCAGGCTCGACGCCGGAGGCGACGAGCCCGTCACACTGACCTTGGCGCAGCTCGGCATCAGCGTCGACCCGGCGGCGACGGCCGCCAGGGCTCTCGCCGCCGGTCGTCGCGAGCTGCCGCTCGGTCTCACCGTCTGGCTGCCGGGCGGCGAAGCGGACGTCGCACGGGTCGTGCGCGTCGACGGGACGGCCTACAAGGAGGGCCTCGAGGCCGTCGGCGCCCAGGTCGACGTGCCGGCCGAGGACGCGCGGCTCAAGCTGTCGGCCGGCGACGTCCGCGTGGTGCCGGGCGAGCGCGGGCGGGAGGTGGACGCGCTCGCGCTCGAGCGCGAGATCCTCGCGGCCGTGGCCGCCGGGCGGGGCTACGCCGGCCCGGTCCCCACGGTTCCCGTGGATCCCGAGGTCTCCACGGCCGACGCCGAGTCGCGCGCCGCGGCCGCGACCACGTACCTGGCGCGGCCGATCACGCTGCGCTACCGGGCCAGGGAGGTCGTCCTCACGCCCGAGGAGATGGCCGGCATGCTCTCCATCACCAGGGGCGACGACGCCGACCAGTACCCGCTCACGTTCCACAACGAGCGCGCCGAGAAGCGGCTCCGGGAGCTCTTCGCCTTCGCCGAGACGCCGCCGGTGGACGCCGCGGTGGAGGTCAACGACGACGGCACCATCCACGTCACCGAGAGCAGGTCGGGGATGGTGCTCGACCTGCCGGTGCTCATGGACGAGCTCGACGACGCCGCCAAGGGCGGCGGCCTGCGCACGGTCTTCGTGGCGCTCACGCCGGCGTTCCCCAAGCTCAGCACCGCGGACGTGCAGAGCATGGGGCTGTCGGCCCTCGGCTCCCAGTTCACCACGTACTTCGACCCGCGCAACGAGGCGCGCGCCACCAACATCGCGCGCGCCGCCAAGCTGGTCGACGGCACGCTGGTGGAGCCGGGGGAGACGTTCTCGCTGAACGCCGCGATGGGGCCGCGCACGGCCAATCGCGGCTTCGACTACGCGCCGGTCATCGCCGCCGACAACGTGCTCCGCCAGGGGGTCGGCGGCGGCATCTGCCAGTACGCCACCACGCTCTTCAACGCCGTCTTCTTCGCCGGCCTGCCGGTCGTGGAGCGCGAACCCCACTCGCTCTACATCTCGCACTACCCGATCGGTCGGGACGCGACGGTGGCGTGGGGAGCGATCGACTTCAGGTTCAAGAACGACACCGGCGCCGGCATCATGATCCGCAGCTGGATCGACGGCGGGGCGCTCACGGTCGCCCTCGTGGGCAAGACGGGACGCACCGTCGCGTACACGACGAGCTCCTTCTACGATCTCCGTAAACCGGCGCACGGCAAGTTAGACCCCCGGGTGATCTACGACGACGACCTCGGCCCGGGGGTCATCCGCTGGGAGCAGGGCATCGACGGCCGGACCGTCAAGGTCCAGCGGACGGTGAAGGACGGCGGGGGAGAGGTGCTGTTCCGCGACACCTTCGTCTCCAGGTACGCCCCTCTGGACTGGGTGAAGCGCGTCGGGCAGTGAGCTGCGTCACGCGCGCACCGGGGAGTGACCTGGCTGGCGCGCGGAGGGCCGGCGGGGGAGAGCTCCCGCGCCGCCGGCCTCATCCCGTCTTGGCGATGACCTGCTTGCAGACGACCTTGAGGGTCTCGAACACGCCCTGACCGGTGACGGCGCTGCTCTCGATGACGGGCGAGCCGGTGTGGTTGAGCAGCTCGTTGAGGTCCTCCACGGAGAAGATGTCCGTGAGGTCGCGCTTGTTCATCTGGATGACGAACCCCAGCTTGCCGAGGTCGTCGCCCTGGCCGAGCAGGTTGTCCCAGAGGTTGAGGTAGCTCTCGACGTTCTCGTCGAGGCGCGTGATCTGGGAGTCGGCGACGAAGATCACGCCGTCGACGCCCTGGAGGACGAGCTTGCGGCTGGCGTTGTAGTAGCTCTG